>CAZYTV010000065.1:0-18209 GCA_964650455.1 uncultured Chitinophaga sp. | reverse complement strand
AACAACACAACTATGCGATGCGTGCCGCCAGTAAAGAGGATTTTATTACACAAGTTACCGATGGTATTACAGCTCCTCCATCCTACTTCCCGGTAAATGCCCGTATCAATAAAGAGGGATATGACAGCCTGGAGAAAGTCCTGGCCAAGGGCATGCAGGCATTATCCCCCGAAGCGTTTCAGCAAAAAGCAGCGGAGGACCTGATCATCCTGGATACCCGTCATGCCAACACATTTATGAATGGTTATATTCCTGGTTCTATCAGTATCGGCCTGGAAGGACGTTTTGCTGAATGGGCCGGCAGCCTGTTACCTTTTGATAAGCCCATGTTGCTCGTAACAGAAATGGGAAAAGAAAAGGAGTCAATCATCCGGCTTGCGCGGGTGGGCTTTGATAAAATTGAAGGTCATTTAGCCGGTGGCTTTGAAGCCTGGCAGTCCGGCGGGTATCCGATTGATATGATCATAGATGTGGAAGCGGATGAACTGATGATGGATATGCCGCATGATCCCCATCTCGTCGTGGTGGATGTGCGCCGTGAAACCGAATTTGCAGATGGTCATTTGAAAGATGCTATCAATATTCCCCTGGAAGAAATGACGGACCCCGGTTCCATCGCCAATATCGAAGAACAGCATAATCTTTACCTGCATTGTGCCGGTGGTTACCGTAGTGTGATTGCCGCTTCATTGCTGAAAAGACAGGGTATTCATAACCTGCGCAATATTAATGGCGGCTGGGCGAAGATCAAGGAGGAAGAGAAGGCGGAGATTGTGAAGGAGACGAGCGTGCTGAACTAGTTCGTAGTTAGTAGTCGGTAGTTAGTAGTCTGGATTTGTCAAAAGAAAAAGTGAGTTTTCAATACAAAGTAAGTCAGTGACTCCGGATAGTTGAAGTGTCGTTAAAATATTGTAAAGCAATCCGTGTGTATCTGTGTTATCCGTGGCCGCCTTTCTGTATTTTTCGTGCCCTTTCCCCGCATGAGGCGGGACAGGCGTGTTAATCAGTGGCCACCGTATTTGCCGAAGGCAAAAAAAATAGCTGCGTCAGCAGCTATTCAAAAATATATTCGTGGCCGTTATCACATCTTAGCTTTGATCCAGGTATCCAGCGCGGGTGAGCTTTCGCAACTGATGATAACGGCATAACGTGGTTTTGAGCCATTGTGTACGCCCACATGCCAGAGCCGCTGGGAGTCTACCACAAAATGCGCGCCTTTGGGCATCGGCACATGCGTTTCCGATTCCCTGATGGGAAGGTTATTTTCATCACTATCATACAACAGCATATAACTGTCAGGGTTATCCGTTAATTCGATCCACATCCGTACCACCCATCCTTCACCTTCCGGATTGAGGCGGTTATTATCATCGCGGTGTACCGAGCGCAGGGCCAGGTCGTGATTCTGCGGCTCCAGCCGGATGATCCGCACCCGGCCAAAGTTGGCGGGAATCGATTTAATATAGGCCATCAGGTTGGGACATAATTCCGAGTTCGGCGTGAAAATGGCATCCTTATCGGTTTTCCCATTTTCCCAGAAGCCCTTACATTCATTGGTGCCATCGCAGGAAGCCAGGGGAGCAAAGTTGGTATCCCCCCCACTCTTCCAGTCCATGTAGGTGAGGTTTTCCCATTCAGCCGGCGGGATATGGGAGATATCCAGGGTTTTCATGATCGCATACCCTTTATCCTGCATCACCGGCATGCGGTAATGATTGGTATGGGCGGGAATTTTTACAGACCAGTGTTCGCTGTGTGGCCAGAAAGCCGCGGGTGCAGAAGCAGACATAGTACAAGTATTAATGGTTAAGTGAAATAAGCTCTGCTAATGTAACAAATCTGCCGATACCAGCCGTACCCTCACCGGGGTATTTCATAAGCGTACGATTCCGTTTTTAATCGCGAAAAGTACGAGTCCGACCCGGCTGCGGATATTCAGTTTTTCAAAAAGATCATCCCGGTAGCCATCGATCGTGCGGGGGCTGAGGTGCATTTGTTCAGCAATCTCCTTATAAGTCAGTTCAGTGGCCGCCAGTTTCAGGAATTCCAGTTCCCGTTCGTTCAGTCCGGCCAGGGCTTTTCCCGGACTGTTGTCTTCCTGCATGGAATGGATGGTATGGATCAGCCTCCCGGTCACCATTTCCGAATAGTAGAAGCCTTTGCTGCAGACCGCATCCATGGCTTTTTTCAGTTCGGCCGGTTCGCTGTCTTTCAGGATATAGCCACCGGCCCCGTTTTTCAGCATACGGATGATGGCATTCTCGTCATCATACATACTCAGGGCCAGTATTTTTATTTCAGGTTGATTGCGTTTGATCCAGGCGGCGGTATCATACCCATCCATCTGGGGCATATTAATATCGAGTAAAACGATATCCGGCAGGTTATCCTTTTTCAGTTTTTCAATAAACTCTTTACCATGATCCGCTTCAAAGAGTACCTCATACCCGAGCTCTTTTACCAGTCCGGCCAGTCCATTGCGCAGCAGGGCATGATCATCCACCAATACAGCTTTTCTTTCCATTTAGATTTTATTAAGAGGGATATTCAATTTAATAATGGTTCCGTTTCCGGGCACGCTGTGTATCGAAAATCCGCCGCCGATCATTTTGGCCCGGTTATGCATATTGCGTAATCCAAGACTTTTAAAACTGTTCTCATCCATATCCAGTTGCCCGGATGCGGCACCCTTCCCGTCATCCTCCACCTGCAGGTCCAGTTCATGTTCTGTATACAGGGCGGTTACCCTGATCGTCCGGGCATCGGCATGTTTGATAATATTATTGAGCGACTCCTGCACGATCCGGAAAAGAATCAGCTCTTTTTGCGGTTCCATTTTCTGAATCTCCCCTTCCGTATACAACGTGGTCTGAAAGCCCGATTTACGGAAAATATCCAGCTCCTGTTCCAGGGCACGGACCAGTCCCATGGAAGCAATACTATCCGTATTCAGACTACGGGAAAGATCGCGAAGGTCACGGATTGCCTTACTAACGAGTTCCCTCGAATCATTGATCTTTTCCACCAGCAGGTCCGGCTGATCATATTTCAGGGTATTGAGTTTCAATTTGGCCAGGCTCAGTGCCTGTCCGATATTATCATGGATCTCTTCCGAGATGGTTTTGAGGGTTTGTTCCTGGATTTCGAGCTGGGTTTTTAAAATAGTTTCATCATATTCATTTCGTAATTTCTGTTCCTTCAATAACATGGAATTTTGTCTTTCCATTACCCTGCTGTAAAAGAAAACAAATATTACAAAAATGAAAATAAAAAGTGTTGTGGCACCGATCAGGTACCAGCCTGCCTGGGAAATCTGGAGGAACATATAAAAGCCATTATAATACAACCATAATAAAAAACGTTTCCAATTGCATTCAGCACTTTAAAAACATCAGCACTTGAAGGATTTATACGGAATGATTCTATAAAGACCGCATTTACAAACAGCAGATGTATAAAATTTACAAAAATCATCCCTGTTGACAACCAGAACATGGGATCTTTCCTGAAAAAATATACCTGCTCCCTTTGAAAAACAAATCGATAATATAAAACTCCAAATCCAATCATACAAAGGCAAACTGCATTTAGAAAAAACGGATTGAGCTTATTCCCGCCCTTTACAGAAACGGATACAATTGCCATCAGCAATGAAACTAAAAAAATCGCCCTGGCCAGCATTCTATTCACCTGATTTTTCTTAAACCAATTATAAAAAACAAAAAAGAAACAAATCATTTCCAGAAAGAAAAAGCCGATATAGAAATGCGTTTTATTCAGCCCTGCATTTGCATATATTTTAAAATAGGCAAACCCCTCATTCATGACTGTAATAAGCAACAAAGGAACCAGGAGGCGAAGGACAGCCGGTTTCATCTTAAAATAAAATAATAAGCCGGCTGCCAGCGCAAGAATTTCTGCTATATAACTTATATAAAACATAAAAACATTATTATGGCCATTCCTGGCTCCAGTCATCATAAAATCTATAATCCAAACCAGGTATCATAAATGGTTTTTCCTGCTTACCCCTTTCAAACTCGCCGACAACCATGGTCCAGCGGTTTTTCATTTTAGCTGCCCTGCTTTCATAAATCGGATCCCTTAATGAACCAAATCCGGCAGTATCATACTTGGCAAAACTAAAGGCAAGCGTATCGATTTTATTGTCAAGCATATATTTTGCATAAAAACTAATGGTCATTTTGTCAAACTTTAATATATATGTGGCATCTGATGGGAATTGCTTTCTAAAAGCATCAATATATAGTTGTCCGATTTTTTCGTCTAAGGGATGAGCTGGCACCGGGTTCATACTCCTTCTCAATTTTACAATTGAGTCAACCTTTTTAACATATAAATCGTAATAATAAGACAGGCTGTCACATGACCTGGCCTCAACCTTTGCCTGAGGCTGATCACCGCTATTACATGCTGCTGTCAGTAGTACAACAACAATGGTGAAAAATGTAATTTTCATTTCAAAAATTTTAGGTGAAAGAATAATTTAATTTACCAAACAAAACTGGCTTTATCCCATTCCCCCAACAACCGTGTTCTCACCACTTTTCCCCGTGTTTTCACCCCCCGGAAACCCAGTCTGGTCAGCCCTGGTCACGGTTTCCCACAACCGCATTTTTTACCTTTACCACCGGTACAGATTAAAAGACTGAGGGTCAACCCCTTTCTTTGAAAAAAACATTGCCCATATATACTGGCCGCAGGCCATTTTCTTCGTGATATATTGTGTGTTTGTGGCTAACATGACCACCCGCCTCGCCGAAAGGTATGCGGGCCGGAAAGAAAAATATTACCTGTTCAGATCCATGATACCCGTGGCAAAACGGACAGATCATCATAGATTGTTCCTGGCAGGCCTCTCTCTTTTTTGCCAATAAAAAGTTAACAGCCCCCTTTTTTGACCACTTGTCAGGGATTACAGGCCGGTCAGATAAAACCAAATCAGGTTCCCTTTTCCCACCCCTACTTTTACATTACGAAAGATTTAGTAGTTCTTTCGTGAAATAGTAACATCCCGTTCTGTTTCTGCGTCCTAATTACAGTTTAAAGTATAGCCATGATTTTCAAAACCAACATTGCCTTATGGGGCCTCGTGCTCCTGAGTGTCAGCGCCATTGCCCAAACTGCTCCAGCCCGGCAGTTGCCAGCTAAACTCATCAATCTTCCAATCAAAATTGACGGCCACCTGAATGATTCAGCCTGGAAAACAGCTCCGATGATGTCGGACCTGGTAGAATTCCGCCCGAAAGTGGGTGCCCGGGAAAATTTTGAAAACCGGACCGAGACCTACCTCCTGTACAGTGATGAAGGCATCTATTTCGGGGGCTTTTGCTATGAGCGTACCAAAGACAGTATTGCCACTGAACTGTCCGGACGCGATGGATTTGGTACCAATGATTATATCGGAATCATCTTTGATACGTATTATGATAAAATAAACGGCTTTGAATATTTCGTTACCCCGCTGAATGAACAATGGGACTCCAAGATGTCGCCCGGTGACGGCAACAATGGCGGCGAGGACTTTAGCTGGAATGCGGTGTGGGAAAGTGGTGCCGTGATTCATGATAATGGTTGGAGCTTTGAAATGTTTATTCCTTTCTCTGCCATCCGCTTCAGCAAAAAAGAAGTGCAGACCTGGGGCCTGAATATCACCCGCCGCCGCCGCAAAACAGAACAACAATATACCTGGAACCCGATCGATCCGAATGTGAACGGTTTCCTGACCCAGGAAGGCACCTGGACCGGGATCACCAATATCAAACCCCCTTTGCGGCTGCAATTCTCCCCTTACCTGTCCACTTATGTCAACCATTTCCCGCAAAAAACAGCCGGGGTGAAAGACTGGACCTCATCGGTAAACGGCGGAATGGATGTGAAATACGGGATCAACCAGGCATTTACCCTGGATGCCACCCTGGTTCCTGACTTTGGCCAGGTACAAAGCGATAACCGTGTCCTCAACCTCACTCCTTTTGAAGTGAGATACCAGGAAAACCGGCCTTTCTTTACCGAAGGAACTGAACTCTTCAATAAGAGTGGCCTGTTTTACCCGCGCCGGATTGGTATTGACCCCATCCTTACCCACAGTTTGGATGAATATATCAATGGCCATGACCGGATTCTCAAAAACCCGGTGGAATCCAAACTGATCAATGCCACCAAAATTTCCGGCAGAACATCTAATGGACTTGGAATCGGTTTTTTAAATGCGGTCACCAATAACCGCTTTGCAGGACTGGAAGACACCCTGACCTCCAAATCCCGGGATGTGCTGATAGATCCGCTGACCAATTATAATATTTTGGTGCTGGATCAGTCACTGAAACATAATTCAAGTATCACATTCACCAATCTGAATGTATGGAGAAGTGGTTCAGAATATGATGCCAATGTAAGTGCGGCACAGTTCAGCCTGTATGACAAAAAAAATACCTGGAACGTCAGCGGTAAAGTGGCGATGAGCCTGCTCTCCGGGGCGGGTATTGATAAAACCCGGCGCAGCGGGTATGGACACAGTTTTTCATTTGGCAAATCCAGCGGGCGTTTTACGTTCAATGTAAAACAGGACCTGATCAACCGCCGTTTCCGCGGCAATGACCTTGGTTATTTCACCACTACTAACCTCATAGATCATTCAGTATATGCCGGCTACAACTGGATCAAACCCACCCGCTGGTATAACCGGATGTATTTTAATTTCAACTTCAATCATTCCTACCGGCTGGTCAATCCTGCTGGTTTCCAGGGACTGAATGTGAATGCGAATATGAACGGACAGCTTAAAAACCTGTGGTATGTGGGAGCAATGGTTGGGTATGAGCCCAAGAGTAATAATTATTATGAGCCAAGGGTGGATGGGCGCTTTTTCAGGGGATGGTCCAACTATTTTTATTCCGCCTGGTTTGAAACCAACAATGCCAAGAAGTACAGTTTCTCCGTTCAGGCCATGGTGATCGACCGTTCTTTGTTTAACAGCAAACGATACTCATTCGATTTCCAGAACAGGTACCGCTTCAATAATAAACTGACCATTTCCCATTCGCTTTCCCTGAACCCGCAAAAAAGAAATACGGGATTTGCCGGTTTCGAAAATGACAAAATCATTTTTGGCAGAAGGGATATCCAAACCGTTGATAACACGATCGGCATCAAGTATTCATTTAACAGTAAGATGAATATCAATACCCGTATCCGCCATTACTGGAGCCAGGTACATTATGACCGGTATTTTACCCTGCGCAATGATGGTTCACTGGCCAGGAATGATACCTATAACGGCAATGCCGATTACAATATCAATTTCTTCAATATTGACATGGTTTATACCTGGCAGTTTGCTCCCGGCAGTTTTTTGAATGTAGTCTGGAAAAATGCGGCGGTCAACGGCAACCAGGAAGTAGCGGGTGATTATTTTAAAAACGTACGGCATACCATGCAAGCGGAAGACAATAATAATTTATCCCTGAAAGTGATCTATTTTCTGGATTACCTGCAATTGAAAAAAAATAAGAAGAAAGTTATATAGGTTAATCACCCTTCGGCTTGCCTGTCCGGCAGGTAGGCCGAAGGGTGACAACGGGCAGTCCTTGTCATGCTGAGCGTGCCGAAGCATGACGAAGAAATGTATTTCTGTGTCATCACCCTTCGGCACGCTCAGGGTGACAATGAGCTTTCCGCTGTCACAATGAGCCGGTATTCGCTGTCATGGTGAGCTTGCCGAACCATGTTACCGTAAAACTACTTTATCACTTCCCCGTATTCAGGTTTCCATTCGTATTTCCAGCGGCGGTGGCTCCAGAGATAGTTGGCCGGATCACGCCGGATTATTTTTTCCACTTCATCCCGGTAAATCACGGTCAGTTCCTCCGGTGTATAACCCATCGCATCATGGGTGATCAGCTTATAATCAAAATGAAAATGACCCCGCTTTAACCGGTTAAAACCCACCATCACCACGGCTGTATTATTTTTTACCGCCGCTTTGGCCGGACCGGTAATAAAGGGAGCCGGTTTACTGAAAAAGTCAAGCCAGAATGCATTGCCCGGATGACCGGGATTCTGATCTGCGGCCAGGGCCAGCACATAGGGCTTATTGAAAATATCGTGGGTCTGTTCTTTAAAAGCAGTGGCCGAAATGAGAACGGTTCCGTGTCTCTTCCTGAAATTATAAAAAATGCGGTCCAGCACCTTATTTCTGATCGGCATATAAACTCCCACAAAGGGAGCATTCAGTTTGATGGGATATAGAATATTGGCATATTCCCAGTTAAACTGGTGACAGGCCATCACATGCACATTATGACCTTTCCCCAGTAATTCATTGATCCCGTCCACTTCTGCCGAACTTCGTTTAAAAGCGGCCTTTGGGGTGAGGGAAATAAATTTAACCGACTCAATAAAAGTATCGATCAGGTTCTTATAAAAAAGACGGGCAATATCAAATCGTTCTTTTTCTGTTTTCTCCGGGAAAGCGATCCGGAGATTATTCAGTACCACATCGCGCCGGTATTTCATTCCATAAAAAACGAATACACGGATCCCGTCTGACAGTAAATATAAAACTTTAAATGGCAGCAGTGAAAACAGGTAGAGAAAAGGAAAGACTACATAATACATGAGTGCTTAAGATACGAAATATCAGCTAACGGGCGCTTCTTCACGGCCGACCCACTGGCTTTTATACTCCGGCTGCCACTTATGTTTCCAGCGGCGATGGCTCCAGAGATAAAGTTCCGGTTGTTGCTGAATATTCGCAGACAGATGATCCACATATCGACGGATCAGTTCACCGTCCGGCAGGGCACCGGGATCATCAGCCAGCAGGAAATATTCAAAATGATAATGCCCGCGCCTGGGCCGGGTGGTCGTCATCATCACCACCGGTACTTTCTGAATCCTGGCAAACTTTTCCGGGCCTTTTACAAAAGCAGCCGGCTGGTTCATAAAATATAACCAATATGCGTCTGTACCATTTGGGGGACTCTGGTCAGCTCCAAGGGCCAGTAAATGTTGTTTCTTCCGCCAGGGAATAATGGCTTTGGCCATTTGCGTGGCCGGCAGCAGCGGGTTACCCCAGCGGCCACGTATATACATCAGTAAGCGATCTGCCACCATACTGCTTTGCGGCAGGTATACGGTCAGAAAAGTATAGGGTTGATTGATCCCGGTGTACAAGGTCATAATTTCCCAGTTGAAAAAATGGCCCAGGTTGACCTGTACCGATTTACCACTGGCATGCAATTCCTGAAACACATCCAGGTTACCACTGACCCGTTTATTCAATGCCTTTTTACTGATCGAAAGCAACTTGAGTGTTTCGATCCAGTTGTCAATAAAGTTGCGGTAAAACTTACGGGCAATCTTCCGGCATTCCTTCTCTGTCTTTTCCGGGAAACTGTTGCGCAGGTTTTCCATTACCACATCCTTCCGGTAACCGGCTCCAAAATAAATGAGTACAAAGAAGATATCTGCTATTCCATAGAGGATGAAAAAGGGTAGCAGGGACACGAGATATAATATACCAAAAATTAAATAGTACATAGCGGCGCGAAGATAATGCAGAACATCCGGCCTGACAGGCGTTAGTAGTGCTACAGGACAATATTCTGTACCAGCACGCTCTTTTCAGGATAATCGGTATTGTAATGAAGGCCCCGGCTTTCCTTCCTGAAACTGGCCCCTTTTACAATCAGGTAACCCACCGTGATCATATTCCTGAGTTCAAGCAGTTGCGGGGAAAGCGAACTGCTCTGGTACAAATGTTCTGTTTCCTCCCACAAGAGATCAAGCCGGCGCATGGCCCGCTGCAGACGCATATCATTGCGCACAATACCTACATAGTCACTCATCAGTAACTGCAGTTCTTTCAGGCTCTGGGTAATCAGGATCATCTCCCTCGGTTCAGTAGTACCTTCCGCATTCCAGTCGGGCAGGGACGTATTAAACTCAATGTCCTTGATTATTTCAGCAGCATCCAGGAAACAGCGATGGGCAAAAACCATGGCTTCCAGCAGGGAATTACTGGCCAGCCGGTTGGCTCCATGTAATCCCGTACTGGCACATTCGCCACAGGCGTACAGATGTTTCACCGAGCTACGCCCCCACTCATCGGTCTTGATTCCACCGCAACTATAATGCGCAGCGGGCGCCACCGGAATCATGTTTTTAGTGATATCTATTCCAATCGAAAGACATTTTTCATAAATATTCGGGAAGTGTTCGGTGAATTTTTCCTTGCTGAAATGGCGGCAGTCGAGCCATACATGTTCTGTACCGGTCCTTTTCATCTCACTATCGATCGCCCTGGCTACAATATCACGGGGGGCCAGGTCTCTGCGGGGATCATAGCGCTCCATAAACGCTTCGCCCTTTGCATTCCGTAAAATACCTCCATCACCCCGTACCGCTTCAGTGATCAGGAAAGCATGTCCGCGTACACCTGGTTCATATAGTGCGGTCGGGTGAAACTGGATAAACTCCATGTTCTCAATCTTTCCTTTTGCCCGGTAAACCATGGCCACACCATCACCGGTGGCAATGGATGGATTGGTGGTGGTGCGGTACACCTGTCCGTTACCACCGGTAGCCAGTACGGTGATCTTGGAGAGTATCTTTTCAATCCGGTTGGTCTCCAGGTTGAGTACATACACCCCGTAACATTCAATATCCGGTGTGGATTTTGTCACCAGGTAGCCCATATGGTGCTGGGTGATGAGATCAATCACAAAACAGTGGTTGACAAATTCAATATTCTGCTGCCGGGCCACCGCTTCAAGCAGGGCTCTTTCCATTTCTTTACCGGTAACATCTTTATGATGAAGGATCCGGAATTCGGAGTGGCCGCCTTCTTTGCCGCGCTTATAATCCCCATCTTCCTCCTTGTCAAACTGAGCACCCCATTCAATGATTTCCTGTACTCTTTCAGGGCCTTCCTTCACCACGATCTCCACCACTTTCTCATTACATATCCCGTCTCCGGCAATCAGGGTATCTTCAATATGTTTGGCAAAACTGTCATTCTCGAGGTCATTCACCACAGCAATTCCTCCCTGTGCATACTTGGTATTTGTTTCATCCGCAGTGGCTTTGGTCATGACCAGTACTTTCCGGTCCGGAAACCGGTTCGCCATTTTCAGCGCATAGGTCAGCCCCGCGATTCCCGATCCGATCACTAAAAAATCTGTTCGTTGCATGCTACAGGTCCCTCCCGGGAATTTTTATATAAATTTATTTATTACCGGTACGAAGATACTCAATTGCTCCTTTAACGATATATAACTGCGCGGCTCCATAGGTCAGCATGATCACTATACCCGCTTCCGGAAATCCCTGGTAAAATCTGTTGACGGCCAGAACCGAATCGGACAATACGAAAAGAACCGCACCGGCCAGTAACATCCAACCGGCTTTTTTTGACTTTAGTGAAGTCATGTGCATGGCCATCATCAGCATGATACTGATGGCCACCCCATACACGCGAACAGGCACCGTAAACTGACCCAGGTAAGGGGAAAGCCAGACCATCAGCACACTATAGTAAATCACCACCAGCAGCAGGTACCAGGGATTACCGGCAATCTTTTCCTGCAATCTTACAAAATGAAAATAAAGAATATAAAAGATATGCGCCAGCAGGAAAGCGCTCAATCCGAGTAAAAAGAAAAGTTCTTTTTGTCCCTGGAACATCAGCAATACATCCCCGCACCAGGAGAAGAAGAGGGCGGGATAAATCCATTTTGTAAACGGACTTTTAAGCGTCTTTGTTGCTGTAAAAAAATAAAGAAATAAAAAAGGCAGGATCAGTGGTTTGCTGATCCATTGCAGGAGTTCATTCCCGGTTTGTATCCCGGCTATATCTGTCAGCAGGGCCGCGCCGAAAGCCAGTATCCAGATTTGTTTTTTCATGACGTCCATTATAAATCCACCCAGGCACCGTTCTCTTTTAATAAATTAATCAGTTCATCCACGGCCACTTCACTGTTTACATTCCGTTTTACCACTTCTTTCCCTTTATAAAGAGTGATCTTACCGGGTCCGCTGCCCACATAGCCAAAATCAGCATCGGCCATTTCTCCCGGGCCATTGACGATACAGCCCATGATCGCGATCTTCAGACCCTTGAGGTGATTCGTTACTGCCCGGATCTTTGCGGTGGTTTCCTGCAGATCAAAGAGGGTGCGGCCGCAGCTTGGACAACTGATATATTCTGTTTTTGAAATCCGGCAACGGGTTGCCTGCAGGATGCTGAACGCCGTGTTATTGGTAAATTGGTAGATATTCTGCACCGGCAGGTAGGTTCTGCCTTTTGCCTGTACCGTATCCATTTTTGCCTGCCGGCTATAGCCCAGGCAAATACCATCCCCCATTCCATCCAGTAATAAGGCGCCTGTTTCAGCGGCAAAATGGATCAGGTGTTCATCCGGGGTTTGTGCCGGGCTGTCGGTGATCAGCACCACCGGGTTCTGGATGCCTCTTTCCTGCAATTCAATAAACATCCGGCGTACAGATTGCATCGCATTCAGATTGGTGCTGCTGAGGCAGAGCACGACCGTTGGGTCATTGGCGAGTAATTCCAGGTTTGTATAATCATTCAGGTTGCTGCTGTCGCTGTAACAATCAAACATCACAAAATTAAGCCGGCTGCTTCCTGAAACCGTCTGCACATATCCCCCGGCCTCAAAAATGGGGAAGTATACAGACTGGTCTTTGGCGGTGGCCCAGGCATCCGGATAAACAATCACTTTCAGTGTTCCGGGCAATTCAAACTCCAGTAACTGGTGCCCGGTAAAAATATAATCGGCCGCTGCATCGCTGATCGTCCATTTATCAGTAATACGGTCATAGCTGTAGCCGGCACTTTGCAGGTCAGCCGGACTGATCTTTTCAATTTTACTCAGATCGGCCACCACAACGGGTACCTGTTTGCCTCCTATATTATCCACGGCAAATGTTTCCCGCCTTTTGTATTCAAATGGAGAATAGGTCAGTTTATCAATAGCTGGAACCACTAAACCTGTACCGGTGGACTGATGCAACTGGTAGCGTTTTACAAGATCTTTACAAACGGGAATTTCAAATTCAGGACCTTCGGTGAGTGATACCATGATCGTATCGCCGATTCCGTCTTCGAGCAAGGTCCCGATCCCCACGGCACTTTTAATCCGGCCATCTTCACCATCACCGGCCTCCGTCACCCCGAGGTGCAGGGGATACGCTTCACCAAATTCATCCATCATGGTTTTGATCAGCAGCCGGTAAGCCTGTACCATTACCTGCGGATTGCTGCTCTTCATGCTCAGCACAATATTATGATAGGCTTCGCCCCGGGCAATACGCAGGAACTCCATGGCACTTTCGACCATCCCGTTCGCAGTATCGCCATAGCGGCTCATGATGCGGTCACTCAGCGAGCCATGGTTGGTACCGATGCGCATTGCCGTACCATATTCCTTACAGATTTTTACCAGGGGAGTAAATCGTTCCCGGATGCGTTCGATCTCTTCCGCATATTCCGTATCGGTATATTCGATTTGTTCAAACTTTTTCTTATCTACATAATTGCCCGGGTTCACCCGCACTTTTTCCACGATACGGGCGGCTACTTCTGCCGCATTGGGAGTAAAATGAATATCAGCCACCAGCGGGGTGTTATAGCCTCTTTTCCTCAGTTCATTTTTTATCAGGAGTAAATTTTCCGCTTCTTTTCTGGAGGGAGCCGTGATGCGGACCAGTTCCGCCCCGGCATCAATACAGCGAATACTTTGTTCCACGGTGGCCATGGTATCCATAGTATCGGTGGTGGTCATGGTCTGAACACGGACAGGATGACCATTTCCCAGGAGAAGGTGGCCGATGCTGACTTCACGGGTAATCAACCGCTGGTATTGAGTAAGGGAGGTGCAGTACACTTGCATAATTGCAAAACTAACAAAGAACCCGGAGTCAGGTTCACCAATCTTTAGCCTGATTTCCCCCTGTTTTTGATTTTTCCTTCTGCATCCGCTGGTTTAATTCCTTTTCCTTTTGCTCGAGGAGTTTCAGGCGTTGTTCAGCTTCTTTCGGACTCATTTTAGGCTGTTGCTGTTTTTTCTGCTGCTGTTGTTTTTTGGGATCCTTCTTTTCTTCCTTTTTAGGCGGGTTTTTCTTTTTCAGTTCGAGCAGGGCTTTTTGCAGATTTTCCCTGGCGGCTGTATCACCAGGATGGTGGCGAAGGGCATTCTTATATGCTTCGATGCTTTCTTCCAGTTTTTTTTGTTGTGTCAATACCACGCCTGAATTATACCAGGCACTGGCTTTGGGTTCATGCTCCTTAGCGGAGGCTGCCAGTTCTGAAAAGGCTTTCAGGGCTTCTTCCTGGTTGCCCAGTTTCAGACGCGTATTGGCCAGGTTAAACCTTGCTTTTACACTGGCCGGATCTTCCTGCAGGGCTTGCTGATAAGCGGCTTCTGCTTTTTCATATTGTTGCTGCCGGTAATACATGTTCCCCTCGCGGAGTGATTTTTCCGTCTCCTGAGCCTGTACAATTAAAACAGGCATACAAATAAATAACAGTATTCCCTTTTTCATACAGCCAGGCTCTTTTTAGTAACCGAAATAAAAGTTTCAACCAGGAGGAGAATGAACATAGCAGCAGCCAGCCATATATAATAACTGGTAAACTGCATCAGGCTGATATCCCCGAAGGCTTTTCTTTCGATCTGTGACAACTGATTTTTAACCGCAGCAATGGCATCATCACTGTTTTGCAAACGGACATACACTCCATTCGTTACATCGGCCAGTTCTTTCAGTATATTTTCATTCAGCCTGGAGATCACGGTATTTCCCGCTTCATCTCTTTTCTGCAATCCGGTGGCGGGATCTGTAACGGGGGCTCCTTCGGGTGAACCGATACCAATCGTATTAATCATTACCCCTTTTCCGGCCAGTTCCCTGGCGGTGGAAACAGCACCGGCATCATGATCCTCTCCATCGGTAATCAGTAAGACAGCTTTGAATCGTTTATCAGCCGGGTTAAATACATCCGCACTCATTTGCAATGCGTCACTGATGACCGTTCCCTGTTGCGGCACTGCATCTGTCGTCACACTTGACACAAACATGGACGCGGCCGCATGGTCTACCGTCAATGGTAACTGCAGATAGGCCTTCCCGGCAAATAAGATCAGGGCAACCCGGTCATCGGGCATTTCCTTCAGGAGTTTATTGATAAACTGGCGGGCCCGCTCCAGCCGGTCAGGAGCCAGGTCGGCGGCCAGCATGCTTTTGCTTACATCCAGGGCAATGGCGATATCAATACCCTTGCGGGTTTTATTGTCCGAATCGCCCGGCACCCGCGGATTCATGACCGCCAGGATGCCGGCAGTGAAGGCGATCATCACCAGGATAAATTTTAATACAAACCGCCGTTGGGAAAAAGAAGAGATCAGGAGTTTAACGAGGGAAGCGTCCCCTATTTTACGGGTACTGTTTTTTTTCCAGCGTAGCAAATTCAAAAAAAGAAACAGGAGTATGCCGGCTGTGATAAACAGCAGCACTCCGTCTTTATATTGAAATTGCCAGTTCATGCGGAATAAAGTCAAAATTCATGCTACAAGTGTCGTTGTGCAATATAGAAAGGGTTTTTTACATTTTTCCCTCTAAAAATCCCAGTTGTTTCAGAATATCCTTGAGGATTTTCATACGTATTTTCGTCATTTCAATATTTCGGTCAGCGGATTCCGTATTCAGTACAAAGAAATAGGGATGCCCGTTTTCCTCGATCCAGCCAACGACCCAACCCATTAAATTCCCATTCTCCCGATAGCCCAATCCGGTTTTATAGCCCAGGCGGTAATTGGTATTGTTTTCAAAAAGCATGGCCCTTTTTACCATTTCCTGGTAGGTTTTGAAGAAAGGCAGCTGGTCAAAATAAAGCCGCTTCACCAGTCCAAGTTGCTGATCAGGGGTAACTTTTAATGTGTTATTGATCCAGAAAGAATCAACGGCTCCGCGGATCACTACTTTTTGAGTATCATATTGCGCTCCGTATTTGATGCTGTCCAGCCATTGTTGCATGGTATCTTTTCCAATACGGCGGGCCACTTCCTGGTAATAAGGCAGGGAGGAAACACGGAAAGCTTCATACATGGTCAGGTCTTTGTTCCAGTCTTCATTCCATCGTTTTACAGAATCCCATTTGATCACCATACTGTCACTGACGATCCTGCCGGTCTGCAATCCAATCAGTGAATTCACAATTTTAAAAGTGGAAGCCGGAAGATAGCTGCTGTCGCGGTAACGACCCAGGTTGAAAACTGTGAACTTACCGGAAGCATTATCCATAAGGGCAAAGCAGCCCTCCACCTTGTTTTCGGTGAAATAGGTGCCAAGACTGTCATCCTGTTTTACATTATTGGGCGTGCAGGCATATAATCCAAGCAGTATAAAAAGTGTATAGAGGGCGTTTTTCATTGCGGCGGTAAAATTTGGGCAAAGTTAACTGCCCGGACGCCTTCTTTTTGCCCTTGTTTAAAATATTACTGCCGTTTAAGCCTGGCCAACTGGTAACCGTTTACTTTATAGCTGTCCACATTATGAATTTCTTCATTTCCCTTGCCGGTGGTGACCAGGGGTTTGGCTCCGATGGTCAGAAATTCAACGATGAGTTCGTCCCCTTCGATCCAGTATTTATTAATAATGGTGGCATTCAGTACGGTAAAAACACCGCAGAATTTATTACCCACCCAATACTGATCGAGGATGATTCCGTTGTTTTCATCCACCACCCAATGGGTGCCGCTTGTGTCTTTCGGTACCAGGAAATATGGCCGGTTATCTTCCGACGGTGATCCATAAATCAGGTTCC
The DNA here is from genome assembly GCA_964650455.1 of uncultured Chitinophaga sp. Lineage (GTDB taxonomy): Bacteria > Bacteroidota > Bacteroidia > Chitinophagales > Chitinophagaceae > JJ008. The sequence goes on along the minus strand of CAZYTV010000065.1, from coordinate 1,339 downwards.
AGGTATACTTATTGGAACTGTCCGCTGGCTGTATCCGCAAATCCATATTCACTTTCTGAGAGGCCGGTCTGCCGGTTTTGAACCATTGCAATTCTCCTTTCCAGTTACCGGTCCAGTTCTGTGGAAATCCGTCTGACTGGGCCATCATACAAAACGACTTAAAAAGCAAAGCAACGATCAGCAGGTATTTCATGGGTCAATTTTTCTTTAAAAATAAAAAGTCCCGGATAAACCGGGACTTCAAATACGTTTTGCTCCAATTTCCTTACAGGTATATACCATTCTTCAACCGGTAGTGCTTGTTGCCCTGGCAATCCCTCTTGGTAGCTGCGCAGGAACTTAACATAAACATGACTACAGCCGCTGTAACGATACAAAAAAAGAATTTTTTCATACTTTTTTTAAAAGTTGGGTACTCCCGGTTATAGCCGGTCATACGGGTCAAGAATTAATTAAAGGAAATTCCAGAGGAATTGGCGGGTAGAGTTTATATCAATAAACCCAAAACGAAAGTACTCTGCGAAAATTGCATTTCATAACTTTCTACGTGTTTTTTCGGGTGAAAACATGAAAAATAAACGCGTATATAGTACCCCTCGTAGAATCCCTTAAGTCGTAGTTCTACTAAGTTTCAGCATTGATAAAAGGTATAATTAACGCTTACTTCAAGATCCCCAGCTCTTTACCAATTTTTGTAAATCCTGCAATCGCTTTATCCAGGTGATGCTGTTCATGGGCCGCACTCAGTTGCACCCGGATCCGGGCCTGCCCTTTTGCCACCACTGGAAAGAAGAATCCGATGACATAAATACCCTCTTCGAGCAGTTTGGCCGCCATGGTCTGGGCCAGTACCGCATCATACAACATGATCGGTACAATCGGGTGATCACCGGGTTTGATATCGAAACCGGCTTCCGTCATTTTAGCACGAAAATATTTTGTATTGTATTCCAGTTTATCGCGGAGTTCGGTGGTTTCAGTCAGCATATCCAGCACCGCAATGGAAGCCCCCACAATCGAAGGAGCCAGGGTGTTACTGAATAAATATGGTCTTGATTTCTGGCGCAGCATTTCAATAACGGCCTTGCTTCCTGAAGTAAAACCGCCGGAAGCCCCACCCAGGGCCTTACCCAGGGTACCGGTAATAATATCGATCTTGCCCATCACGCCGCGGTATTCATGAGTGCCCCGGCCGGTCTTTCCCAGGAAGCCGGATGAATGACACTCATCGATCATGATACAGGCATCATATTGTTCAGCCAGTTTCACGATTTCGTCCAGCCGGGCAATAGTGCCATCCATACTGAAGGAACCATCCGTAACAATGATGCGGCTGCGG
>CAZYTV010000064.1:0-18214 GCA_964650455.1 uncultured Chitinophaga sp. | reverse complement strand
CGGTCATAAAGATGATATTGGCATTCTTCCTGATATTATCACCCGCTGTGTTATAGGCATTCACCAGGTCCTTGGTAGGTACACAATATTTCTGCCATCCATCTTCAGGAGCCAGGTATAACTGTACACCCCAGCAGGATGCATCCCAGTTACCGGCTTCATATGGGATTTCAAGAATGGACTCATTATTGAAATCATGATTACCATCAAATACATCTGCATAACTGGACAATAAAGTATATCCGGCAGGACTGCTGATCACTGCATTACAATATTGCAGCACTTTGCTGTAATCCCGGTCACTGCGCTGTGCCCAGGCCTTGGCCAGCATGGCATTGGCGGCACCTTTAGTTGCGCTGTCTTTATTTGCAGAGGCTGTATTGGCGGTGGAAGTTCCGGCAACACCGTTATAAGTGTCCGGCAGGCTGGCTACTGCTGCTTCTAGGTCCGCCACTATCTGATCATATACTTCTTTTTCCGTTGCACGGGGCTTCCGGGTTTTACCAGGATCAGCCGTATTGGATTCCAGTTCCAGGGGCACACCACCGTATAACTTCACGAGGTGATAGTAATGAAAGGCACGAAGGAATTTTGCTTCCCCGATAATCTGCGCTTTCCGGTCAGCGGTCAGCGCGGGATCAGCCACAGCTTCGATTTTATTCAGTACCACATTGCACCGGGCAATACCGTTGTACAGGGCTCTCCAGTGCGCATAGCTGTGGGTATTGCTGGCCGGCAGGATAAACCGGTCGTAATCAAAAAAAGTCTCCTCATTATTACCACCGGGATACGCGTTATCGGAACGCACATCACTCAGCATGACATTCTCCCATTGGTAGTAATCCGTTGCATAAAATGTGTTATAACAACCGGACAATGCATTCTCCATATCCCGGGCCGTATTATACGCGTTCCCGGTGGTCAGCGCTGTTTCTGGTTTGTCATCAAGAAATTTTGTGCACGAAGTAAATGGCAGCAGTCCCATCAGCGCTATTGCCAGTAATCGGAATGAATATTTTTTCATGTTTGCCATTTTTAAATTAGAAGGATATGTTTATGCCCAGTACAAAATCCCTGGATTGCGGATAGGTACCCCAATCCACACCCGGTGCTGCATTCTGGTTCGTCGTTGAATTTGACTTACCGCTGAAGGCACTGAGTTCAGGATCAAAACCGGTGTAATTTGTAAACGTGAACAGGTTTTCCGCCGTCAGGTAAAGAAAGCAACGGCTCATTTTAAGTTTGGCGAGTGTTGCCTCGGGTAAACGATACCCTACAGTCAGGGATTTGAGACGCAGGTACGAACCTTTCTCCATATACCGGGTTGAAGGCAGTGAATTATCCCATGCGTTCGGTGTAGACCGCGGAATAGATGTGTTGTCTCCCGGATTTTTCCACCTGTTCAGTACCGTGGATGACTGGTTCATGACGAGTGCCATGGATTCGGTCAGTACACGGGTGGCATTCATAACATCATTACCACTTACCCCCTGGAAGAAAATATCCAGTGAGAAGTTTTTATAGGTCATTGAATTACTGAATCCATACATGAATTTCGGGTTTGCATCGCCAATAATTCCCACACTGTCGGCAGTACCCGCTTTGTTCCTCATGTATTTGATATTACCGGTGGCAGGATCCACTCCTTGTGAAATTTTACCATAGAAACTACCCAGGGGCATCCCTTCCTTGACAATAGCCGTATTGTAATCAGAACCGGCCGGGTTAATGCTGCCCACCACAAGCTGGGTACCTACGATATCCAGTACTTTGTTTTTATTAAATGAAATGTTGAAATCGGTACTCCATTTAAAATTCGTCTTCACGATATTTTTGGAGGTAAATGAAAACTCAAAGCCTTTATTTTCGAGACTGCCCGCATTCTGCCAGGCACTGGAATAACCGGTGGAAGTGGGAATGGGAACAGCCAGGAGCATATCCGTTGTCTTTTTGTGATAATAATCAGCGGTAATCATCAGGCGGTTTTTAAACAGGCCCAGGTCGATGCCGATATCCACCTGGTTGGTCTTTTCCCAGGTCAGGTCCACATTCTCCAGAGAACGGGGCACATAAGCGGTCCGGACTGCTCCACCGATCAGGTATTTAGGAGCGGCCGTATCCACGAGACCGAAGCGGGCAAAAGCAGGGACCCGGTCATTACCCACGATACCCCAACCGGCACGGAGTTTAAGCTCGGAAATTCCGTTATTCGTCTTGGTGAAAAAGCTTTCTTCAGAAATTCTCCAGCCTGCAGAGAAAGAGGGGAAACTGCCCCATTTATGTCCTTCAGCAAACTTACCGGAACCATCCTGGCGGAAATTGGTGGTCAGGTAATATTTGTCTTTATAGTTATAGAAAATACGGCCAATAGCAGATACACTGGAAGCCCTCATTTTATCCTTCGTTGGTGTTGATTTTACAGAACCGCCGTCAACAGACTGGTCGCCGGGTTTGGCACTCCGGAAATCAACTGAACTGCGGTATAAGTTATCATCCGTTTCACGGGCCACAATAAAACCGGCCAGTGCACTGATGCTGTGATCTTTGATTTTAGTGGTGTAACTGATCGTATTTTCTGAGATCCAGTTTTTCTGCTTATAGGTATTCTCAGTAGCCAGTCCGTGCATGGTACGGCCATAACGGGTTTGAATCGTATCCTGGAATGAAGTAAACAGACCATCTGCATTTTCAAAACCAAACAGGGTTTTCAATTTCAGTCCTTTTTTAACTTCCGCTTCCGCATACACATTACCGGTAAACCGGTTATTGGTAAACAGGTGCTCCGGTTGGTATACGGTAGACACCGGGTTTTCCAGGTCATTGATAAACGGACTTCTGGCATACTGTTTTGGATCATCCTGATCACGGATACCGATGATCGGAGCGGTGGTCAGCACACGGGCAATAACACCGTTGCGGTAGTTCTCAGGTACATCCCGGTCTTTCCAGTTGGAATAGGCCAGCGTGGCACCCACTTTCAGGAATTTAGTGACCTGCTGGTCCACGTTTGCTTTGAATGTAGCCCGTTTCAGGTTATTGTTCAGCACGATACCATTCTGATTGACATACGCGCCGGACACATAGTAACTGGTGTTTTTTGTACCACCGGTTGCGGTCAGTTGGTAATTCTGAGTCACAGCGTTGCGGAAAGTCTCATCCTGCCAGTTGGTGTTTGCATTATACTTGTTCCAGTCGGTGGTGGCGCCCATTTCAGTAGCAAGATCTTTAAACTGGCTGCTGTTGAGCACATCCATTTTTTTCCAGGCTTTACTGAGGGTCAGAGAGGTATTGAACCCGATCTTCAACTTCTGGTTCTTTCCTCTTTTTGTCGTCACGATCACCACCCCGTTTGACCCCCGGTTACCATAAATGGCGGCAGAGGAAGCGTCTTTCAGCACGGTAATATTTTCAATATCGCCGGGGTTTATATCATTGATATTTTCTGTCGGTATTCCATCTACAATATAAATCGGATCACTTCCCGCAGTAATAGAAGCGGTACCACGTACACGGATCGAGAAACCCGCCTGTGGCTGACCGGAAGAACGGATTACCTGCACACCGGCTGCTTTACCTTCAATCGCATATCCAAACTGGGAAGCAGGTCTGTTCTCCAGGTCTTTGGAGGAGAGGGAAGATACAGAACCTGTCAGGTCCTTTTTCTTTTGTGTACCATAGCCAACCACAACAACCTGTTCCATCTGGCTATCACCTGCTTTTAGTTTAATACTGAAAGTCTGTTGTGTGCCGACCGCTACTTCCTGTGATTCATATCCTACATAGGAAAAAACAAGTACGGCATTTTCAGGAACTTCAATGGTGAATTTCCCTTTTGCATCGGTAGAGGTTCCGAAATCAGTGCCTTTGATCCGTACGCTTACACCAGTCAGTGGTTCGCCTGTTTCAGCCACAATTGTTCCGGACACTTTCCTGTCATCCGTATTCATTTCAGTGTCAGCCGACAAAATAACCACCAGGCTGTTATTCATGATCCGGTAGCTGAGACCGGTACCGCTGAGCAGGTCATTCAGTACGGTAATAACGGGGATGTTTTTTACATCCACATCCACCTTTTTCTGTAAGGCGGGCAGATCGTAATTATACAGGAAACGATAAGGACTCTGCTTTTCGATCGCCCGGAAAACTTTGGGCATTTCGGCCTGTTTCAGCTGGAGCGTGACATTCTGAGCATGTCCGTCACCGGCAGCGACCTGAAAAGCAGTCAATAAGATCAATGCAATCGTCATCTTCATAAGCAAAAGCATTTTTAAGAAAGAACGTTCTGGTGCAGGCAAAAGCCATCCACGAGGTACTGTTTTTTTCATACCTTTAGTTTTGGGGTTATTAAATGTGGAATTCCGCCCGTTTGCCGTGAGGGATTTCCGTTTTAGCCTTATCGGGGAATGTTGCCGCATTTCCCGATTTTTTTTATCTACAATCGTTGTATTTATTATTTCTTATCTATCCATACTTCATTTCCGTTGATCGTGTATTTAAAGGAGGCTGTCAGTTGTAATGCATGCAAAGCCTCCCAGATATTTTCGTTCTGGAATACCCCGGTAAAACGATAAGATGCTGCCTTATCATCCAGGAACCCGATCCGTACATTGAACCAGCGCTCCATTTTAGGCGCCAGGTCCCGGAACCGTTCCCCTTCAAAAAACAACTTGCCATATACCCAGGATGTTTCCGTTCTGACACTATCTGAAATATTTTTGGGTAAGGTGCTGATGAAAATACTCTCTGGTTTGACTTTATCCGGATCGGCGGTTTCTGTACCTGCCACTGAATTGGCCGGTGCTGCTGCTATTACCTTGTCCTGTTTTTTATTGTAAACCAGTTTTTCATTGGGTTTAAGCAGGATCCTGGAAGACTGCGGCTGGTTATTTTTTTCCACTTCAATAAGCCCCCGGACCAGGGTAGCTTCGATGGTCGGGTCCTGTGGGTATGATTTCACATTAAAGGCTGTTCCCAGCACCCGTATTTTAATCCCTGAGGTATGCACGATAAAGGGGCGGGTTGCATCTTTCACGACATCAAAATAGGCCTCTCCTTCCAGGATCACTTCCCGGATCGTGTCATTAAATGAATTGGCATAACTGAGGCGGCTATCTGAATTCAGCCATACCTGCGTTCCATCCGGCAATAATAATTTTGATTTAGTACCCCGTTTTGCCACGATTTCATTTTCCTGAACCATGACAGTGGGTTGTACAGGCTGATAGGACTGCCGACCGGCTAAAAATAAAATACCGGTAACTGCGGCTGCAGCCAGCCAGATTTTCCAGGGTTGTTTTCGCCGGCTGGGCATATGGGGTATGGGAAACCTGGTTTCGTTGTCCTCATCTTCTTTTTTGGAAGGAAGCTGCCTAATGATCCGGTCGAAATGATCATCCTCAGATTCATCTGCTTTCTTTACCCCCGGAATACCGGATTCCCACCAATTGCTGAGTATTTCCTGAAAATATTGTTCTTCGGGATGGGAACGGAGAAATTCATCCAGCTCCCTGATTTCTTCGGGACTGGCCTCTCCGGCCAATTTTTTAGCAAATAAAGTATTGATTCTCTGGTTGGACATATGGTTACTTACCATATCAAGACCCCGGATTGAAGCAGGTTCCCTAAGCCGGAACTATTTTTTTTGAAAATAATTCCTGGGGCTGAGTTGAATATCCTCTTTCATGGTTTCCCGGATACGGCTGACAGCGATCACCATCTGTGCATCCACCGTTTTTACCGATAAATTCAGGATTTCAGCAACTTCCCGGTAACGGAGCCCGTCTTCCCGGACCAGTTTAAAGATCAGTTTGCACCGGGGTGGTAACTGGTCAACCGCCGCCCGGATTTTATTCAGCAATTCCTGTGTGATCATGAGTCTTTCCGGGTTGAGCTCATCCCTGAGCTGAATATTAATATCATCAAAAGGCTCGTAAATATGAAGATGCGCCTTGCGGGATAAAAAATTGAGGGCTTCATTTTTTACCGCACGATAAAGGTATACGCGAAGATTACTGATGGACATGATACTATCCCGGTTATTCCAGACTCTGACAAAGACTTCATCCACTATCTCAGCGGCCACATCGTCTGTTTTGATAAGCGATTGGGCAAACCGGGATAATTTTTGAAAGAGTAAGTGAAAAAGTTGCCGGAATGCGGCCTGATCTCCCCTGGCAATCAGTACCTGGAGAGGTATTAAATTTTCCTCTTTATTTTCTGGTGAGCAGTCCATGGAGCAATCGTGCGGGCAATATATAAAATTAAAATGAAATGAATCGTGACCTGCATCCGCCTGCAAAATCCACGCATTTCCAGCCGCTTTTTTGTTACTTTGACCTCATGAATCCACAAGTGCCATTAGCAGAGAGAATCCGCCCGCATACACTGGACGAACTCATGGGACAGGAGCACCTCGTGGGGCCGGGTAGTATTCTGCGTACGGCTATTGAACATGGACGGATCCACTCTATGTTATTCTGGGGTCCACCGGGAACCGGCAAAACCACCATTGCCAATATCATTGCCCATACACTGCATGTCCCTTTTTTCCAGCTCAGTGCAATCAGTGCCGGGGTGAAAGAGGTACGGGAAGTCATTGAACAGGCCAAACATCAAAGCGGGGCGGTGTTATTTATTGACGAGATACATCGATTTAATAAAGGACAACAGGATGCACTACTTGGTGCCGTTGAGAAAGGAATTATCACCCTGATCGGGGCTACCACTGAAAATCCTTCCTTTGAGGTCAACAGTGCCCTGCTCTCCCGTTGCCAGGTGTATGTATTAAAGCCCCTGGACGAGCAGGACCTGGTGCGATTGATGCTAACGGCCATTGAAAAGGATGAATTTCTTTCCAAAAAACAAATTGATTTAAAAGAAACAGCCGCCCTGATAAATATTTCCGGTGGTGACGGCCGGAAACTGCTCAACCTCCTGGAAATTGTTTGTGATGCGGCCGGAGATAAAGTAGAGATCACCGATGCCTATGTCATGGAGATTGCGCAAAAGCGGATTGCCTTATATGATAAAGGCGGGGAACAGCATTATGATATTATCTCCGCCTTTATCAAATCGATCCGGGGCAGTGATCCCAATGCCGCTGTGTATTGGCTGGCCCGGATGACCGAAGGAGGTGAAGACGTAAAATTTATTGCACGGCGTCTTGTGATCCTGGCCAGCGAAGATATTGGCAATGCCAATCCCACGGCCCTGGTAATGGCCAATGCCTGTTTTGATGCCGTCAATAAAATCGGCTTTCCGGAATCCAGTATCATCCTTACTCAATGTGCCACTTACCTCGCTTCTTCGCCCAAAAGCAACGCGGTGGTAGCAGCTATCGGAGAAGCACTGGCCGCTGTTAAGCAATATGGCGACCTGCCCGTTCCTTTACATATCCGTAACGCGCCTACCAAACTGATGAAAAACATGGGTTACGGGAAAGAATACCAGTACTCCCATAGTTATGATGGTAATTTTTCCGCCCAGGAATACCTGCCCAAAGAATTGTCGGGTAAAGCCTTCTATCAGCCTGGTAAAAATGCAAGAGAAGAGGAACTTAGGAAATTTTTGAAGGGATTGTGGAAGGATAAGTATAGTTACTAGTCGGGAGTTAGTAGTCGGGAGTCTACAGCCAGATTCTGTAAAAATAGTTTGAACCCGTGCTTTTTAGAATGAACATATTAAGACGGTCACTTTCTCATTCCTTATTTTTTATTTTGTATTCCTTATTTCCATGTACGCATCACCCGTTTTATCAGTCACCCATCTTTCGATTACCCGTTCCGGCAAGAAGATACTGGATAATATTTCATTTACTCTGAACAGGGACGAAGCGCTGGCAATTACCGGGCCTTTCGGTTGCGGGAAGACGAGTCTCGGACTGGCACTGGCACAGCAATTATTTCACCAGGGTACAATACTTTATCATCTGCCGGCCGGAAGTGAGATTGCCTGGGTGGAACAACAGCATCATTTCAAAACCCTGCAATCCACCACAGATCTGTATTACCAGCAGCGGTTTAATTCCTATGACACGGAGAAAACCCAGACTGTGGCAGCATCATTGGGGGAGCTGCTGGATGCCGCCCGTTCACTGATCCATGAAATGGGAATTGCTTACCTGCTTGAAGAAAAACTGATCCAGTTGTCCAACGGGGAGAATAAAAAATTACAACTGCTGCACGCCTTGCTGACCCGTCCGGCAGTACTGATCATGGACCAGCCTTTTACCGGCCTGGATACTGAAACCCGGTTATGGCTGAATAAACAGATCAGCCGGCTGAAAGGAATGGGAGTGCTGGTCATCGTGATCAGTTCAGCAGATGAAATCCCGGAAGGCATGGATAAAATAATTTATTTAGATCAGGGCGGCCTGACAACATTTGATAGCAGGACTGATTTTTCCCGGCACCAATCTACCGCTTCTTCCCCGGCTGTTACGAATGTAACCGTGGTATTACCCCAGTCAGAAATACAACAGGTATTTGAAACGATCATTAACATGGAGGATGTAACCGTGAAATACAGTGACAAACTGATACTTGACCGGATCAACTGGCGGGTACTGCCAGGCGAATGCTGGTTGCTTACGGGTCCGAATGGTGCCGGAAAATCCACCCTCCTGAGCCTGGTAACAGGAGATAACCCCCAGGCCTATGCGAATAAAATCCACCTGTTCGGTCAGCGCCGGGGTACCGGGGAGAGTATCTGGGATATAAAAAAGAAAACAGGCTTTCTTTCCCCGGAACTGCATGTTTATTTCAATGCCGCTTCCACTAGTTTTGAAACGGTGGCTTCCGGTTTATTTGATACGATCGGGCTCTTCCGGCAGGTATCTGCTGAGGATACTGACTGGGTCATGCAATGGATGACCGTCTGCGGGATTGAACAACTGAAAGATAAACGTCTCTTTGAATTATCAATCGGCGAACAACGGATCGTATTACTGGCCAGGGCCCTCGTCAAAGATCCGCCATTACTCATCCTGGATGAGCCCTGCCAGGGACTGGATCCGGAAAGAAAATCGGCATTACTCGGACTGATCAACCGGGTATGCACCGTAACCGGCAAGACCCTGGTATTTGTATCGCATTACGAAAAGGAAGTACCGGGGTGTATCAACAGGCATATCAGAATTGAGAAAGGGAGGAGAGTAAGATAAAAGTACGAGGTTAGAAGTACGAAGTACGAATGGGATTTCGTAAAGCGAGTTACAATACGATAATTTAGATTGAACGTTCTTAGAAGGGGCTGTTGACTCCCGACTACTAACTCCTAACTCCCGACTACTAACTCCTAACCTGCCTATGCCGGCAGGCAGGCTCCCGACTGATTTTGGAGGGGCTCTTTCCTAACAGCTAACAGCAAACACCGAACACCTGCCTGCAGGGCTGTTCCTGACAACCGACATCTGACAACTGACACCTGCCTCCCCTATCTTTGTCAAAACACTTGCTATCATGCTCAGTTGGACCTTAAAAAAATTTGATGAACTCACTCCCCGCGAACTTTATGCGATACTGCAGTTAAGAAGTGAAGTGTTTGTGGTGGAGCAAAACTGTGTTTACCAGGACATGGATAATAAAGATCTATCTGCCTGGCACCTGATGGGCTGGGAGACCGATGCTGCGGGAGGAAAATTGCTGGCCCATACCCGCCTGTTGCCTCCCGGGCTGTCCTACCCGGAAGCCTCTATTGGCCGGGTCGTCAGTTCACCATCGGCCAGGGGAAAAGGTATAGGCAGGGAGCTGATGCAAAAGTCAATTGAAACGATATATATATTATATGGAACTGGTCCGATCCGCATCGGGGCGCAGTTATATTTAAAATCTTTCTATGCATCCCTGGGTTTTCAGCCTGAGGGAGATATTTATCTGGAGGATAATATCGAACATATCATTATGTGTCTGCCCTGATTCCTCGTAAAAACACGAAGTACTTCCGCTTTAATTCTGGTCAAAAACAAAAAAACCGGTTAAAATATTAGCTGAGTATTTTACTATTCATCTACCTTAGTTCTCGAAATCCAATAGTAGAAAAACCAGAAATCTGATACCAATGAGAACAAGTTTACTCAAAGTGCGGCTGTCCGTGCTTGTCTGCTTCCTTGCAGTCTTCTCTTTTTCCTCACAGGCGCAATCTATCACAACAGGTAATGGCAAAATTGAACTCGGCCTTGGCATAGGCCCGATGTTCTTTCTTGGCGACCTGGGTGGCAGTGCCGGTGTAGGTAAAACATTTATTAAAGATCTTGATTTACCACTGACCAAACTGAACAAAGGGCTGTACATTAATTACTACCCCACTGAATGGTTCGGCCTTCGTTTGGCTGGTAACCTGGGTTATGTTTCAGGTGATGATGCACAGGCGCCTTCCAAAGGTGGTGCTGAAATGGACCGCAAAGAAAGAAACCTGAATTTCCGTTCAAAAATCAGCGAAGCATATTTTGCCGCTGAAATCTATCCTACTTTTTTCCTGGAAAAATATGATGGTTTAGCCGGCAAGATCCGCCCTTATTTACTGGCGGGTGTCGGTGTCTATCATTTCAACCCGGAAACTAAAGATGTGGATGGCAGTTGGGTAAAAACAGCGCCGCTCCGTCTCGAAGGACAGGGATTTACGGAGTATCCCGACAGCAAACCCTACAAACTGACCCAGAAAAATGTGCTGGGAGGATTTGGTGTAAAGTATTATGTAAAAGAAAACATGTATCTCGGTTTCGAGATCCTGCACCGTAAATTATTTACCGATTATGTAGATGACGTAAGTCACAACTACTATATCGATCCGATTTATTTTGATCAGTATCTCCCGGCAGCCGACGCTGTAAAAGCAAGAAGGTTGTACTACAGGGGTACCTATAGCTTCCCCACCACCCGTCCTTATGAAGAATTTGCTGAAAGAGGCGATCCCAAACAAAACGACGCTTTCTTCTCCAGTATTTTCCGGCTTGGATGGCGGCTGGGCGGCAACAGTAACCTGAAGCACCTGAAATGCCCGGTGTTTTACTGATCCGTACCGATTTAATACCGAACCACTATGAAACCTTTATTAACTGTCCGCAGCCTGGCGGGGATGGTGATCGTCACCGGGCTCCTGATGGCACAACCTGGCTTCGCCACCGGAAAACCTTACCGTAAACCCATTATGGTTAGTACCACCCCGGCAGAAGAAGAACCAGCCAAAAAAGCCAAATCAAAAAATTTCACATCGCTCAACAATTCATCGGTCAAAATTCACCCGGCTGCGGTAAAACGTGAAATGCATGTGGTGGCCAAAGACAATGGCGGTGCTGAAGTGAATTTCTTTGTTTTTGATCTGCAGGGAACACTGATCCAGCATTATAAAATGAAGCCCAAAAGTCATTATAAGCTGAGTGGCCTACGCAAAGGAAAATATGTGTATAGCGTTTTCCAGGGGGATGAAGAAACAGCCTCCGGAAAATTTGAAATACGTTAAAAACGAATGCCGTCCCGAAAAGCGGCAGGGAGATTAATAAAATCTGATACCTGGTTGAATAAACCTAATCCGTTCTCTATTGGTACTCTCATTTGTATACAATTTTATTAAAACCTCCCTGCCCTGCTTTCGGGAACTCATCAACCCTGAGCTCTTTTAATTGTCATAACTAAGAAACCCCCAAGGTATTACCAGGACTATTTTTATTCCAGGTAACCGGGCAGGAAAATTGTCTAAATCCAGTATCCAGGCGAAAACCAGGAACCCCAACGCTGTAAATTTTTACAATCACTTCCTGCCTTTACCTTAAGGGAACTAACAAGTACGAAGTTAGAAGTACGAAGTACGAAAAGCCGCTTATATAGTGGCTTTTGTTGTTTATAGGCGATTCTGGTGCCTGGAGTCAGATGTCAGCAGCCCCTCTTAAATCAGTCGGGAGTTAGGAGTTAGTAGTCGGGAGTAAACAGCCCCTTCTAAGAACGTTCAATCTAAATTATCGTATTGTAACTCGCCTTACGAAATCCCGTTCGTACTTCTAACTTCGTACTTCGTACTTCCAACTTCGTACTTCTAACTTCGTACTTCCATCTTCGTACTTTCTCTCCAGATTCCCCTAAAACAGGGATATGTTAACCGGTTATCAACATATAACTTTGTTTCGTTATCTTATTTGCGGAAACTAGCTTAAATTAGATACCATAAGCAGTAAGGCGACCCGGTGCCTGAACCGGGGGCGATTGCCGAAAAGCCAAACGAGTAGGCCTTCAACCAAAATCAACCAATTATGAACTTAATTGAAAGAGCAAAAAACATTATTCTGACTCCCGCTAAAGAATGGGACGTTATAAATGGAGAAGAAGCTAATGTACCGGGTATCATTACCGGCTATGTGCTTCCCCTGGCGGGTGCAGCTGCCGTTGCTGCATTTATAGGATATGGTTTTATTGGATTTAATTATGGATATGGTGTCCGGCTGAAAGGAATCGACTGGGGCCTTTACCAGGGAATTACGGTTCTCGCTGGCGCATTGCTGAGTGTATTTGTCAGTGCCTTTGTAATTGATGCATTGGCTCCCAGTTTTGGCTCCGAAAAAAACATGGGTAAATCGGTACAACTGGTTGCTTATTCCTGGACACCTGGCTGGGTAGGTGGTCTGTTGGCCATTATCCCTTCATTGGCTATCATTGGAAGCCTTGCAGGCATTTATGGACTGTACCTGCTTTACCTGGGTCTGCCTAAATTAAAGAAAACACCACAGGATAAACATGTCAGCTACTTTGTAGTTTCATTGATCGTAATGATTGTGGTATTTGTTGTGATTGGTTTAATCCTCTCTAAAATTCTGATGTCTGTATTTGGACTTAGTTATGGACTGGGCAATGCCACTTTTAGTCTTTAAATCATCCTGAATTATAAAAAAAGACCAGCCCTGATGCTGGTCTTTTTTTATAATTCCATCTTCAGGTATTGCGCCGTATAGCTTTCTTTATTCTTTACCAGTTCCTCCGGTGTGCCTTCAAATAACACCCGGCCTCCCCCATCTCCCCCTTCCGGTCCGATATCGATCACATGGTCGGCCACTTTGATCACATCCATATTATGTTCGATCACCAGTACGGTATTCCCCCGGTCCACCAGTTTATTCAGTACCACCAGCAAATGCCGGATATCCTCAAAGTGTAGTCCGGTTGTTGGTTCATCCAATATATAAAAGGTCTTACCGGTATCCCGCTTGGCCAGTTCCGTGGATAATTTCACCCGCTGGGCTTCTCCCCCGCTGAGGGTAACGGCCGACTGTCCGAGGGTGATATAACCCAGTCCCACTTCCTCAAGTACTTTTATCTTCCGGTAGAGATAAGGTACGGCCTGGAAAAATTCCACCGCTTCTTCCACGGTCATTTCAAGAATATCGGCAATGGACTTTCCTTTATATCGGATCTCCAGGGTTTCCCGGTTATAGCGTTTGCCATTGCATTTTTCACAATGCACATATACATCCGGCAGGAAATTCATTTCAATCACCCGCATACCACCGCCTTCACATACATCGCAGCGCCCGTTCTTTACATTGAATGAAAAACGACCCGCATTGTATCCCCGTATTTTGGATTCAGGCAGGGAAGCAAACAAGGTCCTGATCTCAGTAAAAAAACCACAATAGGTGGCCGGGTTACTTCTAGGTGTGCGGCCAATCGGAGACTGATCGATCTCAATGACTTTATCAATCAGCTCCAGCCCCTTAATGGATTTGTACTCCAACGGGGTCATTTTAGAGCCAAATGCATGTTTGGACAATATCGGATACAAGGTTTCATTGATCAGGGTGGATTTACCGCTGCCACTCACCCCGGTAACGCAGATAAATTTTCCCAATGGAAATTTAACATCCACTTTCTGGAGGTTATTCCCTGATGCCCCTTTCAGTTCCAGGAATTTACCACTGCCCTTTCTTCGCTCCGCCGGCACATCAATCAGGTGGTGGCCATTAAGATAGCCGGAAGTCAGTGTATCCAGTTTCAATAATGCCTTGGGATCTCCCTGGGCCACGATCCTGCCGCCATGGAAACCGGCCTTCGGGCCGATATCGATCAGGTGATCGGCTGCGAGCATAATATCTTTATCGTGTTCCACCACCAGCACACTGTTACCAATATCCCGCAGGTTTTTTAATGCTTCAATCAGGCGGTGATTATCGCGCTGGTGTAAACCGATCGAAGGTTCATCCAGTATATAGGTGATCCCCTGCAATTGGGAGCCAATCTGTGTGGCCAGGCGGATTCGTTGTGATTCTCCACCACTGAGTGTTCTGGAAGCCCGGTTAATCGTCAGGTAAGTGAGGCCCACATCCAGCAGGAACTGCAGCCTTTCCCGGATCTCCTTCAGTACATCCTTGGCAATGGCCTGTTGTTTGTTATCCAGCATCAGTTCAATCCCGTCAAACCAGGCCGCGAGATTGTCCAGGTTCATTTCGCTTAATTCGGCAATATTGCGGCCGTTCACTTTAAACCAAAGGCTTTCTTTTTTCAGCCGGCTGCCATTACAACTATCACAGGGCTTTACAATCATATAATCTTCTGTCCACTCCCGGATCGCTTCACTGTATGGATTGGCAAACCAGCGCTGTAACATATTAATCACTCCTTCAAAAGGGGCATACGGATCAAATTTCGCGTTCTCAAATTCCAGGTCCTCCTGTTGACCGTCTTCATTCCCATACAACATGATGTTGAGCTGCTTCTGAGTGAGCTTACTGACCGGTGCGCTCAGCGAAATTTTATTTTTCTTAGCAACTTCCTGGGCCTGGCGGTATACCCAGGCATCCCGCTCTTCTCCCAGCGGGGCGATTCCCCCTTCACTGATACTCAGGGAAGAATCTGTAATGATGGCATCCATATTAATATGGTGCTTTGTACCCAGCCCTTTACAGGCAGGACAAGCCCCATATGGTGAATTGAATGAAAAAGCATTGGGGGAAGGTTCTTCATAACTGATCCCGGTATCCTCACACATGAGCAGTTTGGAAAACTGAACAAATTTGGAATCATCCACGAGCATAAACATCAGGTCTTTACCCAGTTTCAGGGTTTGCTGCACACTCTGACTCAACCGTGCCCTGAGATCATCGGTTACCTGTAGGCGGTCCACCACCAGTTCTATATCATGGATCACATAACGGTCCACCTGCATTTTCGGCACCAGGTCTTTGATCTCCCCATCGACCCTTACTTTAAGAAATCCTTTTTTCCGGACATCTTCAAAAAGTTCCCGGTAATGTCCTTTACGTCCCCTGACCATCGGTGCCAGCAGGACTATCTTTTTACCCTTATATTTTTTGAAAATATTGTCGACAATTTCCTCCTCACTCCATTTCACCATTCGCTTTTTCGTATTATAGGAGTAGGCCTCCCCGATCCGGGCATAAAGCAACCGGAGAAAATCATAGATCTCTGTAACCGTACCAACTGTTGATCGCGGATTTTTATTGGTCGTCTTTTGTTCTATAGAAATCACCGGCGACAATCCGGTGATCTTATCCACGTCGGGACGTTCCATATCGCCGATAAACTGCCGGGCATAAGCGCCAAAGGTTTCCATATAGCGGCGTTGTCCTTCTGAATAGATGGTATCAAAGGCCAGGGAGGATTTGCCACTGCCACTGATCCCGGTGATCACCACCAGTTTATTCTTGGGAATGGATATATCTATATTTTTCAGGTTATGCACACTGGCTCCATACACTTCGATGGTCCCGGGTTCCTGCACCACGGAGGGATTTTCTGTTAATTTACTCTTTGCCATAAGGGGATCGAAGATACTGATTCGGAGGGGCTCCTGCTTTATATCCTGCATGGAAAGGGCGAAGGGTCCGATTCCGGTATCCCCGTAAAACAGGGGAAAAATGAAGAAGTTTTTGAAGTTATCCACAAATTTTTACTCTGGCACAATATTTTGAAGTAATGACGGAGTACCAATTAAATCATTAAATATATTTTCTTATGAAAAAGACCATTATCGCAATGGGCGGATTTGTATTGACCTTTCTTTCCATTTCGGCCAGTGCCCAGCAGACCTGGGATGCCAAAAAAAATCCAACAGTTGATTCCATTGCGGCCCTGTACCGCGATAAAATTGTAACGGCTCCGGCTCCGCCCACCCGGGAAGATGTTTTTCCCGTAATCGGGAAATATGAGTCAGCCACAAATGCCGATGCGGCTCATATCACTATTGCATTAGACGAACAAAATAAGGGCATTGCCTGGATAGATGGTTTGTCCCAGGGTCGTGTAAAAGCGATGCTGAGAAAATCACCAGCAACCTATAAAATCCCCGCCCAGAAAACAGCGGAAGGAAATGATGTGGCGGAAGGCACCCTGATTTTTGATAAAGGGACCAATACCCTGAGTATCTGTCTCGGCAAAGCCTACAACGCTGAAAACCCTGCTTCGGCTTTTGTTCCTACAGAAGAACCCGCTGTCAGCACCGCAAAAAATGTGAAGACAAAAAAACCGGTAACTCCCAAGGCCTGGATCTATACCGGAACCAAGCAGACAAAAGAAACAGCGATGAACTAAATAATTACAGGGGACGGTTTCAATAACAATAAATGAGAAAGGGTTGTCAGCAGAAAATGCGGCAGCCCTTTTTTTATACATTAAATTTATTTGGTAGCTCCTGCTGCCCTTTCTTACTTTAGCAGCAAATACAT
Source organism: uncultured Chitinophaga sp. (assembly GCA_964650455.1). Classification (GTDB taxonomy): domain Bacteria; phylum Bacteroidota; class Bacteroidia; order Chitinophagales; family Chitinophagaceae; genus JJ008. The sequence continues at coordinate 1,551 of CAZYTV010000064.1, read as the reverse complement.
CACATGTTCGGTCTATTCAGAAAAAAAAGTAACCCGGGTTCTGTCGCTGTAACAGATAAAGTAGTGATCAGTGAGCAGGCCAAACTGGCCGCCTTGCTGGAGGCCTGGAACAAGCAGCCCGATACAATCATTGTCTGCTGGTTTGAAGAAAGCCTGGAGAGAATATTGTCTTATATGAATGAGCATAGTACCGTTTCAGTACCGGTCATGCTCGTACGCGATGCCCTGGGCGGGCAACGGGCCGGAAGAGAACCATTGTTTGCCGAACATTATCCGCTCCGCAGTAAAGAAGAAGAAGTATACCAATCCATGCATCTCGAAAAAGTGACAATCTACTCTTCGCTGCGCGAACCTCTTTTTCAGCAATTCGGTGGCGAAAAAATCATTCAGGTGATGCAACAACTGGGCATGAAAGAAACCGAACTGATCGAACACAATATGATCAGCAGTTCCATTAAAAAAGCCCAGGATAAAATCGAACTGAAAACACCGATCGACCAATCGGCCCGCTCCCAGGAAGAATGGATCGTAAAAAACTACAAGCCCTGAAACCCACACTGGCAACGGATTACAACAAATAAGCGAACAACCGTTTGCGCTATTAACCGGTTTTTTATTTTACAATACGTGGCCTTTTGTATATTTGCAGCAGTTCTTTAATGTACTTATCAAGAAAGGCAGAGGGTAATGGCCCGATGAAGCCTTGACAACCTCCCACTACTCCTTCGATCCTTCGACATCCTTCGATAAACTCAGGATGACATACGAGCTCAGGATGTCCTTCGACAAGCTCAGGATGACATTAAGAAGACTCAGGATAACAGTGGAAAAGGTGCCAACTCCATCCCGTTCGTACGGGAAAGATAAGCCAGATATACAGCTTCTAAATAGACTACAATATATTCAAAAGCTCATCTGATTTATCGGGTGAGCTTTTGTATTTATGACAGCTCCCCCGCTTCCTTTTTTGGTAATTACCCGATTCCGGCCGGAATCAATTGTCCATCAATTCTTCATCATGTTTAAAACCAAAAAAGATGAATCAAAAAATTATTCAACAAAACAAGGATCGCTGTTGCCACCAGGCGCCGGCACAAAACGAACAATCATTCGCAAAAACAGCCTTAACAAATCATTAAGCAGAAAACAGAAAATTAATTTGGCCAGTCAGATAAATGTCCACTAATTTTATCGGGTAAATGAAACACAGCAACACGATCCACACTTCTTACTGCACCATGAACCGGTGCATTTACTGCTGTTGTTGTATGCCGTAAGGCATACCTGTTCATACCCCCCGGAAAGGGTGCTGCACCCTTATTGATTAGTTGCCATTTTTAAAACCTGTTTTTTTACTTAAAAAATTAATACCATGTCTACACCTCATCATTTCGAGACACTCCAGTTGCATGCCGGACAACAAATTGATCCCACCACCAAATCAAGGGCGGTACCTATTTACCAGACCACGTCCTATGGCTTCAACAATGCTGCTCATGCAGCCAACCTTTTTGGCCTCAAAGAATTCGGGAATATTTAACCCCGTACCAT
>CAZYTV010000063.1:5192-18369 GCA_964650455.1 uncultured Chitinophaga sp. | reverse complement strand
GGTGCAGTTTTTCTATATGTACCAATAGAAAATCCGGCAAATGAGGATCAAGCCATTTACTCAAAGTGTATCCGTTGATGACCGGGACGATATTATGATAGAGGTAAATGCCATAACTGATTTTCCCCAGGAATATCAAAACCCGGTTATCTAATATCCATTTTCCCCGCATATTTCCTTCTGCAGAATGGTACACGATATAAGCAAGCAGCCAGAGCGCCATCACTGAAATCAATGTGCGCAGTGGCACTATATCATGTTTGAAGCGCCAGATACCTATGGCGAACAAAATCGCAGATATTATAGCCGCTATACTGAAATAAGGAAGAAATTTCTTAACCATCCCCCGGCCTGAAAGCTGCAACCAGGCCAGTAAGGCTCCCATTCCAAAAGCATCAAAACAGGTAAAAGTCAGTACGGTTCCCAAAGGGCGGTGCCAAACGAAGTAATTACTTATGATTCCAGTCAGAATAAAACCGGTGATCAGCAATGGCAACCAGCGTTTTGGCATAAAGAGTAATAACCATGGCCAAATAATATAAAATTGTTCCTCTACCGCCAATGACCACAAATGAGATAACATCCCATCCCACCCGTTATAAAACATAAACCAGTTGGAAGTATAAGTTACATACCAGGGAAAGGCAATCTGTATCCGGGTTTTTGTATAGGCAGCAAAAACCAAGGCGGCAAAAATAACAATATAATAAATTGGAAAAATCCGGAGTGATCGCCGTATGTAAAAGCTTTTAAGAACAGAAGTTTTTGTTCTCAGGCCGGATTCAACTGAGTATTTATTTTCAAGAAGAATTCTTGAAATAAGAAAACCACTTAATACAAAGAAAACATCTACCCCCACTTCACCGTAGGGAATGCGTTGGTGCAGACTGGCTTTGGGAATCCAGTGTTCGATAATTACCAAAATAACAGCAATAGCCCTGATGCTGTCCAACTGTCTTATATACTTCATTCAATGAAAATAAGTGGTGGTGGATGAGATAGTCTGTAAATTAATTCATCAAAGAGTAAATCAGGAAGCCTTTAGCTTTTTAATAAATAAACGCAATAAACGCACAATTTTTTTTGGCAAGACTTTCTTTATGGGTTGAAGTATCAACATCTTTTTATACACCCAACTATTTGTAATATCTGAATATATGGCAGGGTATAACCGCTTCACTTCCTTTTTAAACTTTCTGTATTCATCTCTGTTTTTCTCGTACAAATTATGAAAACTGAGGCTAACAGTATATTTAACAAAATGTTCCCTCCACTTTTGTATTTCGTCTGTCTGTTCAGGGAGTACACTTTTAGCGTAGTGTGCCACATTCTCATAACACTCAAGGCTCTTTATTAGTTTGCCGGAATGAACAGGAAACCCTGCGTTATCTGTGTGTCCAATTTGCATATAACAGGCACGGTTGATAAAAGCAACCTTACCCGTAAGCATAATACGGTAGTTTGAGTCTAAATCCCCATTATGATAATCCGACATCAAACTGCCAAGTCTGCGCATTTCAGACCTTTTCATTAAGCAGGCGCCCCAGGACAAGAGGCCTGTTTGCATACTTCGAAAGAAGACATCTTTCCCATCCCAAATCTCCTGAGTAAAATATGGAGACTCAGGCATCTCCCATAAAACGTTATTCCCCTGGCTGTAAAAATTCATTCTTCCGTGTACCAGGAAAACATTTTCATACTTGTTTACTAGTTTGACGCAATCAGTGATAAATGAATTGTCAATGAGGTAATCATCACAATTTACATATGTTATAAACTCTCCTTTTGCGATATCATAGGTTGCCTTTCTGAAATTAGGCAGCATCCCTATATTCTGATCGTTTCTGCTGTAAACCAACCTGGGATCACTCGTATATTTTTTAATGATATCATCTGATCCATCAGTTGAACAATTGTCGCTGACAACAATTTCCAGATTTGGGTAGTTCTGCGCTAAAGCTGATTCAATCGCTTTTGGCAGCATCGCTGACCTGTTATAGGAAGTAATGATAATACTAACTAGTGGGAACTGATCCATAACAAAGTCACGTTATTTGTAAAGCCAGTTGATACTCAATTAGAGTTTAAAATAGTTCTCAGTAATTAAATTTCGCTTCAGAGGCTTAATTAACTGTTGAGGAGAGCTACTTATTATGACACAATCGCCTTCAGTATCCTGATCTAATAAAACAGAATTAATTGCCATGTGCGTAAACTTCCCGATTCTGCAATTCCCGACAATCGATGACCCTGGCCCCATATATACCCCTTCACCAATTACAGGACTTATTCCTTTATCACTGCCAACAGTTACATTATGGCATGCTACAAAATAGTCGCTGTAGTCGCCTTTCCCAAGTACTGTACCTACACAGTGTATCAGAAGAAATACTTTAGGCAGAGCTGTATTATACATACAATTGAAACCATGAAGGGCCTTGTTCAGATAAAATATCTTCTCAGATACAGTCTTATCCTGGCTATTAATCCAAATTGAATTAGAGAGAAAGTATAAATACTGTGCATAAAGGTCTGACTGAAGGTAAGAAAACCGGGAGTACCCAGGAAGCTTAACCTTTTGAAGCGAATACTCCAATCTGGACATTGCATCATCCTGGTTATCCGCAATCACTTTACCGCAATCATACCCATCTGGGAAAAGGTGATTCAGCTGAGTATTGACATAAGTTGTGAGCTGACTATGTTGCATATTATTCCGGGCTATTCCCGATGATTACATTTACTGCCTTGACCCGACTTTCCGGCATGGGCTACCTACATTAATCGAATAAGCTTCCACCTCTTTATTTACCAAAGAGCCTGCACCAATAACAGCACCCTTCCTGATAAAAGCTCCATCCAGAATTGTCACTCCGGCACCTATCCAGACATCTTCCTCAATGACAATACCGCCTTTAGAATCAGCAAAACGCTGTTCACTGATTAGCTTATTCTTGTCATCAAATTTATGGTTAATGGGTACAATCGATGTGTTTGGACCGATTGCCGTATTGTTGCCAATTTTCACCCCATTACCAGAATAAATAACAGTACAGGAGTTGAGGTATACATTATCACCAATAATTATATCGCCGGCACCGCCCACATGTTTAATTTTCACGAAATCATCGACTACACAATTCTTACCTAAAACGGTATTTGTTCCCCGGGTTGACACTTCTATCGAAGCTTTGTCAGAGACTCTGGCGCTTTCGTCAAAAATATTTGCCATAAATTATTATTTAACAAAGTAATTCCGAATTGCCGTTACGATTGTTTTCAGATCTGTTTCAGCCATACAGGAATGCAGTGGCAAAGAAAGAATTTCATTAGCTATTTCGTCCGTCACAGACAGATCGCCACGACGTGTATTTTCAAAAAGTTTAAACCAATGTCCCGGTTGCCAGTGAATACCAATATCAACCCCGCTTTCAATCATATAATTCCGGAAATCATCTCTCACGCTTGCCGGGACTTTTATATAATATAAAAAAGGAGTTACCCCAACAAAGTCAGAAGCAGGTGTTCTTACTTCCTTAATATCCTTGAGGGCCTCATTATAATAACGGCACGCCCATTGACGTGTCTCAGAAATACGGTCAATTTTTGAAAGCTGGGCTAAACCGATCGCAGCGTGCATATTAGACATATGGTAACGGTACCCAATACGATCTACACTATAAGTCCATGCCCGCTTATTCTGATACATAACAGAAGCCGGCTGGCCCATACCCACCAACCTCATTTGATGTAAGGCCGTCATCTCCTCTTCCGTTTTGACGATAAGTGCCCCACCATCAAGACAGGTGATTGTTTTCACAGGATCAAAACTGAACATGGTAATATCAGAGAAAGTTCCGATTTTCTTTCCCTTATAACTGGAACCGAATGAATGCGCGGCATCGTGTATTACACGAATTTTATGCTTTTTGGAAAACTCAGCAACTGCGTCGTGATCACAAAGAAAACAATCATAATCCATTACAATGATTGCCTTTGTTTTAGGTCCAACCAACTCTTCTGCTTTCTTCAAGTCGATGCACAGGGTATCCGGAAGAATATCACAAAAGACAGGAGAAGCTCCGGTTGCCAGAATCGCCTGAAAATCAGAAATATTGTTAAAGGATGGAGTAATCACTTCATCGCCTGGGCCAACACCTGCAATAAGCAAACCCAGATGTAATGCGGCATGACCTGTGCTTACAGCAACCACATGGCGGTCATGACATCCGATGTAATTTTTAACGCCTTCTTCGAACTGGTTGACAAATTTTCCCATGCCAAGCCATCCGATTTCCAGAGTTTGCCTTGATGCATCAAACTCCTGTTGTTCAATCAATGGTTTAAATACTGGTATCATATATTACTGGGGTTTTTTAAATTTCAGTGAAGGAATAGGGATAACAAATTGCGCATCCCATTCTTTTATATAACTTAACTGAGCGACAATTTCAGCTTCAAGATTCCATGGTAAAATCAATACAAATTCGGGCTTTTTAGCACGAAGGTAACTCTCATCATGCACCGGTATATGACTGGCAGGCAGAAATTTATTCTGTTTGTGGGGATTCGCATCCATAACAAAATCAATTAAATCTGCCTTAACACCACAATAATTCAGCAGTGTATTTCCTTTAGCTGCTGCTCCGTAAGCGGCTACAGACTTACCAGCTCTCTTTTGTTCAATAAGAAAACTCACCAGATCAAGTTTGACTTTAAGTGCCCTCTCCTGAAAATTGGAATAGTACTTCATATCCAAAATGCCAGTCCTTTTCTCTTTTTCAAACATGGCAGAAACTGCAGCACCAATGACTTTGGTGTTATCATCTTTGTGTTTTGCATAGATGCGCAATGAGCCCCCATGTGTTGTCAGTTCCTCCACATCGAACATTTCAAGTCCGGCTGCTTCAAATATCCGGCTTACTGTGGTAAATGAGAGGTAGGAAAAATGTTCATGGTAAATTGTATCAAACTGATTATTCTCTACTAGTTGTAATAAGTGAGGAAACTCCATGGTGATCACACCTTCCGGAGCCAGTACAATTTTCATTCCTCCAACAAAATCCACAATATCCGGCACATGTGCCAGAACATTATTCCCCAATAGTAAATCCGCTTTCTTTCCGGATTCAACTAATTGCGACGCTAATGTTGTACCAAAGAAATCTTTTATCGTATCAATACCTTTTGCTATTGCAACATCTGCAGTATTACTGGTTGGTTCTATTCCTAGAACAGGAATTCCCTTTTCTGCAAAATATTGAAGCAGATACCCGTCATTTGAAGCAATTTCCATAACCTGAGACTTACTGTCATACCCAAACCGGGACACCATAAGTTCTGTGTACTTCTTAGAATGCTGGAGCCATGTTGTGGAATAAGAAGAGAAATAGGCATAGTTGCTATCAAAAATATCTCCAGATTTTTTATACTCATCCACCTGAACAAGAAAACAATTATGACATGTATAAACCTTTAACGGGAAATAAGTTTCTGGTTCATTCAACTGTTCCTTCGACAGGAACGAGTTGGAAGCCGGTGAGTTTACAAGATCAATAAATATATGCTCCAGTTCTGTTTTACAAAAGCGACATTTCATCTGCTTATAATTTTATTCCTGAAAATTGATTACTTATTAATGGGTGATTCTTATCCCGGCCTGAGATCTCAGTAACCGGTTTGGGCCACTCGATACCAACTCTTATGTCATCATAGCGAAGTCCACCTTCAGCACTTGCTGTATAAAAAGAAGTATGATGATAAATGAGTTCACTGTCCGGGGCAAGGGTTTGAAAACCATGAGCAAAACCCTCTGGAATGTACATCATTGCCCTGTTTTCTGCCGATAATTCGGTGCCAAACCATTTCAGAAAGGTTGGAGAGCCGGTCCGCAGATCAACAATAACATCAAATATTTTTCCAGCAATACACCTGACCATTTTTATTTCAGTGCAGGGAGGAAACTGAAAGTGCATCCCGCGTACTGTGCCCGGATTTTTGGAAAATGAGTGATTTAACTGGACCCACTCTTTGTTGTGCCCGATATCAGCAAATTCATTTTTACAAAAAGTGCGGGCAAACCATCCTCTGTCATCTGCAAAAACAGTTGGGTGAATTACAAAACTACCGCTGAGCGGTGTAGGCGTAAACTGCATTACTTTTCTGTGTATTTCAACACCTGCTTCACCGTATATGCATAATAATCCGGAGTTGCATTTTTATACCAGTCAATTGTATATTCTATTGCATCTGTAGTTCTTAGTTTAGGAGTCCATCCTAATATTGATATAGATTTATCAATATCCAGATTCAGTAATCCAGCTTCATGTGGCTGATCCGTCAACGGAGGCATGATAAACCGGCCTCTCCCATATATGCTCACAGCCTGTTCAACGACCTGTTTCACATTCATCACATCATCCTTGAAAGGTCCGAAATTCCATGCATCAGCAAATGTAAATGGCTCGTTGTTTAGCCGGGCTCCGAGCAGCAGGTAACCGCCAACGGGCTCCAATACAAACTGCCAGGGACGTACAGAAGCAGGGTTACGGACTACAATATCTTCACCCGCTTCAATACCTCTAATAATATCTGGTATAATCCTGTTCTGCGACCAGTCACCACCTCCGATGACATTACCTGCTCTTGCACTTGCCAGGGATTTTTTATGTACATCAAACTTCGAAGTATTAAAAAAGCTATTTCGGTAACTTGAAACTACAATTTCAGCTCCCGCCTTGCTTGCACTGTAAGGATCATAACCACCAAGTTTATCATCCTCTTTATATGCCTGGCCCGATTCCCGATTTTCATACACCTTATCTGTGGTGACAACAACCACTGTACAACTTTTATCCAATGAGCGGATTGCTTCCAACAGGTTCGCCGTTCCCATGATATTTACATCAAAAGTATATACCGGCTCTTCGTATGATCGTATAACTAATGGCTGAGCAGCAAGATGAAAAACAAAGTCGGGCTGGAAATCAATAACAACAGACCTTATTTTGTTTATATCCCGTATATCTGCGATGACAGAATCACATAGATTATCTCCTCCAATACGTGTATAAAAATCATTCCCTTCTTCAGGTGCTAAAGCATACCCTTTAACGATTGCACCTAACTGGTGTAGCCATGTCAGCATCCAGGTACCTTTAAACCCGGTGTGGCCAGTCAATAACACCTTCTTGCCTTTATATGTACTTTCCAATAATCGGCTGTAATTCATTTTACCATATTTTCCAGGGTGCATTACCCTTTTCCCAAAGTTCTTCCAGCTCTATTTTGTCTCTTAATGCATCCATGCATTTCCAAAAGCCCTTATGACGATAAGCAGCAAGCTCTCCATCTTTTGCTATTTGCCCCATCGGTTCTCTTTCAAGTTGTATGGCGTCCATATTTCCTTCGAGATATTTAAAAATTCCGGGCTCGAGAACAAAAAAACCTCCATTAATCCACATTCCATCGCCATCTGGTTTTTCTTCAAACTTATTTACAATTCCCATTTCATTTGTATCGAGATTCCCAAAACGCCCGGGCATCCGTATGGAAGACAATGTGGCCAGTCTTCCATGAGATTTATGAAACTTCAGTAAATCCGGGATATTAATATTACTGACACCATCACCGTATGTAAGCATAAAGGGTTCGTTTCCTACATATTTCTGAATTCGTTGTATACGGCCTGCGGTATTCGTATCAATCCCTGTATCTACTAATGTAACTTTGAAGGATTCACTTGTTGAATAATGCACTTCAAGATTATTACTGCTTACTTCAACTGTAAGATCAGAATTATAGAGGTAATAATTAATAAAGTACTCCTTAATTATATGCCCCTTGTATCCAAGACATATAATAAAATCGTTGTAACCGTAATGTGCATACAGTTTCATAATGTGCCAAAGAATAGGCTTCCCCCCGATTTCCACCATCGGTTTTGGCCGGACTGTTGTTTCTTCTGTAAGCCGGGTACCAAGTCCGCCTGCCAGTATAACTATTTTCATATTACTATAAAATTAATGTTTTGGTCTGAGAGTTTGTTGTTGAGAGTTGAGTACTAAACCCTCAACTCTAAACAATTAACTGTCTCCCGATGAGTTTCTCTTCCAGCTTTACTAAATCAATGTCCATATCATGATATCCCGGGCGCTTGTCAGGGAAATCGTTAGGAACTCCCTTTGTCCGTAAATATTCATACCCGGAACCAAGAATGCCGGACATTTTTTCAAACCAGAGCGAAATGAAATTATCCACGATGATATCCAGTACCGGGGCTTTGGAAAAACCGATATAGGCAAAGCCGGCCCCATGCACACCTACTATATCTTCGGCATGGTAAAAGAAATTGACCTGCTGTGCAATCGTATAATCCTCCAGTTCCACCACGGTGTAGCCGTAACGGGTGACCAGCTCATTCACTTTTTCCAGGTTGATGATATTCCGGTAACGCACTTTGGTGCGGGTGATAAATATTTTAGCCGGGTACTTTGATTTCTCTTCCAGTAAGCCCTCTTTGTCCATTCTGGCAATCACCCACTCCCGGAATCCTTCGAGGATCGCTTTCTGTTCCTTCATATCCGGCTCCAGGAAATTGGAGGAAATGACGAGCGGGGATTTAATCCGTTCTTTCCGCTTTACATAGGTAATATCCCGGATCCCCAGGAGGCTCAGCCACTGATCATGGAATTTGCGGCGCTCTTCGGGAAATACGACAGTGGCATAATCAATATGATCACGGAGCAGGTAAAGCTTTACCAATGACTCCCAGGCAAAATGATAAAAATTGTCGTACCAGCTATTGACGATACTTAAGGCGGGCTTATCCACCTGTACCGTTTTCCGGCTGACTGTATTCCGGAGTACGGAGTAAAGTGTCAGGGGTTTATAATCCGCAGGCATGACCGGCTGCAGGGTCTGCAGCCCTTTAAATACATAACCATAAAAGCCGATGGATGCATGCTGTACCGAATACTCTTTTATTTCGGAGAACTGCTTATTCGTGGTGACCGTGAATTTCATACAAATCAAAAAAGGAATATAATAGAAACAGCAGGAGGGCTCAGGCAAAATCAAACGTACAATCCGGGCTGCAGGCGCCTACGATATTCGCCGGCAGTTGTTTGTTCTCCGTCATGCCGACCACTTCAAAAGAGATCGCGTCTTTGACATACTGCACATCAAACTGTGAATTGACCCCAAACCAGAAACTGAAATTATATCGTCCATCCAGTAGGCGGGGTTCACGCATGCTGATATGGATTATGCCGTCTTTCCGGTATTGTTTCAGCGGAAGCGGCTCTTTCAGCAGGGAAGGATTAAAGCCACAAACCGGTGTATTCATCTGGTCATAAATCACAAACCCGAAATTGGGTATCTCCAGCACATACTCATCGCTTACTTTATAGCGGACATCGATTTTAATTTCTTTCTTTTCCTGGTTTACATCCACCTGGTACACCGGGCCATTTTCATCCTTGTAGGACTGTGAGGTGCCGGTGTTCAGGTAATGTTCGATCACCTGGTCGGTGGGTCCTATATCCAGTATCTGCCCGTTTTGCAGGTAAATGGATTTTTTACAGAGGTCCTGGATGGCCCGCATATTATGACTCACAAATAAAACGGTCCTGCCTTCCTGGTGACTGACTTCATTCATTTTACCGAGACATTTGTTCTGAAACTCCGCGTCTCCCACGGCCAGCACTTCATCCACTACCAGTATCTCGGGTTCGAGGTGGGCGGCCACCGCGAAAGCCAGCCGCACATACATCCCGCTGCTGTATCGCTTCACAGGGGTATCCAGGAATTTTTCCACGCCACTGAAGGCGACGATCTCATCAAATTTTTTGCGGATCTCCGCACGGGTCATCCCCAGGATGGCGCCGTTCAGAAATACATTTTCGCGACCGGTCAGCTCCGGATGAAAACCGGTACCTACCTCCAGCAGGGAGGCGATGCGTCCGTTGATTTCAATACGCCCGGTACTGGGTTCAGTGATCCGGCTCAGTACTTTGAGCAGGGTGCTCTTGCCCGCGCCGTTACGCCCGATGATCCCAACAGCATCGCCGGGGCTGATCTCAAAATTCACATCCTTTAAAGCCCAGAAGTCTTCACGGACGGTTTTTATTTTACCACGACTGGTCAGTCTCTTTGCCTTGCGGCTGATCACATCCCGCAGGGCCGTATAACTTTCGCGTTGTTCATGCGAAATGATATACTTCTTACCGAGTCCTTCTACCTTGATAATGGGTTCACTCATTTGCTCCGGTCTTTGTATTCAGTTAGGATGATTTTCTCAGGGCCAGGATTCTCCGCACGCCTTCGGTAACCGGGGTCAGTTCCCGGGATAGCAATTGCTTCATCTTGCCGATATCCGGTTTGCGGCGGGTCATATCCCCTTCCGGCAGCGGGGGCAGGTGAATAATTTCAGAAGTTGAATTGGTTTCTTTGATGATCAGTTGCGCCAGTTCCTTAATCGTCGTTTCGAAATCGGAACCGATATTCACCACATCATTCACAAATTTATTTTCATACAGGGCATTGGTGGTGGCGTCTATATTATCATCAATATAACAGAAGGTCCGGGTCTGTAAGCCATCCCCATAGAGGGTGATCGGTTTACCAGCCTGGGCCAGGTCAATGAATTTGGAGATCACAAAATCCGTACTCTGATCCGGACCGTAGGTGTTAAAGAAACGGAAGATCGTGAAATCCAGGTCGTATTCCTGCTTATAGGATTTCAGGAAGGCTTCTCCCACATTCTTTACAATGGCATAGGGCAGTTTGGAATTGAGCGGGGTGGTATGTTCGTTCTGCGGAAATTCAACGGGCTCCCCGTACACTTCCGAAGAAGAAGAGAAGAATACCCGTTTCACCCCGGTGTTCTTCGCCACTTCCAATACATTCTTAATGCCCTGTATATCATTCAGCACCCTGGCCGGGTTATCCAGGGTACGTTTTACGCCGACCACAGCCGCATAATGAAATATATAATCAAAGCCATACCGGAGTATGACCGCTGAAATATCAGACAGCGAGTTGACATCCCCTTTGATAAACTTAAAATTCGGATAGCGGCTGGTATCGGGTAATTTACCGGCATTGCCGGTGGAGAGGTCATCCATGACCACTACAAAATTATCCGGATTGGTGACCAGCTTTTTGGCCAGGGAACCGCCAACATTACCGGCTCCTCCTGTTACTAAAATGGTGTTCATTCTCAGGTATTCGTTTTATTCGGTTAAATAAGATCAGCAAAATTCTTTTCCATTTTCCTGAACTGGTAAACGGCCAGTACCAGGAAAAAAATGATGACGGCGAGTGAAATATAGAATGGATAATGTAAAAGCGGGTTGGGGGCATCTTTCACAATACACCAGCGGAATCCGTCAATCACGCCCACCATGGGGTTCAATGCATAAATGGCCTGGTACTTCTCAGGTATCTGAGCACTCGTATAACCAACCGGAGAAATAAAGAGTCCGAACTGCACGATAAAGGGAATGATATAGCGGAAATCACGATACTTCACATTCATCGCGGTGAGGTAGAGTCCGGGGCCAAAGGAGGCCAGGAAGGCCATGATCCAGAAGATGGGCATCCAGAAAATCCGGGCAGAAGGCATATACTGGTACACGACAAATAAGACCAGCAGGATGGCGAAAGAGATCAGGAAATCAATAAAGCTGGTGATCACCGAACTGGCCGGGATGATCATCCGGGGAAAATAGACTTTTGTCACCAGTCGTTCGTTCCCTACCAGGCTATTGCTGCTTTCGGTGAGTGCATTGGAAAAAAACTGCCAGGGCAGCAAACCGGCAAATACGATCAGGGCATAAGGCACCACACTCTGTACTTCCATTTTGGCCACTTTGCCAAATACAAAAGTAAAGATGATCATGGTGAGCAAAGGACGGATGATGGCCCAAAGCACCCCGAGTGTGGTTTGCTTGTAACGGACTTTAATATCCCGCCAGCTCAGGATATAAAACAGTTCCCGGTAACGCCAGAGATCATTCCAGTAATTCTTTTCCGCACGGCCGGGTTCAATGATAATTTTATACGACATGCTTACTGTTTAGCATTTAAAAAAGTGTCTTTGTACACGCGGGTAATCCCTTCTTCCAGGGTGATCGATGCTTTCCAGCCGGCATTATTAATACGGCTTACATCCATCAGTTTGCGGGGAGTGCCATCGGGTTTGCTGGTATCCCACTCAATGCTTCCTGTAAAACCGGTGATCTTTTGAATCAATCCTGCCAGGTCGCGGATACTGATATCATGTCCCACCCCGATATTCACGGGTTTGGTTTCATTATAATCCCTCATCAGGAAATAGCAGGCAGCGGCCAGGTCATCGGCATGCAGGAATTCCCGCAGCGGTGCACCGGTACCCCAGAGATTCACACTGGCCGCGCCGGTTTCTTTGGCTTCATGGAATTTGCGTAAAAGGGCCGGCAGCACATGTGAGGTCTTCAGGTCATAATTATCATTAGGACCATAAAGATTCGTGGGCATGACAGAAATATAATTACAGCCATACTGATCGTGATAGGCTTCGCACATTTTCAGCCCGGCGATCTTGGCAATGGCATAAGGCTCATTGGTATGTTCCAGTGAACCCGTCAGCAGGTATTCTTCCTTCAATGGCTGCGGGGCCAGTTTGGGATAAATACAGGAAGAGCCGAGAAACAAAAGTTTCTTTACTCCATTTACATACGACTGATGGATCACATTATTCTGGATCATCAGGTTTTCGTACAGGAATTCGGCACGGTAGGTATTATTTGCCACGATACCGCCCACTTTGGCCGCAGCCAGGATCACATACTCCGGTTTTTCCGCTGCAAAGAATTCCGTTACTGCAGCCTGGTTGCGCAGGTCAAGTTCGGACGATGTGCGGGTGATGATATTGGTAAACCCTTCGGCCTGCCATTTACGCATCAGTGCACTGCCCACCATTCCGCGGTGCCCGGCAATGTAGATTTTACTGTTTTTTTCCATAGTGGTTATTTTGCTTTTCACCCTTCGGCACGCTCAGGGTGACAATAGCTGTCCTTGTCATGGTGAGCTTGCCGAACCATGATCGGGAAAATGTGCATTTTGTTAGTCGCCCTTCGACACGCTCAGGGTGACAATAGCTGTCCTTGTCATGGTGAGCTTGCCGAACCATGAT
>CAZYTV010000063.1:0-5092 GCA_964650455.1 uncultured Chitinophaga sp. | reverse complement strand
GACACGCTCAGGGTGACAATAGCTGTCCTTGTCATGGTGAGCTTGCCGAACCATGCCGAAGGGTGTCGAAGGGCTATTCAAACTGCCGCAGTACATTAAACCCGGCTTCCTTCAAAATTTTATTTTTCTTAAACAGGGCGAGGTCAGCAGCCACCATTTCCTTTACCATGGCATCGAGGGTGTACTTGGGTTTCCAGCCGAGGACGGTGTTGGCCTTGGTGGGGTCGCCGATCAGCAGGTCCACTTCGGTTGGGCGGTAATAGTTCGGATCCACGGCCACAACTTCTTTACCAACGGGGAAATGGGTGGCATCTGATGAAGAAGCCACATAGCCTTTCTCCTCTCCGCCTTCACCTTTGAAATCGAGTTCCACACCTACTTCCCGGAAAGCCATCCGGATAAACTCGCGGACCGGTGTGGTCACGCCGGTGGCGATCACAAAATCCTCCGGCTTTTCCTGCTGCAGGATGAGCCACATGGCTTCCACATAGTCTTTGGCATGACCCCAGTCGCGTTTGGCATCGAGGTTACCCATGTATAATTTTTCCTGCATTCCGAGGGCCATCTGGGCCACGGCGCGGGTGATCTTGCGGGTGACAAAGGTTTCGCCACGTAGCGGGCTCTCGTGATTAAAGAGAATACCATTGCAGGCAAACATATTATAGGCTTCGCGGTAGTTCACTGTGATCCAGTAGGCATACATTTTGGCAACTCCGTAAGGACTCCGTGGATAGAACGGGGTGGTTTCACTCTGGGGTACTTCCTGTACTAGTCCGTACAACTCAGAAGTGGACGCCTGGTAGATCCGGGTCTTTTGGGCCAGGCCGAGCAGTCTTACGGCTTCGAGTATGCGCAAGGTACCGATCCCGTCCGCGTTGGCCGTGTACTCGGGTACATCAAAGCTCACTTTCACATGGCTCATGGCGCCCAGGTTATAAATTTCATCCGGTTGTACCTGCTGGATAATGCGGATCAGGTTCGTACTGTCTGTCAGGTCGCCGTAATGCAATACAAAGTGGCGGTTGGAAATATGGGGGTCTTCATAAAGACTGTCAATTCGATCTGTATTAAACAAAGAGGATCTTCTTTTAATACCATGTACGATATAGCCTTTTTTCAGAAGAAATTCTGCCAGGTAGGCGCCATCCTGGCCGGTGATACCGGTGATGAGTGCTGTTTTATTCATGTTAGGGAGAGGTTTAGTCGTTTAGGCGTTTAGTCGTTTAGGCGTTTAGTCGTTTAGGCGTTTAGAGGTTTAGTCGCTAATAGGAATACTTCCGCTAAACGACTCAACAACAAACCCCTAAACATTCCTGATATCGTGTACCAATTGTATTCCTTTCCTTGTCTCCCCCAGTAGTATTCCCTGGCCGGAGAGGATGGCTTCATACGCTTTGGTATGTAATTGTTCAAATCCGTCGCTGAAGTCGATGGGTTCGCCATTGATGGTCAGGGTACGGCTGGTGCGTTGCCCTTTTTCACGGAGCCGGGCCGGAAGATCATTTTCATCAATGCTCATGGTCCAGTTGACCGATGCCTTTTCCAGTTCGAGGGTGCCGGCGGTTTTTAAAGGGCTGTTTCCGGTGACGGTCAGTGCAGATACATCGCCGAATATCCACAAGAGCATATCGAAAAAATGAAGACCGATATTGGTAGCAATGCCACCGCTTTTCGCCTCCTCCCCTTTCCAGCTATTGAGGTACCAGTTGCCGCGGGCGCTGATATACTGCAGATTGATCTGGTGTTTTTCATTACTGGCTGCTGCATCAATCTTATGCTTCAGCGCAATGATCGCCGGGTGCAGACGTAATTGTAAAATACTGTATACTTTACGGCCCGTTTCTTTTTCCATTTCCAGGAGTGCATCCACATTCCAGGGGTTCAGCACCACCGGTTTTTCACAGATCACATCGGCCCCGATCCGTAAACCAAAACGGATATGAGCATCATGCAGGTAATTGGGTGAACAAACGGAAACGTAATCAATGGCTGTTCCTTTCCGTTTTACTTTATCACAATACCGGTCGAAACGTTCAAATTCTGTAAAAAACTGTGCCTCCGGAAAATAACTATCGAGCACTCCCACCGAATCATGTTTATCCACTGCCGCCAGCAGGTTGTTGTTTGTTTCCCGGATAGCCCTCATGTGACGGGGGGCGATGTAACCGGCAGCGCCTATGAGGAGGAAGTTCTTCAAAGAGGAAGAGTTTTGTTGTTTAGTCGTTTGTTGTTTAGGCGTTTAGTGGTAGTTCTGCTTAGTACGTTCTAAACGTCTAAACAACAAACAACTAAACCTTTCTTACGAGTTTTCCATTTAAAAGCAAATATTCCACCCCACTCACTTTACAAACCGCTGTTCCATCGCGCACCTCCAGTTTCTCCCCAGCCTCACTCATCCAGCCGGTCTGGCGGGCAGGATTACCGGTCATGAGGGCATACGGGAGAACATCTTTTGTCACCACCGCTCCGGCACCAATAAAAGCGTAGTTTCCGATGTTGATGCCGCAAATAATCGTCGCATTGGCACCGATCGTGGCGCCTTTCCCAATGTGGGTTGTTTTAAATTCATGTTTGCGTTCAATGGCACTGCGCGGATTGATCACATTGGTGAACACCGCAGAAGGACCTATAAATACATTATCCTCACAGATCACTCCTTCATAGAGCGATACATTGTTCTGCACTTTCACCCCATTCCCGATCACCACTTTATTCCCGACAAATACATTCTGCCCGATCACACAGTTTTCCCCGATCACCGCTTCCGGCATGATGTGGGAGAAATGCCAGATTTTGGTACCAGCTCCGATGACTGCTCCAGGGTCTACTACGGATGAGGGATGTATGGAGGGAGAGGAGGACAATGGAAAAAGATGTTGAATGAAAATCTTTTTTTAAATCAAAATTCAAAAGTAAAAAGTAAAAAAATGAAAGAGTGAAATTTTTTACACCAGGCAATACTCCGGTATTTGAAATTTTTAATCTTAACTTTTATGTTTCCTATCAGGGCAATTTTTCAATTTTAACGATTGATATTTTGAATTTTGACTATCTAACCCGCTTTTTCAATAAAACTTTTGTGCTGTTTCTCAATAGTTTGTTTTATAATTTGCCAGGTAACGGGCTTAAGCATCACCGGCATCTCATCATTTTCTGCATCGTCGAAATACACAAGGCTTTTTAAGACCATGAAAGCTGACCCATCTATATATTTTGCTTCGTACATGCTGAGCATTTCTGACAGACTAAATTCCTGTAATAGAAAATAGAGATCTATGAAATCTTTTTTTGCCCCTCTGCCAGTGATCGCAGCCAGTTTCATAGCGGCAATATCTTTTTTAGAAGCGATCCGGACATTTTCCTCCTGTATCAAACCGCTTAGCCAGGGATATGAATAATTTACAAAATCAACTTTGATTCCATTCACCGACAGGCTTTTTATATTTTTTAATTTATTCAGCCATATTATACTGCCGATATTTGATAACTCCTCAGTCAGCTCCCTCTCCTCCAATAAACAAGGACCAAAAAAATCAAGATCAACCGACTTTCTGTGACCGGTTTGTAAAGCCAATGCTGTACCCCCCACCAGCCTGAATGGTGAGAATAATGGAACAGCCATGATTTTATTCATCAATTCCAGTGTCGGGGCGTCGATTGTTTCAAAATGTAACATCGAAAAGATTCTTTAGGAATTCCTGTTAAAACAGAGATAAAACCAAGTGACCGGTCATCCAATGCACGCAAATCTTTACATATCTCTCCTATTTGCTTTAATCCGTACTGTTGATGAACTAAATCCCAATCGCGTAACAACCCATATTCCAATACTCTTTTTACGATTTGGGCTTTATTTAATTCCCAATCAAGTTTATTTCTATCTACATCCCAAAAAAGATGTAATGAAAAATCAGCTATTTTAAGATTGCTGTTAGGCATACATATTGGGCTCACATTTCTATTCAAATAAAAGACCAGTTCATATATTTAATGACACTTCCGGTTTTTACTTTTGAATTTTGAGTTTTTACTTACTCATCCAGTTCCGGAAACGATTGCAACCGGTTCAGGATGTTTAACAGTAGCGGGCTGACGGTCTCTTTGTATAACATTTCAGATCATCATAAGGAATATCAAAATACACATGTACAAAAGCCATATCCTTTTCGTTTAGCCATGGCAATTGGCTGATAACTGCCCGGATACTATCCCTGTTGTACAATTGCTCCAATAAGGAAAGATCCTTTAGTGAACCTCTTTGGACAACCCGCTCCACAATCAGCCGCTGATGCAGATCCGAATTAAGCGTATCTGGTTTTACATCCCAAAAAAGATGTGATGAAAAATCAGCTATTTTAATATTGCTGTTAGACATACTGAATTATTGGTTTAGTTGTTTGTTGTTTGTCGTTTAGATCGTGCTAAGAAGTTCTAACTCGAAACAACAAACGACTAAACAACAAACCTCTAACCTTTCTTGAATTCCAGATGATCTCTCCATATCTCTTCCTCCGGCAACGACTTAAAATATTCATACGTGGCCTTTAATCCAACCGCGCGGGACACAGTGGGTTCCCATCCGAGTAATTCCTTTGCCCGGGTGATATCCGGTTGTCTTTGTTTGGGATCATCTTTGGGCAGGGGTTTGTAAACGATCTGCTGAGTGGTACCGGTCAGTTTAATGATTTCTTCGGCGAAGTCTTTAAGGCTGATCTCGTCCGGGTTACCGATATTGACGGGCTGGGCATAATCGCTCAGGAGTAACCGGTAGATGCCTTCCACCAGGTCATCCACATAACAGAAACTGCGGGTCTGGCTGCCATCCCCGAATACAGTAAGGTCCTGACCGCGCAGCGCCTGGCCGATAAAGGCCGGCAGCGCACGTCCGTCATTGAGCCGCATGCGCGGTCCATAGGTATTAAATATCCGTACAATCCGGGTCTCCACCCCATGGTAGGTATGATAGGCCATGGTCATGGCTTCCTGGAAACGTTTGGCTTCGTCATATACACCGCGCGGACCAACGGGATTGACATTACCCCAGTAATCTTCGGTTTGCGGATGTACGAGCGGATCACCATATACTTCACTG
>CAZYTV010000062.1:0-18379 GCA_964650455.1 uncultured Chitinophaga sp. | reverse complement strand
TCCATCCCGAAATTATTCAGGTTGATAAAAAAACCATATAACAAGACCACCCAGAATGTGGATTGCGAAAAGTCGCCGGACAAAGGGCCCAGGCTCATCTTTTGATCCGTTTTGGCAATTTCCATGATGGTATCGAACCCGCCGGGCAACTGCTTAACCACCAGGAATAATATCAGTAAGGCCCCCAGTGTTTTAATTATTCCCTGTGCCACTTCGGTCCAGATCACAGCTTCCATGCCACCGAGAACCGTATAGATAATAATACAGATACCCATTACGATCATGATAGACTGCATGCCAAAGCCGGTCAGTGCCTGCAGACTTAATGCAATACCAAAAAAAATGGAGCCCATCCGGGCAAACTGGGTCAGCAGAAAACAAACCACGGCATAGGTACGGGCCCATGGACCAAAGCGTTTTTCCAAATGGGTATAGGCCGATATCTCCCCGGTACTCCGGTAAAAAGGAACAAAGTATTTCGAAGCCACCCAGGCGGCCACGGGCATGGAGATACTGAATACAAAGGCATTCCAGTTACTGCCAAAGGCCTTGCCGGGCACACCCAGGAAAGTATTACTGCTTAAAAAAGTGGCATAGATAGATAAACCAATTGCCCAGCCGGGGATACGGCCGGAGGCTTTGGTGAAATGCTCGCTGTTTTTATTTCTCCGGGAAAAATAAAAACCAATGCCGATCATAGCCAGCATGTAAAGGGCGATCACCGCAAGATCAATAAATGGCAGATTCTGCATCGTTAGTTTTAATGTTTGTTTCACCCTTCGACACGCTCAGGGTGACAGCCGCTGTCATGGTGAGCTTGTCGAACCACCCTTCGGCACGCTCCCACCTTCGCTTCTTATCCTCCGAAACCCTAAGTGAAGGAGGAGCGCTACGGTCGGCAGGCAGGGTGACAACGTCCCTTGGCTTCCTGAACCGGTGTTCTTGTCATGCTGAGCTTGCCGAAGCATTGCCGAACCATGAGCCAACTGATTCAATTATGCTTAATCATCCGACGGCTTACTCACTTTATTCAATCCACCAGGCCACTGCTCATTAATAATCTCCTTCCCTTCCAGTTTCGACGGATCCACTATCACATGTTTCACTTTCTCCCTTCTCCAGGTATAGACAATATGTACCAGTCCATCGCTGGTCTGGATCACTGACGGATAGGAATACTGACTGATGGGCGAATCTTCAAGTACCAACACGGCTTTCCATATTTTACCGTCATTACTAACTGCAACATTGAGTGGCGTACGGGCGCCCTTACCACGGGGCAGACTGCTGTCGGGTTTTACATGGTTGTAAACGATTAACTGGCGACCATCTTTCAACGTTACCGCATCCGTGCCTGAATTATTATTTGGCAGGGAAGAAGCGGTCATGGTTGACCAGGTCTTACCACCATCCAGACTCCATACTTCATTCAACGTCCTGTTCTGGCTCCGGCCAAGTAACTGCATTCTTCCATCTTTGTATTGCAATAAAGAAGGCTGAATAGCCGTAAAGATTTTCGGATCATTGAGGGCCGCGGATTTTGTCCAGGTGCGGCCCCAATCCTTCGTGTACTCCAGGTGAAATTTCCAACCAGTCTTTTCCGTACTGGAAGGACAAACCAAAACTCCATTCACCAATACGGGTTTATTCTTGATCGGACCCAGGAAACCTTCCGGTAATGCTTCCCTTTGACTCCAGGTTTTTCCATTGTCGGTGCTCCGTTTCATCCAACCGGTCCAGCCGGCCACGTTGGGACCAATCTTATAAAACAGGAGCAGTTCTTTATTGGGTGCATAAAACAATACCGGGTTATAACAGGAATAACGGAGTGTATCATTCATCACTCCATCTGCCACCATCACCGGTGATGTCCATTGGTTGTTTTTATAATGACTGGTCCAGATACACACATCTTTGTTTCCTTCTTTGGTGCCACCAAACCAGGCGGCGATCAGTCCATCCGGTGTTTCTGCAATCGTAGAAGCATGGCTTTCCGGGAAGGAGGCTCTTTCGAAAATAAACTCATCCTTTATGATTCCTTTCTTCCATTTCTTATTACGGATAAAGCGGTAATTACCGGAAGGCACTTCCAGCACCACCACGTCATCTTCCTCCTTGACCAATTTTATTTCTTTATTGGCAGTAACGGGCTTACCACTTTCAGTCAGTTCTTCTATACTTCCGGCCGGAATATGGACCACGGCAGTGGTATTAGCCGGTATACTGATCGTCCACTCAAATGCAGTAATGCTGTTCTTCCAGTGACTGCTGATCAACCCGTACTGGCTGTTATAGGAGGCTTTTACAAAGTCAAGACCTGCAGGAACCGTGGGCTTCATGATGATCTTTTTGAAGGCCACTTCCTTTTTATCTGTTCTGATCCCGGCAAGATTCTCATAATACCAGGTGATGAGGTCACCCAGCAGCATGACGTGGTTCTGACTGTTCATCCCCGGATCAGCGGTATTACCATTCCATAATTCCCAGATGGTGGTCGCCCCGTTTTCTGCCATATAGCCCCAACTGGGATAGCTTTTATTAGAAGCCAGGATATATGCCAGATCTGCATACCCATATTCGGTCAGTCCGCGCATCAGCCAGGAAGAACCGATCACCCCGGTGCTCACATGGTCATGACTTTCCACATGAATCTTATGCCTGATTTTTTCAAAGACCGATGCTTTCAGCGAATCCGGACAGATACCAAAATACAGCGGAAGCAGGTTGGACGTAATCGTATTATTGCCATACTGTTTTTTCTGTGCGTCAAAGAATTTTGCCTGGAAAGCTGTCCGGATACTATCACTCAACTCGCCGAAGTATTTACTATCCGCTTTATTACCGGTCAGACCGGCAAAACGCTGCATATACGAGAGCAGCTTATAATAATAAGCGGTGGCAATCAGGTGTCCGTCAGTAAGCCTGGATGGATCCTTGGCATGTATCAATTGCAGGTCCTCCGGTGGCACACACCAGTCCCCGTATTTATCCCGTGTCAGGATATAATCCTTCATGAATTTTTCCTTCATATACAGCATCCACTTCTTCATGGCCGGATAATGTTGCTGAATGGGTTGCAGGTTGCCAAACTGGTTGTATAGATTATTACTGATAAAGAAAAACGCCGCCGGCCAGGTCACATCATCGGAATAATAATTCCAGAAAGCCGGTGCCACATCAGGAATACTTCCCTCAACAGTCTGGCTTTCCTCAATATCCTTCATCCATTTTGCATACAAATTACCATTACCAAAAACATAACTTTCTCCTTGTGATCCAACGGTGCGGTCACCCAGCCAGGGCTGACGCTCATTCCGCTGCGGACAATCTACCGGCATGCCTTTATAGTTACTGGCTATTCCCCACCAGGCGTTGCGGTAGACTTTATTGATCGTTTCATTGGATGTTTCAAATGAACCGGTGGTCTCCAATGCATCATAAACCAGTTTTCCTTCAAACTGACTGATCTGTGGTGTTCCGGGAAATGCTGAGATTTCCACAAACCGGAATCCATGATAAATAAAGGATGGCTCCCAGCCCTCTGGCCCTGTACCTTTTAATGTATAGACATCCGTCACTTTTGCATCGCGCAAATTAGCTACATATAATTCCCCGTCGGGTTTCAGACTTTCAGCAAACCGCAGGACTACTTTATCTCCCGCTTTTCCATTTATATTTTTAAGTGCCATCCAGCCGGAAAAGTTTTGGCCCATATCCAGTATATAATTACCGGAGGTCAGTTTTTTAATGGATTTTGGGTTGATCAACTGCATCACTTTCATGGGCTCGCTCATCTGGGAAGTGATCGTTCCAGGAGGGGCACTCACCAATTCGGGTGCCTGCCATTGACGATCATTAAATCCGGGCATTGTCCAGTCCTTCCATTCTTTCCGGGCATCATACTCTTCTCCGTCGTACTCATTATTGGTGCGGATAGGTCCGTCCACATTCAGTTTCCAGCTCTCATCACTCACGATGGTTACTTTTCGACCATCGGTATATTCTATTTCCAGTTGCAGGAGCAGTTTGGGAAAACCGAAATTATTATGTTTATGTGTCTTGTAATTCTGCCGCATGGTAAAGAAGCGGCCATTGCCCAGCACCGTAGCGATACTGTTTTTCCCGGCCTTCACCTGTTTGGTTACATCATGCGTATTATAGAAATAGGATTTCCGGTAATCCGTTGGATTGGGCGCCAGTACCTGGTCGCCGATTCTATTCCCGTTGATATATAATTCATACATCCCGAGACCCGACAAGTAAACCATGGCCCGCTTGACGGCTGGCTTTGATTCAAATTCTTTTCGTAGGTAACGGGCGCTGAGTCTTGACCACTGGGTGATGCTGTCCCAGGCCGAGCCCTGATCACACCCGATCCATTTAGCTTTCCAGTCTGACGTATTCAACCCCGTAGAAAAGTAAGCAGCGGGCGGAGTCTGTGCCTGTCCCTTGTTGGTCCATACCAATACTTTCCAGAAATAATGCGTGGCCGGTTTCAGTGCAGGACCTGCATAGGTAATATGCAACGACTGGCTGCTGCTCACTTTACCCGAGTTCCATATATCTCCTTTATTCTGTTGCAGGTTAGCAGCGGTACTGCTTACAATCAGTTGGTATGCGGTCTGCAATACATTCCTTGAAGAACTGTTCAACTGCCAACTTAGCCGCGGTTGTTTTGTATCTATTCCCAAAGGATTCACCAGCATCTCACAACGGAGATGGGTAACAGTAAGCTGTGCTGTTGCTGATTGCAACAGGAAAATAGAAAACAGCAGGTAGGTAATTCGTTTCATATTATTCAGCGGAAAAATTGAACCATACCGTGATATGCAAAGCCCGGGAAGGTTCCTTTTCATAATCGTAATAAATATTCTTATAGCCCATGGGTCCGGTGGTTTCATTGCGCTGGTTCTTGGTACCGATACCCGGTATGCCCAGCATAAAAGAAATATCACCGGAAGGGAAATAGGGTTCATAATTGTGCCACTGATCCGTCTTCCAGGCAGGCGTGTATAAACGCAGGAACAGGTCCTCCGTTTCCGATACCACGGTAAAGCGGTTGGTAGCGGTAAAGAAATAGCCTCCGTAAAAACGGGAATGATAGCCCTTGAATTCCGGATAAATCCAGGGCGATTCCCCGGTTTCGGTATTATTGTATTGCTTGGTCCATACACCGAACTGATTTCCGCGCAGCCTGTTCTTCCAGGCGCGGTAAGGTCCATCCCCCATATACGTCACGGAGCGGATCTCTTTCTCCGGCAGGGAAAAATTGATCCCGGAGAAATTGGTATAGTAAGCACCCGGAAAATACGACACATCCAGTTTGATCCAGCCGGAAGGATAGATCGTCCACTTCAGGGTATTGTAACTTTCCTTGCGGTCGAAGGCGGATTCAATCACAACAGTATTGCCTTCCTTTCTTGATTTTACCAGTTTGAAATTATTGGCTCCCTCCTGGATCACGGGGCCGTTGTTGAAAGGCAGCTCGCCCTTCTTATTTCTTACCGAAGCCAGTTGACCAGTGATCGAATTAAAAGCGAGGTGCAAATCTTTCACAGAATAGAGGAATAAGGTGGAATCAGCATACATCTGACGGATTTCCGCATTCCCTTCTTTTACGATCATCCGGGCGCCGGTACGGGAAGGCGAACTGATGGGAAAACTCCAGGTAAACAATTCCTGGCTGAACTGATCGGTGACCGTAACATAGAGTACATCATACTCATACCAGTCCCTGGACAGATCAAGTTGCACGAATCCTTTGGCACCGGGTTGTATATCGGGTGCCTTTGCCTGCCCTTGCTTTTCGGCAGACGTATTGATCTCAAAGCGTTTCAGTTTCCAGCTAAAACGGCAAGTATTCGTATTGGTAAAATGATAGCGGTTCTCCAGCCAGAGTTTACCATCAAATAAGGGTGTCATCTCCCGCCTTTCAAAATGCACCGGGCTCCAGATCTCTTTAATGGCATAATAACTGCCTTCTTTTTCAAGATGCGGACCGAGAATGCCATCGGCAGCCCTGAACTTATCGGTATCCAGTGAATCATTCAGATCGTGCCGCATCACCGCATTATCGGCGAAGTCCCAGAGGAAACCGCCGGCACCGAGTGGATTATGCCACATCTTCTCCCAGTAATCTTCCAGTCCGGCCCCATGACCGCCATCAAACCAGCCATGGAGGAATTCAGTGGGCATGAGTATTTCGCGGCCATAATCGTAACTGGCAATACCATAGTTGTATTCCCGATAGTGCTGGGTCTGTATATCACCGAATAATTTCCAGGGATGAATGACTGGACGGTTTTGCGGATCATAATAGGCAAACATTGTATCCAGTGCTGTATTATGTCCCCCTTCATTGCCATTGGCCCAGATCACGACAGAAGGATGGTTGCGGTCATGTTCCAACAGTTCCTTCACCAGTTTTGAACCCGTAGGCGTATCATAATTTCCTTGCCAGCCGGTGAGTTCATCGATCACGAATAACCCGAGAGAGTCGCAGACATCCAGGAAATGATCATCGGGCGGGTAATGACTCATCCGCACCGCATTCATGTTCATGCTTTTGATCAGTAATACATCCTCCACACTGTTGGCATAACTCATGGTGCGACCGGTTTCGGGACGGAAGGAGTGACGGTTGACTCCTTTGAATTTCATTTTTACGCCATTCACATATATACCATCCCGCTTACGAACTTCTACGGTCCGGAAACCAAACTTCTGTCTTACTGTATGAATTACTTTCCCATTGTTGTATATATTGAATTCCGCAGTATACAGTTCCGGAAATTCCGCACTCCATTGTTTAATATTTGTCAGGTTCTTCCCAAAAAAATAAACCCCATAATTTGAGCCCGTATCTGTTGCTGTTATTGTATCAACCAGTTCACCTTTACTATTCCGAATACTGACCAGGGCCCTGCTGTCTGCCAATTTATTGGTATAAAATGTCCCGGTTATTTCACCCGTCGCATTTGCATTTATACTATTCTCCCGGATATGCACCTCTGGCAACACTTCTAACCATACCGGCCGGAAGATGCCACCGAAGATCCAGAAATCCGCTTTGCGCTCGGCCGTATTCACAGAAGCATTGGCTGAATGTTTAGATACAGTTACTTCCAGCAGGTTCTCCTTTCCATATTTAAGCAACTGGCTGATCTCATATTTAAAAGCATAAAAAGCGCCCTGATGTACTGGCCCCGCCAGTTTCCCGTTCACTTTCACTTCCGCGTCGGTCATCACGCCTTCAAAACCGATATTGATGACTTTGCCTCTCCAGCCAGCCGGTACATTAAAGGTTTTTTTATAAAATCCTTTTTCTTTACCCCTGATACTATCTTTTGCATAGCCATAGTCATACTTGCCAAATCCCTGCAGTTCCCAGCAAGAAGGCACAGCGATCTTCGTCCATTTATTGGCATTCATACCACCGGTACAATAGAAGTCCCAGGAGACGGTGTTGTCGGAACCTGTACCGGAGAGGTAGATTTTTTCTGTTTGCTGAGCCCCAAGGGAGAAGTCAAAATTCAAAAGTAAAAAGTAAAAAAAGACTCCGCAGCGTGTGTATACTCTACGATCTGAGTATGCCTTTTTACTTTTTAATTTTAATTTTTGACATTGTAACCAGTTTTTCATTTGAAAATAATTAAAACTTGCCTGTAACTTTTGTCATTTCATTAGCTGATCCTATTTTCTTCCCGTTCACCCACACACTCAAACCCTTTCCTTTTTTATATTTCATTCCGGACTTATCCCAGATGATCGTAACGTTTTTACCATGATACAAGATATTATCAAGACAGAACCAGTCCCATTTACTGGCAGGTACTAATGGGTTTACTTCAATTAGATTATCCGCCCTGGGTCTTAAACCAACCAGTCCGGTAATAATCAGGTCATTAAACGTAGAATGATTATAATAACGGCTCCGTTCCTCATCGCCTTTCAGCCAGTAGCCCGTTTTTTCATCCAGGTACTCACCGATATAAGGACGGCCGCGGTAGTATTGTGATTCCACATAGGTATTGAAGAGACTGAAATAATCTGTATCAGCCACAAAGTTCTGCTTATAATTATTAAGCAGGTTGGCCATCCCGGTCAGTGTCTGTGCGGTGGCAAAGGGCCATACAGCACCATCCCACTCACACTTACAGCAACCATGAGTGCGGAATTGAGGGTGACTCCGGTCGGCGGTAGTGATTCCGAAAGGTGCACAGAATGTCTTTGTATCCATCAGGCTCTGCCAGGCAATACTATATTGATTATCGGGCAGGTTAAAATACCAGGGAATGAAGCCGATTTCTTCTTTTACATGGGCCAGGGTATCGCCCTGTTCCTTCCTGACTTCAAAAAAACGATGAGCCGGATTCCAGAGCAGGGATTGGGTCAGTCTTTTGATAGAATCCGCTTTCTGCCGATATACTTCTGCTGCGGTAGTTTCATTATTCAGTTTCAGTGTAGCGGCCAGTGCATTGGCATTGCCAAACATATACCCGTTGATCGAAGGCCTCGTATTTTTCTCCTTCCGTCCCCCACTGATGGTCTCTTCCATGGCATCCCGCACATCAAACTGCCAGTACAGCCCATTGGTTCCTTTCTTCTCCAGCTCCCAGGCACTGAAGTCTTCTTTCAAGTCAGGAATCAGGTTGAGTAAAAAAGTTTTATCCCCATTGACGAGGTAACGGTTATAGATAGCATCAATATTCCAGCTACTGTAAAACCGGAGTTTCTTCATCGGCTTGCCTTCATTACCCCGGTACCAGACATGCAGGTTATTATCCATGTATGTTTTATCATGCAACCAGCGGGATTCATAGATATGATGCCCAAGCCCGGAGGAAATAAGATTGTATTTGTCTGCATAACTGCGTTGTACAAGAAATTCGGTAAACACAAATCCTTTCTCTGTCTTTTTGATATGCTTACGCAGTGTCCACCAGCGGTAATAGAAGAGTTCTTCAAAATTTTGTTGCGGACATTCGAAAAGAGGGATATTCTTTTTCATCCAGTCCCAGGATTGCGCATTGGGAATCGCCTGGGCGATATTTTCATCTTCCATTTTGTTGAAATAGTCAACATAATGGCGGAATTGTTCAGTCTTCAGTACCATTGGCTTTGACTGCGCAAACAGAGCGCCGGTCAGCAGTGATAATAATATGGTAAACCGGAATTTCACGTTGTCTTATTGTTTTCTATGATTTCAATCCAACCGGTATATCCTCGCTGGACTATCTTTTTATCAATACCAGGTTGTACCTGTTGTTTTGCTGAACTGAAATTTTTCAGTGCATCAAGATCAGCATAAACTCCTGCTTTGAGTCCGGCCATATAAGCCGCACCCAAAGCCGACACATCCGGCATACCGATCAGGCTGACTGGTTTTGCCAGCAGATCGGAGAGGAACTGAATCAGGAAATTATTTTTTGTCATCCCGCCATCCGCATACAGTTCTTTCAGTGAAATACCAGCATCTTTCTCCATCGCTACAATCACATCCTTGATCTGGTAGGGGATGGATTCAAGGGCGGCACGTACAATATGATTCTTTGTGGTACCAAAACTCATCCCGGTAATGGAAGCCCTTCTTTCCATATCCCAATGCGGCGAACCCAATCCGCTGAACGCCGGTACCAGGTACACTCCGGCATTATCCTCAACCACCAATGCCATGGCTTCGGTATCCGCACTGTTACTGAATAAAGCTAATTCATTTTTGAGCCATTCGATTGTGGCCCCACAACTCACGATCACTCCTTCAAAAGCATAATCCACCCGTTCTTCTGTACTCCAGCAGATCGTGGTCACCATTCCGTTTTTCGACTGCAGCGGTTGATCCCCGATATTCATCAGGATACTGCAGCCGGTACCAAGCGTAGCTTTGGCCGTACCGGTATCGAAACAACCTTCCCCAAAAGCCGCTGCATGGGAATCACCGATCATTCCGGTTATGGGTACGGGTTGTTCTAACAATCCATCCATTGTTGTCTCACCAAAAAAAGCAGATGAAGGTTTGATTTCCGGCAGGTTGATGCCTTTCAATCCAAACAAATCAATGAGTTCCTCATCCCAGCTCAGCGTATGCAGGTTGAATAATAAAGTCCGGGAGGCATTGGTATAATCCGTGGCATAGGACATGCCACCGGTAAGTTTATACAACAACCAGGTATCAATCGTTCCGAAATACGCTTCCCCATTGCTTATGGCTTTCTTCACCAACTCATTATGCTGCGCCAGCCACATGAGTTTAGTTCCGGAGAAATAGGGATCAATCAGCATTCCGGTTTTAATATTAATCAGGTCTTCGAGACCCTGCTGCTTCAGCGACTCACATATTTCAACGGAACGTTTACATTGCCACACCACGGCATTGTAAAGCGGACTGCCCGACCTATCCCAAACCACAAATGTTTCCCGCTGGTTGGAGATGCCGATCGCCGCAATAGCAGATCTGTCTTTTCCTGTTTTTATAAATTCCTCCAGGCTTTGCTTAACGGATGATCTTACATTCTGGTAAATGGCTTCAGGATCCTGTTCAACAAAACCATTATCCGCATATTGTGTATGCAGTGGTTCAGCACCTTTGGCAACCGCCTGACCCTTATCATCAAATACCAGGCTCTTGGTGGAACTGGTTCCCTGATCTATCGCTAATATGTATTTCTTCTTTTCGATACAAAATAATTTTATAATTCAAAACCGCAGAGTGCGCAGAGAAATAAAATATGTAACATAACCTCATTGCCAGCCCTCATTCCTCATGTCTGATTACCGCTGATTCATGCTTCGGCAAGCTCAGCATGACAACAGGCGTCTCCCTTTTGCCCGTGAAAAAAGAGCAACTTGTTGTCATCCTGAGTAGTCCCGCCCAAGCAATTTTCAAGGTATATGAAAATTGTACTTGCGGGACGTACCGAAGGGCTATTCTCTGTTCTCTCCCATCTTATCAATCACCACTGCCAGCAATATCACACTCCCCTTCACCACCTGCTGCCAGAACGGTGAAACATTTAACAGTACCAACCCATTATTCAGCACTCCAATAATAATGGCTCCCATGACGGTTCCCCAAACACTTCCTTTGCCGCCGCTTAGCGATGTTCCACCAATCACCACAGCCGCGATGGCATCCAGTTCATAACTGATACCTGCATTCGGTTGCGCCGAATCCAGTCTTGCGGTTACTATCACCCCACCCAGAGCGGCCAATGCACCGGCCATTGCATAGACGGTGAGTTTTACTTTTTTGATATTAATCCCGGAAAGTTTTGCCGCCTGCTCATTGCCACCAATAGCATAGATATAGCGACCGAGTTTTGTTTTTTGCGTAAGAAACACAGCAATCAGCACCACAATCGTCGCAATCCATACCGGTACAGGTATTCCAAGCACAATTCCTGCACCAATAAAGGCAAAATCAGTTCCCAGGTTACTGATCGGATGACCCTTTGTGTATAACATAGTAAAGCCCCGGGCAATCGTGAGCATGGCCAGTGTGGCGACAAAAGGAGGGACATTGAATTTAGTTACCGTAAATCCATTGAACCAGCCCAGTAATGCCCCAAGCAATAACCCACCAATGATAGCGCCCAGAATAGTGAACCCAATAAACAAATCACCGGATGGAAACTGCAGACCATTTTTGAACAAACCAGCCGTAAGTGCCCCGCAAAGCGCCAGCACTGAACCCACAGAAAGATCTATTCCCGCAGTCAGCACGACTAATGTCATACCAGTGGCAATACAGACATTCACGGCCACCTGCCGGAGTACATTCAGCCCGTTGTCTGCCGTAAAAAATTTATCGGTCATGAAAGCGAGCACGATACAAAGGATCAGCAGGGCCAGTAAGGACTGAAATTTTTTCAGTGGAAAACTTTTTATGGAAAGAGATTGGCTCATGCGGCAGTTTCGTTTTTATGTAAGGCGTATTTCAGTAAAACAGCTTCGGTGGCTTCTTCAATGGGCACATTGGCAGTCAGTTCCCCCTCACACATCACCAGCACCCGGTCTGACACGGCCAGAATTTCCGGCAATTCAGAAGAGATCATAACGATTCCCATTCCTTCCCCAGCCAGTTGTTTCATCAGTTTATAGATCTCGGCTTTGGCATTGATATCAATTCCCCTGGTGGGTTCATCGAGCAATAAGACTTTGGGGTGAGTCGCCAGCCATTTAGCCAGAACAATCTTCTGCTGGTTGCCGCCACTCAGACTTTTTGCTGCAGCCATATCTGATGATGTCTTTATTCCGAGTTTACTGATATATTCATTTGTCAGTGTTTTTTCCTTTTTCCGGTTCAACATACCCCATTTCTCCAGTTTTTGTAGCACAGTAATACTGATATTCGATTTTATCGTCTGGCTCAGTACCAGTCCGTGGAGTTTGCGGTCTTCGGGTACCAGGGCAATACCGGCACTGATGGCAGCAGCCGGGTTTTTGATTTTTACATCCTGTCCATTGATCTGTATCTGACCGCCTGAATTTTTTGGATGAATCCCGAAAACAGACTCCATCAGTTCCGTCCTGCCTGCACCCATCAATCCATACACTCCCAATATTTCGCCCTTATGCAGATCAAAACTGATATTGGAAAGGATATTCGTAAAGCGAAGGATCGGGTGACGCAGGCTGAGATTTTTTACAGACAATAGTACTTCCTGGTCCGTGATCGCTTTTCCTGATTTTTCAAATCCAAGCTGACGTCCGGTCATTTTCTCAATCAGTGAATCAGATGTAACCCCTGTCATTGCACCGGCATCCACCGTTGATCCATCCCTTAAAATGATATAATAATCAGCAATGATAAAGAGCTCCTTCAGTTTGTGAGAAATATAGACAATGGTTTTGCCTTCCGTTTTGAGCCGGTCAATAATCAAAAAGAGATTGTCGCTTTCTTTGTCACTAATGGCTGAAGTAGGTTCATCCATAATAATAACAGCCGCATTCGTATACAAGGCTTTTGCAATTTCCACTAATTGCTGCTGCCCCACTTTGAGCTCAGCGATCTTTGTCGCCGGACTGACCGCCAGGTTGACCTGTTTCAGTAATGCAGTGGTTTCATCCTGCATTTTCTTTTGTTCCAGCATACCCAGTCGATTTGTCAGCTCTCTTCCCAGGAATATATTCTCTGCTACGGATAACCAGGGTACAAGATTAAGTTCCTGGTGAATGATGGCAATACCTGCTTCTTCAGCCGCTTTTGTACCTGAAAACCTGGTTGCTGTCCCGTTCAGCATAATTTCTCCCTCATATTCTGTATACACACCGGAAAAGATCTTCATCAGTGTAGACTTGCCTGCGCCGTTCTCCCCGATAATTGCATTCACTTTGCCGGGATATAACTGCAGGCTGACATCCGACAAAGCGGTGATGCCGGAAAATTTTTTCGTTATGTGTCTGGCCTCGAGCATCAGGGCAATATTTGTATATGGACCGGATATAATTCCATACCCTGCCAGTGTATATGTTCTTTGTTTAGTTCCAGTGCAGCCACTACACTTATTTGATCTCCCTTTTTTATTTTTCCTTTCACAGGTGGAATCACCGTTACCCGCACTATTTTATTCAGCTCCTCTGAAATACTATTCAGGTCAGCCGTATTTGGAAAATCTTTCACTTCCACCAGTCCGGAGGCATCCCTGATTGCATTGCCATAAATAAATTCTGTTGCCAGTTTGATGTGGATCACTGAATCTCCGTGATTAAGCGATAACAGCACTTCATCCTCCTTCACCTCCTCCACCAGCGCCTCTGTCTTAACCAACGCATACCGGTAATTACCAATAGCGAGTGCGCGGGTATATTGCCTAAATCCGGCCTCTTTATCCTTTCCGATTGTCTCCATTAATTGGGATAGTGAAACCGCACTGTCTTTCGTGGCAGGCATCTTCTCTTCCCAGAGCTTTTTGCTGAAAGAGACAGGATCAAATCTGGCAGCCACTTTACTGTTACGTACACTCAGTTTTTCGAAATAAACCGATTTATAAGCAACCAGTGCAAAAGCAATGGCGAGTAATGCGTATTTAATAATTCTGTTCACGTACTTATTTTTTACCGTAAGCAATATAATCGCTGATATTAGCGTATGTCACCAGCTCCACCGCCACTGGTACTTTCTGGGGAAAATCCCGTTTGCCTTTTATCCAGGCATCGGCATATTCAGCGGCCGTTTCTGCCATTACTTTGGGAAACTGCATGCCGGTGGCGGCAACTTTGTTCTCACCGATTGAAGTAATCACATCTTCCGCGCCATCGAAACCAAACACTTTTACCTTATCCGCTTTACCGGCAGAGACCAATGCCTGGTAGGCTCCCATGGCCATGCCATCATTGCCACAGAATACGGCATCAATATCCGGATGTGCCTGCAGGATGGATTCCATTACTTCCATCGCCTTGTTGCGGTCAAATTCGGCACTCTGCTGAGCCAGCATTTTAAATCCTTTGTAATTATCCACCACACTGTGAAAGCCTTTACTTCTTGCCCAGGTATTATTGTCACCCACAATACCGAGCAGCTCCACATAGTTTCCTTTCTTGTTCAGTGTTTGGGTAAAATATTTCCCGATGGCCACTGCACCTGAATAACTATCGGATAATATCTGTGAGGTAGCCGCTGTCAGGGAGTTGATCTCACGATCCATACAAAATACCGGGATCCCGGCCGCTTTTGCTTTCAGCACATTGGCTACCGAACCATCCGCGTCTGTGGAATTAAACAGAATGGCATCAAAACCGGCCACAATTATATTTTCAAAATGATCACTCTCGAGTGCTGTATTATTTTGAGAATCGAAAATCTTTGCCTCATAACCGAGTGCCTTTGCCTTTGCTGCAGCCGTCTCTGCCAGGAATACAAACCAGGGGTTATTCAGCGTGGAGACCACCACGGCCATTTTCCCTGATTTCTTTTTCTCCGCCGGCGATTGACAGGCAAAAGAAAATACAAGCATACTCAATAGTAAAAAGGCAAGCTTCTTCATCGACTGATCGTTATTTTAATAAATTTCTGACTTCCTCAGCGATTCCTTCCTCACTTATTCCATAATGCCCGAATATCTCCACCTGTGATCCGGTCACTGTATATTCATCCGGTAACCCCAGAATCTTAAATTTCTTTGTATACCCTTTCTGCAACAGGAAAGAGGCACAGGCTTCTCCCAGTCCGCCATTCACACTATGTTCTTCAACAGTAATAATTGCTTTACATTTTTCAGCCAATGTAGCAATCAACTCAGTATCCAGCGGCTTAATCGTATGCATACTCACCACCGTGGCGTGAATACCGGTCTCCTTTAATTTCGCTGCAGCCAGCAATGCGGGATATACGGTTTCTCCATTGGCAATAATGGCCACATCGTCGCCTTCCGTAATCACTCTCCCTTTACCAAATACAAACTCATCTTTCTGATCAGTCAGAAACGGCATCGGTTTTTTTCCGAAACGCAGGTAAACCGGTATCTTACTCTCAGCTGCCAGTTCAGTGGCTTTCTCCGTTTCATAATTATCAGCCGGCACCACGATGATGATATTATTGATGGCGCGTAAAGCTGCAAAGTCATGCAGGCTATGATGCGTACTTCCCAATGCCCCATAACTCACGCCTGCACTGATGCCCACCACCGTAGCCGGATTATTACTGTAACAGATATCATTCTTGATCTGCTCGAGTGAGCGGGCCGTTAAAAAACAGGCCGGTGATACAGCAAATACTTTCTTGTTACAGGAAGCCAGTCCCGCTGCCACCCCCACCAGGTTCTGTTCCGCAATCCCTACTTCCACGATCTGCTCCGGGAACTCCTGTCCGAATTTCACCAGCTTCCCCGATCCTCTGGAATCACTGGTCACAGCGATGATATTCCGGTCACCGGCAGCAAGGCGCTGCAAGGTCTCCGAGAAAATATCCTGGTTGGGTTTGTAGCCTAATTCCTTATTCGTCTCAACTGCCATTACCGGTTGTTAAATTTTTTAATTTTTTGTTACTCATGGTTCGACACGCTCACCATGACAAGAATAGCTGTTGTCATGCTGAGCTTGCCGAAGCACGAACCTGATTTAGTAATTCATCCAGCTCCGCCTGCGCCTGCTCATACTGCTCCGCACCCGGCACCCCATGGTGCCATTTCAACTGATTCTCCATAAAACTCACCCCTTTCCCTTTTATAGTCTTCGCGATAATCACCGAAGGTTTTCCTTTTTCAAAAGGCAAAGCGGCAAAGGCTTCTTTCAACGCGGCCACATCATTACCATCCACTTCCCGTACAGCCCAGCCAAATGCCTTCCATTTCAGATCAAGCGGATCCGTGTTCATTACATCCTTGGTATGGGCAGTAATCTGCATACCATTCTTATCAATGATAACGCAGAGATTATCCAGTTTGTAATGTGCAGCACTTAGTGCGGCTTCCCAGTTACTGCCTTCAGGTAATTCGCCATCGCCCATTAATGTAAATACACGATAGTCTTTCTTGTCCATTTTCGCGGCTATGGCCGTCCCCACACAAATAGGCAGCCCATGTCCCAATGCCCCGGTATTCTGTTCCACCCCTTTGATCTTTCGGGTGGGGTGACCGATATAATGAGACCGGTATTTACATAAAGTGTTCAGGTCCTCCTCCGGGAAGAAGCCTTTATCCGCCAGCACCACATAGAGGGCTTCGACACAATGACCCTTACTCTGCACATAGCGGTCACGATCGGGCGAGTTGAAGTTTTCCGGACTTACATTCAGTACTTCATTATATAATACGTTCAGGATATCCGTGCTGGAGAGGCTGCCGCCGGTATGACCAGCTTTCGCTCCCAGGATATACTTCAGTATTCTCTTGCGATACTGAATGGATCTGATCTTTAATTCTGTTGTCGTCATTCCTGTATTTATCATTAAGCGTGCTGGTAAGTTTCCCAGCCCAGGTAATTTTCAAATGCTTCTTTTAATATGCCGGCCGTCTTGCTGGCATTCATCACCACATGGTGTTCAAAACCATGCTTACACACATACTGCATCAGTCCCTGCAGGTTACCAATCTGTGCCACAGCCCGGTTACCGAATGTATTCAGGGCATCATTGGTCAGATCGCCCTCACCCACATAGGCTTTGATGATGCCTTTGCAGTCATCGGTGCTGATTCTTCCGTAAGTCAATGGCATAGCCGGAGTACGGCCATCAAGTGCCCCGTACGTATTTTCCGTTCCCACACTTGTACCCAGGATCGGCGCCGTGCTGATGGTGATATCCGGCAAGAAGGATTTGGCCCAGTTACCACAATGGAACAATACACATTTGGTTTCATCATCCGCATAGTTATTATTCCAGTCCACCAATGCTGAAGGCGAACCGCTGGCCAGTTGCAAAGCATACATACTCAGGGTGCCGGTCACATCCACTTCACAGGCAGAAGGCAGCATATTCTCACTCATCATACTCATGCTGGTACATACATTACATCCGTAGTTCTGTTGCAGGGAGGTCCAGCACTGGATCGCAGTCGCATCCAATGCATTGGCAGCCATAAAATCCGCTAATGCCACATCCAGTTTGGCAATCTGTACCAATTTGTCCGGAGGTGTTAACCCGGTTTTGGCATACGCATGTATTTTTTCCAGTTTCTCTTTTACGGCCGCATCTGTTGCCGTAAACTTATTGGCATTACCAAGTATTTCAGAAAGATCAACCGTAGTAACGGAAATGCCATTACGCTGCAAAATCTTTTCACTGTACCGAACTGTATTGAATGCCCCGGGTCTTGCACCCACTGCACCGATCCTGACTTTACGCAATCCTTTCACCACCCGGCAAACCGCTGTGAAATTATTCAAGTCAGTAATAAAAGAAGGATCAGAAGGACTCACTACATGCTTTGTAGTCAATGTATACTTTATGCCAAACTGGTACAGGTTATTGCAAACCGAGATCTTGCCACACCAGGCATCGCGACGGTTTACCACATCCATCTTGCCGAGGTCATCGGGATAACCCTGCACCAGCACGGGCACCTGAAGACCAGATAGTTTGATTGTTTCGGCCACCCCTTTTTCATCTCCAAAATTGGGCAGCACCACCAGGATCCCATCAATAGCTTCGGCATGTTGCTTAAAGAGGTTGGCACATTTCTGTGCTTCGGCAAAAGTTTCCACCCCACCAAGCTTGGAGTCAGCATCGGATAATAATACCGGGGTGATATTCAATTTTTTAAAGAGATCCAGTATTTCTGTCCTTGCTTCGGCTACTAACTTATCCGGAAAAAAATCCCGGTTACCAATGATCACACCCAGTGTGCTGTGCTGATTCGCTGCCATATTATTTCAGTGCTTTTGTTGTTACTGAATGAATTAGAAATTTTGCCTCTTTCTCCCTGCGGTCTGCATCAGGAAG
>CAZYTV010000061.1:0-18439 GCA_964650455.1 uncultured Chitinophaga sp. | reverse complement strand
CACCAGGTCATTAGCGTTTTTATTCATCTCCAGGAACCGTCCTTGCTGATCGGTAATAAAAATGGCCACAGAAGCCTGGTCAAATAACATGCGGTACTTTTCGTCACTTTCCCTTATCCGGCGTTCCTGCTTCCGTTTGCTTGTTTCATCACTGAAAACAATCAGCACTCCGGTTACCTGGCCGGCTTTATCAAATAACGGGGCTGCAGCATTACTGATCACCCGTTCTTCATTGGTCCGTGTCAGCAGTACCGTATTGTTTTCCCGGGCTACATATTTCCAGGTTTGCAATACACGTTCAGCTACCGAAAGCCTGGCGCTGTCGGCCTGTTCAGGATGTATATTATATACTTCAGATAATTTTTGGGCTTTGGCTTCGGGGTAGTTCCAGCCGGTAATTTTTTCAGCAGCACTATTCATAAAGACCACCTGTCCGGCCAGGTCTGTGGTAATCACACCATCTGTAATACTGGTAAGTGTGGTTTTGAAATATTCCCGGTGCTCCTGATTTTCCTTTTTAAGCTGAGTACTGGTATTGATCTGCGTATACAGCAGCCGGGCTGACCATAACCCAAGCAGCAATCCGGTCAGGCTGATCAGCAGAACAAAATTAAATGAGTCCGCATCACTGGCGGCCGAAGACCGGCTTACTCCCCAGTATAAAAGGCTTCCCGTAAATAAAACACAGGCGGCTATGTGCAGGTAAAAGAATTTATTCTTCCTGTAAATGCTTCCTGTAGTTTCAACTTTTGCGTGTAGCATAACCTCAGATTTTTTAATCACATTTTACCGCGTAACTGGTTTATGCCTGTTTAATATGGAAATCAGTTCATCCATCTGGTCGTACTTGCAAAGCACATAATCAGCCCCTGCCTGCATACTTTGAAATACTAAAAGTTCTTCCGTATACGTGTAGAGTAAAATAATCAGTATGGATGCTGAGCTCCTTTTCAACCCGGTAATCAGTTCAGGAAACATCGTTCCCGGCCGGTGCATATCCATCAGCACCACATCCGGATTACGGGTGATAGCCACCGGTAAAACCTCCTCATCCGAAACCACATTAAAAACAATAGCATCGCTGAAATGCTCAAGGATCAGTTCAACCAGCCGTTTACTGATAATCTCATAGCGTTCGAATACAAGTACCTTCATGAATATTCGTTTCGCCACAAAGAACGGGTACGGAATGAACTCATTCTATAGACAGAGTTGCCAGATTGGGCTAGTAAAAAACACGTAGTAACCGTAGCCGAAAAACTACATGGAGAAA
This sequence comes from uncultured Chitinophaga sp., assembly GCA_964650455.1. Taxonomy (GTDB): domain Bacteria; phylum Bacteroidota; class Bacteroidia; order Chitinophagales; family Chitinophagaceae; genus JJ008. The sequence goes on along the minus strand of CAZYTV010000061.1, from coordinate 17,166 downwards.
AGGCGGTAAATCAGCGGGAAATAATCTGCATCTCCGGTGGCTGGCAGCGATGGTCCGGCTGATGAAAACAGGGAAGCGTGTTTTATTCGTGCAGATCCGAAATAAATCCATGGGCAAGGGCATAACGGGTAAGGTCCGTATTGGTGGACAGCCCCATTTTTTCCATGATCTTACTCCGGTGTGAACTGATCGTGGTAGGCGCCAGCGAAAGCGATTCAGCCACCTGTGTATTGGATCTTCCTGAAGCCAGCAATTTAAAAATTTCAAATTCCCGGTTGGTGAGCAGTTCATGGGCTGCTTTTTCACTGCCCTCACTTAAAATATGCTCGGCCAGTTCAGGGGTGATATATTTACGGCCAAGTGAAATCCGTTCAATTGCCTTGATCAGTTCATAAGGCGCAGCATTCTTATTGAGATAACCGGAAGCGCCTGCCCTTAAAGAGCGGACTGCATAAAGTTCTTCAGCATAAATACTGAGTATCAAAACAGGTAAATCCGGTTTGATCTGTTTGATCTGTTCCAGTGCTTCCAGCCCGCTGCGGCCCGGCATATCCAGGTCTGAGATCACCAGGTCCCAGTCATGCTGCATCACTTCCTTTACCAGGCTTTCCCCATCCGCCACTTCTTTAATTTCAGCTGTGGGATATTCATCCCTCAGGATCTGGATAAGCCCCACCCGTATAAAACTGTGATCATCTGCAATAATAAATCGTTTCATGACCGGATATGTTTATTCATGATAAGGAATACTTACTGTTATAGTCGTTCCTTTCCCCGGTTGGGTATCCAGCAGGAATTTACCTTCCAGGGCGGCCACCCGTTCCCGCATACCCAGAATGCCGAATGAAACCGGGTTATTCAATATCGCCGCATCAAACCCCACCCCATCATCTGCAATTTCCATCCGGATCATCCCTGGTTCCTGTCTAAGAAACGCTTTTACCTGTTTTGCATGGGCATACCGCGTAATATTCGTCAGGGATTCCTGGAAAACCCTGAACAGGCAGGATGCAATCGCCTCATCTTTCAGTTCAAAGGGCTTTTCAATCCTGAACGATACCGGGATACCGGTATTATCAGTAAAGAGACTCACCTGCCATTTTAATGCTTCCTCCAGTCCCTGGTGTTCCAGTATTCCCATCCGCAATTCATTCAGGATTTTGCGGAGCGACAGGTGACTGCTATCCAGCAGCGTAATCATATTCCTGAGCTTCTGCCGGATCGGTTCTGCATCCGCAGGTATTTTTTTTTCGATCCAGGCAACATCCATTTTTATTGCAGTCAGATGCTGCCCCAGTTCGTCATGTATTTCCCGGCCAATTCTTTTTCGTTCTTCATCCCGTATCGCCAGCAGATGCGCACTTAATCTTCGCAATTGTTCCGAAACCTGTTTTATGGCTGCCTGGGCCTTTACGCGCTCAGAGATATCAATCCCCACGCCCATCAGGCAGGTCTGTTTATTATAATCAATGGTTTGCCCGGTGAAAAAATAGGGGATCGTTACCCCGGACTTCGTCCGGAACCCGGCTTCCACATTTTCCTCACCGTGTTCAAAAACGGCTTTGATCTTTTCAAACAACAGTTCTTTCTCTTCTTCTTCAAAAAAATCGAGCGGGTCCATCAGGCTTATTTCATCAGCATTATAACCACTCACCCGTTCAAAGTTTTTATTCCACCTCAGGAACTTTCTCTCTTTTGTATACAGGTAAAAAATACCCGGCAAACTGTTGATCAGAGAATCGGATAAGTTCATCTCCTTCATGATCTTCTCCTGTGCCATTCTTTGTTCCGTGATATCCAGGTGCACCCCATCCCAGATAACCCGGCCATCCGGCAGTAAGCGTGGAACCGAACGGATATTGAGCCATCGGATCTCTCCATCGGGTCTGACAGCCCTGACTACCACATTAAACAGGGTCATTTGCCGGTAGGAAATAGCTTCCGCATCGGCCATTTTTTTACGATCCTCTTCATGGATCACGTTATACAAAATCTGCGGATTTTCCAGGACCTCTTCTGTTTGATAACCGGTCAGTATCTCCACTTCACGGCTCAGGTAGGTAAATGCCATCCTGCCATCTTTTTCCCTGACCAGCTGGTAGATCATAGTGCCCGATAAATTATCTCCCAGCAATTTCAACTGGGTCGCCTTGGTATTAATCTCTTCCTGTGCTTTCCGGATTTCCGTAATGTCCACCATACTGCCCAGCATCCTGACTGGTTTGCCGGTATCATCCCGCACAATAAAACAACGGTCATAAATATTCAGGTACTCACCCGTACCGCACCGGAAACGGTATTCTGAAATAAAGGTTTCGCTGGAAGAGGACAAATAATCCTGCTGGCGTTTCAGCAATCTATCCCGTTCATCCGGGTGCAACCGGTCAGCCCATTGACCCGAATCGGGGATCGGGTCATTCAGGCTTAATCCATACAACCGCTGATGCGCTTCATTGGCCCATAGTTCCCCCGTAATGATATTCCATTCCCATAAAGCATCATTGCCTGCCTGGGTGATCAGGTTGAAGCGGTCATTGGCCTCCTTCAGCCGGGTGATATATTTCCGGATTTCAGTGATATCATGAAAAGTACCAATCAGAAAAGTACAGCGACCCTGCAAGTCAAATACCGGCGCAATGGAAACAATTCCGGCTCTGTTACCAATAGGTTCTGCAATCACTTCCTCCCATTCAATCACTTCTTTTAAACGGATCGCTTTCCGGTAATTTTCCAGCACACCTGGCCATATGGCCGGCGGAACAATTTCAGCAGACCGTTTACCAATAACCTGCTCCTCTTTCAAACCGGTTGACAACAGGAACTGTTTGTTCACCGAAACATAACGGAAATCCTCCTGATCATCCGTTTCAAGCATATACAATATATCCCGGGTGGAATCAAAAATCAAACGGAGTTTTATTTCACTGGTGCGCAGGGCCGACTCTGCCTCGTTCCTTTTCCTTTCATTCTCATATACATCCAGTGAAAAGGAAATGTCACCGGTAGCTTCTTCCAGCAGGGCCACTTCACTGGTATCAAAAAAATGTTTTTCCCCGGCATACAACGAAAAGGCCCCGATTACTTTGCCCCCGCGTCTTATTGGCACCGCAATCGAAGAACGGTATCCTCTTTTCATTGCCTCTTCGCGCCAGGCCAGCATCCCCGGATCATTTTCAATATCATGACTAACCACTATCTCCCCTTTCCGGATGGCAGATCCCGTAGGCCCCTTGCCGGACTGATCCAGGGAAATATGTATCTTCTTAATATGTGTCAGGTAGCCATCCTCTACCCCGGCAAAGGCAACCGGATTTACTGTTCCTGTCTTGTCATCCAGCAAACCGATCCAGGCCAATTTAAACTTCCCGAGCCGTACTGCTATTTCACATACTTCCCTGAATAAATTTTCCTGGTCCTTGGTCCGTACGATGAGCTGATTGACCTGGCTGATAAAATTATACAACCGGTTGGCTTTTTGCAGATTCAGCTCCGCCAGTTTTCTGTCGGTTATTTCCCGGAAAAAAACAGAAATACCCTCTGCAGAAGGATAAATGTGAAACTCAAACCACCTTTCATTGACTGATAAATACTCTTCAATGTAAACATAAACCTGCTCCCGCATGGCTTTTTCAAAACCCAGGTAATAAGGTTGCCCCTCAATACCCGGGAACTCTGCCAGGATATGCCGGCCGATCATCTGTTCAGGATCCTTGCGCATGATCACACCGGCTTTTTGATTCACATAGGTATAACACCAGTTTTTGTCGAGGGCGACAAACGCATCACTGATCCGTTCAAACAACTGCAGTTTATCATCATGTGCCAGTGGACTGGCATCATGAGCAGCAGGAGATTCAGCCTGTTGTTTTTTTTTCATATAAATCCAGCACGGGAGGTTTTTCCGTACCTGGAGAAACAATATCAAAACCGGAACCGGAAAAGGATTTACTATTCAGTCCGGTTTTATTGATGTTCATAGGTAATTTACTGATTTTCCAGCTTCCCCTAATTGATTTACATTTAAGCTATGAAATATTTATTGCTCCTGCTGCTGGCCCCGCTTTGCGTTTTCTCCCAATTGCCTTCAAAAACACAATTGGCCCAATGGGAAAAACAGGCCGGTAATGTCACGATCATCCGCGATAACTACGGTGTACCGCATATCTATGGTAAAACCGATGCAGATGCAGTATTCGGCCTGCTTTATGCACAGTGCGAAGATGATTTTTCCCGTGTGGAAATGAACTATCTCGAGAAACTGGGACGCCTGGCGGAAGTAAGCGGAGAAGGGGCTATATACAGTGACCTGCTGAACCGGATCATCATCAGCCAGGCCGGCTCGAAGAGTGATTATGACAAGGCTCCCGCCTGGCTGAAAAAACTATGCAATGCATTTGCAGACGGGGTGAATTACTATTTATACAAACATCCGGAAACAAAGCCGGCCCTGCTCACCCGTTTTGAACCCTGGTTCCCTTTTATGTGGACCGATGGCAGTATCGGCGCTATCAGTACGGCAGATGTTTCTGCTGCTGAATTCAAAAACTTTTACGCCGGTGAAGCCCCTGTTGTATCTCATCCAAAACAAGCAGACCCTGAAGCTGATCTGAAACTCACCGGCTCTAATGGTTTTGCCTTTTCCCCGAAAATCACTGAATCCGGCAATGCCATCCTGTATATCAATCCACATGTCACTTTCTATTTCCGTCCCGAAGTACATATGGTCAGCGAAGAAGGTCTGAATGCCTATGGTGCCGTTACCTGGGGACAGTTTTTCATCTACCAGGGTTTCAATGAGCAGTGCGGCTGGATGCATACCAGCAGTTATGTGGATGCGGCGGATTCATACTTCGAAAAAATCAGTAAGACGGATCATGGCTGGACTTACCTGTACGATGGAAAGCAAAAACCGGTAAGACAGGAGAAGATCTCCCTGCGGTATAAAAGTGGAAACGGACTGCTGCAAAAAGATTTTAATGCCCTTTATACACATCATGGTCCTGTTATGGCCATCCGGGATAAAAAATGGATCAGTGTAAAAGCCGATAACCGTCTCTATAACGGGCTCGTGCAATGCTGGCAGCGGACCAAAGCTAAGGGGCTCGAAGATTTTAAAAGGACCCTGGACCTGAAAGGCAATATCTCTAACAACACCGTGTATGCCGATGCGGCCGGCAATATTGCTTACTGGCATGGCAACCGCATTCCCTCGCGGGATACAAAATATGACTGGTCCAAACCTGCAGATGGAAGCATCACCGACACTGAATGGAAAGGTTATCATGCTATCGATCAGACCCTGCACCTGATCAACCCGGTAAATGGCTGGTTGCAGAATTGTAATTCCACTCCTTATACGGTTGCCGGTAACCAGAGTCCCAAAAAAGAAAACTATCCCGCTTATATGGCACCCGATGGTGAAAATTTCAGGGGTATCAATGCGGTACGGGTGCTGAGCGAAACAAACTCCTATTCCCTGGATAAAGTAATTGCCGCCGGTTATGATCGCCGGATGGCGGCTTTTGAAGTGCTGGTACCTGCCCTGGTAAAAGCATTTGATAAAATAGAATACACAGATTCATTCTATGCTTATCTCGCCGGTCCTGTTATGGTATTAAAAAACTGGGACTACCGCTGCAACACGAATTCCATTGCCACCACCCTCGCCGTGGAATGGGGACAACGGATCTTACCTGCAATGCTCCGCACCCAAATAGTGGAGGATGAAGAAGCCGACCAGGTGGAAAAAGCCCGTTATTATGCCAAAAATGCATCGCCCCATGATCTGCTGACACCGCTGATGAATACGATTAAAGATCTTGAAAAAAGATTCGGCCGCTGGCAGTTACCCTGGGGAACCATCAACCGCTTCCAGCGCATCTCCCCTGATATCGATAATAAATTTGATGACCGGAAAGCCAGCATTCCCGTTCCCTTTACTTCCTCTGCCTGGGGCACCCTGCCGTCTTACAACAGCCGTCAATATTCCGGCACCGAAAAAAGATACGGTGTTCATGGCAACAGCTTTATCTGTGCCGTTGAATTCGGTAAAAAAATTAAAGCAAAATCATTACTCGCCGGAGGCAACAGTGGCAACCCCGCCTCCCCGCATTTTTTCGACCAGGCGGAAATGTATAGTAAGGGACAGTTTAAGGAAGTGCTGTTTTATAAGGAAGATGTACTGAAGCATGTGGAGAGAAGTTATCATCCGGGAGAAACCCCCTAATTCCCACTAAAGGGGGACTTTGAAATTTCAAATTTTTTAAACAATCTTTCCCTTTAATCTTGCGTAAAATCTCCCGCAAAGATTTTTAAGACAATCCGTAAAGGGAAAAGTCTTTATTGGCTTAGCGGAACACTAATACGCAATTCAGTTATAAAAGTATCTGCAAACTATCGAAGACTTAAGTCCCCCTTTAGGGGGTTTTAGTGTAAATTGTACTATGAAATATCTCCTCCTTCTTCTCTTACTACCCCTCATCTCCCATGCCCAGCCATGTGACCTTCTGATCACCAACGGAAAGATCATGGACGGTACCGGCAACAACTGGTATTATGGTTCCGTGGCGATCAAGGACGGGAAGATCATCGGGATAGGTCGCAATATTTCATTCACTGCCAGCAAGACCATCGATGCCAAAGGTATGATCGTGGCACCCGGCTTTATTGATGTGCATACCCATCTCGAGAACGATGAAATAAAAGATCCGGAAGCAAAGAGTTTTATTTATGACGGCGTAACCACCTGCGTGACCGGCAACTGCGGTTCCTCACATGTGGACATCGGGAAGTACCTGTATTGGGTGGATTCCCTGAAGACGTCCATCAATATCGCCAGCCTTGTCGGACACAACGATGTACGCAAAGCCGTAATGGGCCGTGCCAATCGTGATGCCAGCCCGGAGGAATTGCAACGAATGGAAACGATTGTGGACAAAGCCATGAAGGACGGGGCGGTGGGTTTATCAACCGGGTTGATCTATATCCCCGGTACTTATACAAAAACCTATGAGATCGTGGCCCTGGCCAAAGTGGCGGCTAAATATAACGGGGTTTATGCGTCCCACATGCGCGATGAGGGAGATAGTGTCACCCAGGCCATTGAAGAGGCACTGACCATAGGCCGTGAAGCAAAGATTCCCGTGGAGATATCGCATTTCAAACTCAGCGGGCAACAAAACTGGGGACGCAGCAAAATCACCGTCCCCATGATCGAAGCCGCCCGCAGGGAAGGCATTGAGGTCACCATCGACCAGTATCCCTATACGGCCAGCAGTACTTCGATCAGCACCCTGATACCGGATGAGATACTGGCAGACGGACAGGATTCCATCAGAGCAAGGTTGGAAAATCCGGTCCTCAATAAATATGTGGTGAAATCCATCCTGGCCCGGTTGAAAAAAAGAAAACTCAAACACCTGAGTTATGCTGTGATCGCCTACTATGCACCCGATACAACCTATAATGGGAAGAGCATTGAACAGATCAACCTGATGATGGGACGTAAGCACAAAGCAAAAGAAGAGGCACAGACCGTGATCGATATCATGAAGAAGGGGGGAGCCAGTGCCGTCTTCCATGGGATGGGCGAAGAAGATGTAAAACGGATCATGAAATATCCCTTTAATATGTTTGCCAGTGATGCCAGTATCCGTGTCCTCAATGCCGGCATGCCCCATCCCCGTGGTTATGGCACCAATGCCCGTGTGCTGGGTAAATATGTAAGAGAGGAAAAAGTGCTCTCGCTTGAAGAAGCGATCCGCCGTATGACTTCTCTGCCCGCCCAGAAATTTCAGTTGACAGACCGTGGCCTCCTGAAGACCGGCTACGCGGCGGATATCGTGATTTTTGATGAAAATGAAGTAAAAGATATCTCCACGTTTGATAAACCCCATGCTTACTCCAAAGGATTTCATTTTGTGATTGTGAACGGACAACTGACAGTGGATGAAGAAAAGCATACGGGTGTGAGAAGCGGGAAAGCGCTGTACGGACCGGGGAGAAATTAACCGGGAGCCCACTTCTTGCCTCTCGCCTCTCGCTTCTTGCCTCTCGCCTCTTATATTTACACTACAATCACACATATGAAAAATTCCCTTCTTCTCCTTTTCATTCTTTGCAGCCTGACTGCAGTCATTGCCCAGCCCATCACCCCTGGCACCCCTGAATCACAGGGTTTTTCCAGTGAACGGCTGAAACGTCTTGATCGTGAAATGAACGGCTGGGTGGAGAAAGGCTGGATGCAGGGTGGTACGGCCCTGGTGATCCGGAATAATAAGATTGTCTATTATAAAGCGGTTGGTTTTAGCGACAAGGAAATGAAAACGCAGATGCAGAAAGATCATATCTTCCGTATCGCCTCACAAACCAAAGCGATCACCAGTGTGGCCATCATGATACTCTTCGAAGAAGGCAAACTGTTGCTGGATGATCCCGTTTCAAAATATATCCCTGCTTTTAAAAAGCAACAGGTCCTGGATAAATTCAACCCGGCGGACACCAGCTATACCACGGTACCGGCCAAAAAAGAAATCACGATCCGGGAGCTGCTGACCCATACTTCCGGTCTGGGATATGCGCAGATTGGTTCACGGGAAGCCAATGCCATTTATGCTAAACATAATATTACAGCAGGTATTGGTGTAAAGGATGACAAACTGCTGGATGCCATGAACCGGCTGGCCAAACTGCCCCTGATGCACCAGCCCGGTGAAAAATGGACATACGGGCTGAACACAGATTTACTGGGTTGCCTGGTGGAAGTGATTTCCGGAATAAACCTTGCTGAATTTTTCCGCACCCGCATTTTTGAACCCCTGGGTATGACGGATACCTATTTCAGCATCCCTAAAAACAAATCATGGAGGCTCGTCAAACTATATCGGGAAGACTCCACCGGCAAACTGAACAAGGCGGAATCCGATTTACTCAATGGAAAAACGGTTACATCCGATTACCCGCTGGAAGGAAGTACCTATTATTCCGGGGGCGCGGGTTTATCTTCCACCATCTACGACTACGCGGTATTCCTGCAAATGCTATTGAATAATGGCATCCATGATGGCAAGCGGATACTCAGCCGGAACAGTGTCCGCATGATGACCATGAACCAGATCGGCGACCTTTCCAGGGGCGATGATAAATTCGGTCTTGGTTTCCAGGTCATCACCGACCGGGGCAGTGCCCGCACACCCTCCAATACCGGTACTTTCAGTTGGGGCGGTGCTTTCTCCACCTCCTATTGGGTAGACCCCAAAGAAAAAATGGTCTTCCTCTTTTATCGTCAGTTGCAAAGCTCCACCCACGGTGATGTGGTGGAAAAATTCAGGGCGATGTTGTATGGAGCGATGAATGATTAACCCTTCGGTACGCCCCGCCTGCTTCGGCAGACTCAGCATGACAAGGACTGTTGTCATCCTGAGTTTATCGAAGGGCAGGATGACACGGACGGTTTCTTTCTCATTATTCTAAGAACATCCTTCAATAATATGCTTTAATTAATCATTTCTGTTTACTGTTTTCTATTTAACACTTCAGGCGCTACAACCTGACCGGTATTTTATAATGGTTATCAAAAAAAACTATTCGAAGCGAGATGTTCGTGTCATCCTGCCTGCCGACCGAAGCGTTCCTCCTGCACCAAAAGGTTTCGGAGGATAAGAAGCGAAGGTGGGAGTAGTCGCTTCTGTAATTATACAGGGCAAGTGAAAATATCCTGCGACGTACCCAAGGGTGACAAGCACATTCAGCGTAACGAAGGAATTTCCCGTATATGATACTCCTGTATCAACGCCGGCCGTTCCGGTGATAACGTAAAGTAAACTTCAATATCACTCTTCTCTCCATGGATAATAAATGAACCACGTAACTGGTTCTCCGGTTTCATTTCTTTGACCGAAATGATCTTACCGGCTTTGGCATACAGGTCACGGGCATATTTCTTCAGTGTATCAATGGGATAATCCGGTAAGAAATTTTCCGCGAATATGCCACTCTTCTCCGCATTGCCCCAGTCGGGCAGTAGTTTCACCAGTTCATTTTTCCGTTGTTCCAGAATAGCAGATGGCGGTAGTTGTCTTGGTTGAAGTCCCGCCAGTTTGATCAGGGTATCCAGCACCCGTAGGTTTACTGATCCAAAGGGAGCATAGGTCCGGTTAGCAAAAGCCACGACGCCGATTCCATAATCGGGCATAATCCGCCACTGACTACCGAATCCGGGGAGACCTCCGCTATGTGAGATATAGGTTTTACCATCGCAGTCCTTCATCCAGCCCAGTCCATAACAATAAGCTGAGGTAACCGGACAGCTCCGGCCATCCGGGTAAGTAAAGGCGGCATTAAATCCGTTCCAGCGCCACGGATGATGCATCTCTCTTACTGAACTCCGGTTCACCGGTCCTGTTTCTTTTGCATTCGATGGAGGCCATGACGATAAATGAAAAGCTATGTATTTGGCAAACTCATCAATGGAGGTGATCATACTTCCCATGGCGCCCCAGCTTCCATCGGGTACATCATGCAACAGGGTTTCTTCATTCCACTGGTCATTGAGCCACCGGTATCCATGTGCCAGTTTATCGGCAGGTACATTGGCATATTCCCATTCGGCATTTGCCATGCCCAGGGGCTTCCAGATATTTTCTTTTATGTATTGCTGATAGGGTATGCCCGATACTTTCGTGATAATTTTTCCCAGTAAGGCAAAACCGAGATTACTGTATTCAAACGCAATACCGGGAGGATTGGAAAAACTGATTTGTTTGCCGATAAACTCCATCAGGTCCTTATCATTATCCGCCAGTTGCCGGTCGCCCCAGGGATTGTCTTCCGGAAACCCCGCCCCGTGTGTGAGTAAATGCCTGACCGAAATCGCGGGTGCATCGGCCGTCGGGTATTTCACCCCTTTCAGCTCCGGGATAAAAAGATAAGCCGGGTCATCCAGGTTGAAACGGCCTTCGTCCCGCAGTTTCAGTATCGCCATGGCTGTAAAACTCTTACTCATGGAAGCAATGCGGAACATGGATGAAGAACTCACCGGAATTTTTTTGGCCACATCGGTATAACCATAATTATTCTTATAAATAAGTTGCCCGTCCACCACAATACCGAAGCTGATGCCAGGAAAATGATTATCGGCTGCGTGTTTTTTGTAAATACTGTCGATCACCGGCATCGCTTTCTTTATTTTTTCAATTCTCGCATCATCTGTAAACACAGCCGGATGATATAAAGAATCATACTGTACAGCCAGATTATGCTCTGCCTGTTTTTTATGGGTACAGGAAAAAAGGAAAGGGGCAACAAAAAGAAAAAAGAAACTGAATTTCATACGGTGCTGTTGATATTTTAAAATCCTTTCTTGTCCCCGATATATTTTTCAAACCATTCCAGGTTGGATTGCATGGTTTTCAGGATCATCCTGGGTTCCTGCGGACCATGTGGCTGCCTGGGCAAAGCCAGTAAGCGTACAGGTACATTCCGCCGGCGCAATGCATTATAAAACATCACCGAATTACTGAACGGAACCCTGGCATCGGCTTCACCATGTTGCAACATAACCGGTGTTTTTACCTGCTGAACATAACGCAATGGTGAATGTGCATCATACTTACTCCAGTCGTCCCATGGATTCGCTTTGAAATATGAAGGCAGGAATCCTTCAATATCATCTGTCAGATTCTGGTGAGAGAGATCAACCACCGGGGCACCAATGGAAGCCACTTTAAAACGATCGGTATGACCAACAATCCAACTGCTCATAAAGCCTCCGTAACTCCAGCCCATCACACCCATTTTAGTTTCATCGGCTACTCCCATTTTTATCACATTATCCACCCCGGCCATCAGGTCCTGATAATCCTTTCCGCCCCAATCAGCACGGTTGGCCATTCTGAATTCGGTACCATAACCGGAAGATCCCCTGGGATTGGGCCGGAGTACTGCATAACCGGCTTCAGCAAATGCTGCAATGGGATAGGTTCCCTGGTTAACGGCAACACAAGCCTGCGCAAACACCCCTGCCGGTCCGCCATGCACGTTTAAAATAAAGGGAACTTTTTGCCCGGATTTATAGTTCAAAGGGTACGTAAGCAACCCTTCAATTTCTTTTCCATCCGCCCCCTTCCATTTTATCACTTCTGTCCTGGGCAATGGTTTGCCGGCAAGTGCCGCGTTAATACTGGTCACTTTCATTGGAGAAAAAGAGGCCAGGGCACTGATATAACCTTCGGGTAACTGTGACGGATTTTGTAAAACAAAAGCAAGATGTGTTCCGGTTGAATTTAATGCAATGGTACCAATCAGGTCTTTTGAACCTCTATTCCATTCTGTTACCGATTTTCCATCAGCGCTCAGCATATAAACACTGGCCAGGGTCCTGTTGGCCTCAGTCCATAAAACATGCTTACCATCCGGTGTCCACCCGATAATACCGCCATTTTCATCCGGTGTCGCTTTCAGTCTCCACGTTTTCCCGTCTGCCACTGTGTATATCCTGGCATGACGCGGACCAGACCAGTCAACCGGGTCCGCAGTACAGTAGTAAACAATAAATTTCCCATCCGGACTGAACCAGGGACTCGTTTCGCCGGCTTTGGTTGATGCAATTGATTTTATACTGCCCTTTTCAATATCAATAACAGCAATATCGCTGTACACATTATCATTTACCTCCGGAGATTTGCCGTAGGAGTAAACGATCTGTTTACCATCCGGGCTCCAATCAAAGCTATTTACATTATAATTTTCCCGGGTGATTTTAGCCTGCACATATTTGCCCGCTGTGTCTTTTTTATCCAGCCATAAAACATACAACCGGTTTTGTTTTACTTCCTCATCCATATAATACCAGTCATTCTTCCCTTTTTTGTCTTTCTCCTCTTTGCTTTCAGCGGGATCTGACATTGTAAAAGCAATGGCATTGCCATCTTTGCGCCATTTATAGTCCCCCACCCCGGATTTTACATCCGTTACTTTTTCTGCTTCACCGCCAGCAACCGGCAATACATACAAATTGTTTTTGCTGTCCCTGGATGAAGTAAATGCAATCCACTTACCATCCGGACTCCATTTAGGATTGGAGGAGTTTTTGTCGCCTTTAGTTAACTGTACAGGGTTACTGCCATCCGCATTACACAACCATACCTGGTTTATAAACTCACTCCGGTCATCGGTCATGACCGCCTCCCGGACCGTATAGAGTACTTTCATCCCATCCGGAGAAGGAACAATCGCGGATATATTCTTTAGTTTTAAACATTGTTCAGGACTCCAGTCTGACTGTGCTGATAATATTACGGTAAGCAGCATGGAGACAAATACAAATACTGATTTTCTCATAATCATATTTTTGAGGGTGTGTTACAATCATCATTTATTAGAGGCTTTTCAATTTAGCCTTTTTCTATGGTACATACATCAACAAATTAACAGGCCTGAGAACGCAAGCGGGAAGAATAACTCATACCGACAAAACATCTCTTGTATTCTCCTTGCGCATCGGCTGTTTTTTCCAGTACGTGAGGCTTCTCCAGCACCACTCCAGCGGACCAAAACGGAAATAGCGTAGCCAGATATGACTCCAGGTAATTTCTATAGCCCAGATGGCCACGGCCACCATATAGATCTCATACCGCTGCAGTTTGCCCAGCATACCAAAACCAATTCCAAAGAAAAACAAAGCACCCATTAAAGACTGCATCAGGTAATTGGTAAAGGCCATTTGTCCAACCGGCCGCATGAGTCTGAAGAACCAGTTGAACCAGCCCGACTTAAAGAGCAGCATCAGCAAACCGAATAAACCAACAGATCGGAATGTGCGTGAAAGCTCATAATATTCAAATCCTTTATGTTTGGTTATTTCAAACCCGTTGAACTGATGATCCATGATAAAATCCAGCCGCATCCAGGTGAGTAAAAGGCCGATTCCCAGTCCGCCGACAAACATGGCCCAGTACCATTTCACTGAAACCTGTCCGGTTAGTACCCCGGATTTGTAAAAAGCCATTCCCAGTAACATAAAAAGCAGGATATCCCAGACTCCATAATAGGTATAATTCAGTTCAATCATCGCGGTAACCCCGCTGATATAATTATATAATACCTCATAACTACCTGTGGATTTTTCAATGTTTCTTTTCATATCCTTCTTCAGGGCTGCCGTATCTGATTTCTCTTTCATACCGGTCATGGCCCCCAGTTCCTCTTTCTGTACATCCGTCAGCTTTACCCTGGTGGTATCCAGTTTGGCCACCAGTTCCCCTTTATGGATCACCTCTTTTTGCTTATAGAGATCCCGGTTTTCCCGGGCCGTCATCAGCAACAGGCATACTGCTGCCGCAATCAGTAAGCCTTTTACCGGCAGGCGGCGGAATACAAAAGCAATTATCCCGATGATCGAATACTGAAAAAGGATATCGCCTGGCCAGAGTAATATATAACCATTGATTAATCCAAATACCGTCATCCAGAGCTGGCGCCGCAGGAAATATTCGGCTGGCCACATGCCCTCTGTTTTCTTTTCCAGCCTCGTTACAAACAGGATAATTCCCGCGCCAAATAACATGGAGAAAATAGCCCGTTGCGTACCTTCCGGTATCCAGTTTACATACCACCAGACTTTTTCATTGATGGTACCCATTTCATTATTCAGGAGCAGATGATCAAACGAAGGCTCAGGCAATCCCATATAGGGAATATTCATCAGCAGGATGCCGAGCAGGGCGATGCCGCGGAGACTGTCGAGTATGACAATACGTTCCTGCTGACTGACGGGTGCCGCCAGGGATGCAGTGTTTTGGCTGGACATGTATGGTTGGTTTTTGTTTCCTTCTCTATACCACCTGCTTCAGAATCTCCCGGTGGCTCCGCTCCACATGGGGTTTGAATTTTTCATACCATTGCTGCCACTCATCCTTTCGCATACTGCTGGTCAGCGATTTTTCATAATCCGCCAGTGTATCGTACCCTTCCTCAAAAATCAGGCGGTACGCATCACCGGTAAAATCTGACAACACGCGGGCCTGTTTGTTTTCAGGCAACAATCCGGCTTTCAGGGCTTCATCCAATAACTGTTTGGCCGGCCGGTAATGACCAAAATACAGGTGAAAAATGTCTCTGATAATGTACATAAACCAGGTTTTAAAGGTGAATAAATAAATCAACCTGGTACGGAGGATTCCAGAGGGGGTATTAAAAATGCAGATAAAAGATAGGGAAAAAATTTGAGAGGAGCAAGAGGCGAGAAGCAAGAGGCGAGAAGCGAGACGGATAGTTTGGAAAATGTTTCAGGTCCCGACCCTTGCAGCTCAGTCAAAATGAAATGCGGTCATCCGCTTTTAGAGAAACAGGCTCGAAACTCGTCGCTCGAAACTCGCGGCTCTGTCTGTTCACCAAAGAAAACCAATCACTCACCTTTAGACATACAAGCTCGTACCTCTTAGCTCGTACCTTCAACCCTCTCCTTTTACACGTAATTAAACTGAATGTTTCTTAGTACCTCATCAACGCCTGCACCGTCTCCCCCAGTCTCGCTTTCGCCAGAAAATTCTTTTCCAGCTCCACACTAAACGGAACCGGTGTATCCAGCGATGCACAGCGCATCACCGGCGCATCCAGCATACCGAAACAATGCTCCGAGATCCAGGCCGCGATCTCGCCGCCGATACCACCGGTCAGGGTGTCTTCGTGCAATACCAGCACCCGGCCGGTCCGCTTCACCGCTGCACGGATGGCCATATAATCAAGGGGTAATAAAGTACGCAGGTCGAGTATATCAATGGAGATCTCAGGATGCTCGGCTGCATAGTCCTCCGCCCAGTGCACCCCGCTGCCATAGGTGATTATGGACAGCTCTTCCCCTGATCTTACATGCCGTGCTTTGCCGATTTCAATTTCATAATAGTCTTCCGGTACGGGTCCGCTCACCGAACGATAGAGTGCTTTATGCTCAAAGTACATCACCGGGTTGGGATCATTGATCGCGGCAATAAGTAATCCCTTTGCATCCATCGGTGTACTGGGATAAACCACCTTCAATCCGGGGGTATGGACAAACCAGGCTTCGTTGCTCTGACTATGAAAAGGACCGGCTCCCACTCCCGCACCCGTAGGCATCCTGACCACCACATCCGCATTTTGCCCCCAGCGGTAATGGATCTTTGCGAGATTATTAATAATCTGGTTAAATCCCACCGTTACAAAATCCGCAAACTGCATTTCCATCATACTCTTGTATCCTTCCAGTGAAAGACCCAGGGCCGAACCCAATATCGCACTCTCACATAAAGGCGTATTCCGCACCCGCTCTTTCCCAAATTCCTCCACAAACCCTTCTGTTATTTTAAAAGCCCCTCCATACTCCGCAATATCCTGACCCATGAGAATAAGATTGGAATGATGCAGCATGGATTGGTGGAGGCCTTCTTTAATGGCATCAATCATTCTTTTATCAGTTGTCAGTTGCCAGTTGTCAGTTGTCAGGGCGCTATTATCGATGACTCTGATAGAGGATGACGATTGACTTAAAACTGAAGGCTTACCCCTGAAGCCTCTGGGCTGTTTACTGGCATCTGACATCTGGCATCTGGCATCTGATGCTGCATATACATCTTCAAGTTCATCCTCAATGTCCGCCACCACCGCAGCAGTATTAAACCCTGCTGCCAGTTCTTCTTCAATCTTATGTTTAAACTCTTCTCTGATCTGTACAATCGCCTGCTCATTCAAAACGCCTGTACGAGTGAGGTACTCCTCATAGTTTTTTATCGGGTCTTTTTGTTCCCATAGACGAAACAGGTCCTGAGGCACATACTTCGTACCACTGGCTTCTTCATGGCCCCGCATCCGGAATGTCATACATTCGATGAGATAGGGCTTCTGGTGTTTGATACAAAACTCCCGCACTCCTTTTATCGTATCATAAACAGCAAGCAGGTTATTCCCATCTATCTGTATCCCTTCCATTCCGTAACCTTTCGCTTTATCCACGAGGCTGATGCACCGATATTGTTCATTTACCGGAGTGCTGAGACCATACCCGTTGTTTTCAATAATAAAAATAACCGGCAGGTCCCAAACCGCAGCCACTTTCAGGGCTTCATGAAAATCACCCCCACTGGTGGCCCCGTCAACGGTACACGCTCAGGTGACTTTATTTTTTTTCCTTTA
>CAZYTV010000060.1:0-18930 GCA_964650455.1 uncultured Chitinophaga sp. | reverse complement strand
TTAGCTTTACCTTTTTAAAAATTTCATGTTTGTTGATCATCCAGCCGTTGGTAAAAGGGTACTGGTTTTGAGGTACCAGTTTCAGATCAAATAATGTTTTTAATGCATTCAGTTCAACCACACTCTGGTCGGCAATGGCCTCTTGCCTGATCGCCAGGACGGTGCCGGTGGGAATGCTGCGGTCGAAACAGCCTCCGACACCTGCCTGTATGACCAGGTCTGGTTTTTTGATCAGCAATTGCCGGGTCAGGGACCAGGTAGTGGCCGTCAGCCCGATACCGGTTATCAAAACATCCGGCTCCCGGGGTACCATTCCGTTCCTTAACTGATCCAGGAAGGGGCTGATTTCAATGGGAGTGGCGGCGATGACCAGGATGTTCATTTCTGCTGTTTTGGCAAAGGTGCTTAATTGTTCTTTATCCCTTACAGAAAAGGGGAAGTTTCTCGTACCTTTGTCCGCTGCCGGCTAAAGCTACGGCGCCACCCTCCGCCCGATTGCCGGGGGGAAAACACAAAAAGTAAAGCATGGTTTACTTAACCCGCATTGAACATTTTAATTCCGCCCACAAGCTGTACAATCCCCGCTGGACAAAAGAAAAAAATGAAGAGGTTTTCGGACGCTGTGCCAATGAAAACTGGCATGGACATAATTTTGAATTGTACGTAACGATTAAAGGACAGCCCGATCCCGATACCGGATTTATTTTTGACGCCAAGCATTTGGGAAAACTGGTACAGGATCATATCATTGAAAAACTGGATCACCGCAACCTCAATGAGGATGTGGACTTTATGCACGGGAAAATGTGCTCCATTGAAAACCTGGTCATCGGTATCTGGAATGAACTGGAACCACATTTGCCGGCCAGGGCCCGCCTGCATTGCCTCAAACTGGTGGAAACAGCAAAGATTTATGTTGAGTATTACGGGGTGCAGGAATGACTGAACAAATTATCTCTTTCGCTGTTATATCGTAGCTGTAGAACAGTGCATTTTAATTAACTTGTAGTATGAGTAACAAGGTAGCTGTATTCCGGAAAGAGAGTTTTAATGCAGCCCACCGGCTGTTTAATCCCGGCTGGGACAATGCCACCTATGACCGGATCTTGGGTAAATTTGCCCTGCCCAACTACCATAGTCACAATTATGACTTAGTGGTAAAAGTGACGGGTGAGCCTGATCCGGAAACCGGGTATGTAATGGATATGAAAATACTGAGTGACCTGGTGCAGCAGGAAATTGTGGAACGATTTGATCACCGTAACCTGAACCTGGATACGGTTGAATTCAGCAACCTGAACCCGACAGCAGAAAATATTGCAGTTGTGATTTTTAATTTACTGCGCCCGCATATTGATGTCAAACTGGATTTGCAGGTGCGTTTATATGAAACACCGAGGAACTTCGTGGAGTACCCGGCATAAAACAAATATTGAAGTTATGGCATACAGCAGAATTGAAAAGTATGATGAAAGTACCACCAACGGGCTAATCAAATCGTATAAAGAAGCGATCGGTTTACTTGGTGAAGATCCAGAACGGGAAGGACTGCAGAAAACACCTGAACGCGTGGCCAAAGCCATGCAGTACCTGACCCAGGGTTACCAGCTTGATGCACATGCCATCCTGAATTCAGCAAAATTTCATGAAGAGGTGAGCGAAATGATTGTGGTAAAAGACATTGAAATCTTCAGTATGTGCGAACATCATATGCTGCCTTTTTTTGGTAAAGCCCATGTGGCCTATATCCCTAATGGATGGATTACCGGGCTGAGCAAAGTGGCCCGTGTGGTGGATGTATATGCCCGCCGCATGCAGGTACAGGAAAGGCTCACCATTCAGATCAGGGATGCGATCAAGGAAACACTGAATCCGCTTGGTGTGGCTGTGGTGATTGAAGCCAAACACCTTTGTATGATGATGCGCGGGGTGCAAAAACAAAATTCAGTAACCACCACTTCCGCCTTTGATGGAGAATTCCATAAAAACTCAACACGCAGTGAATTTATGAAACTGATCGGCTCCCGTTTGAGCTGATAATGAATAATATTTGCGGAAATGCCATAAAGATTTTTCTAATTAAAACCTTTATGGCACTTTTGTTTGTATAACTACCAGCTACCATGAAACATGCATTTATTTTTCCCGGACAAGGTTCACAGTTTTCGGGAATGGGAAAGGAGCATTATGATAACAGCGCTTTTGCCAAAAAATTATTTGAGCAGGCCAATGAATTACTTGGTTTCCGTATTTCGGATATCATGTTCAATGGTACAGAAGAAGATCTGAAGCAAACCCGGGTTACTCAACCCGCCATTTTTCTGCATTCGGTGATTGCGTTTAAGAGTATTGAAAGCGCCCGGCCTGATATGGTCGCCGGTCACTCCCTTGGTGAGTTTACGGCACTGGTGGCCAACGGCACCCTGAGTTTTGAGGATGCGCTGCAGTTAGTATCCGTTCGTGCAACGGCCATGCAGAAAGCCTGTGAGATCAACCCGTCCACCATGGCCGCTGTACTCAACCTGGCCGATGATAAAGTAGAAGCGATCTGTGCAGAAGTACAACAGGAGACCGGTGAAATAGTCGTGCCCGCCAACTATAATTGTCCGGGACAGCTCGTCATCAGCGGCTCCAGAAAAGGGATTGATATAGCCTGTGAGCGGATGAAAGCTGCAGGTGCCAAAAGAGCACTGGTACTGCCGGTGGGTGGCGCGTTTCATTCCCCGCTCATGTTGCCGGCTAAAGAAGAGTTGCAGGCCAAGATACTTTCCACCAAGTTTCATACCCCCACCTGCGCCATCTACCAGAATGTAGCGGCAAAAGCAGTGATGGATAATGAAGAGATCAAGCAAAACCTGGTGGATCAGCTTACCGGGGCAGTGAAATGGACACAAAGTGTACAGTCCATGATTGCAGACGGGGCCACCCGCTTCACCGAATCAGGTCCGGGTAAAGTATTACAGGGACTGGTGCTTAAGATCAATAAAGAAATGCAGGTAGAAGGAGTGAGTTGATTAAACAGGTTTTTTATACATCAATTGATCCGTTCAGCCACTCCCCGTCAAAATCCGCATGGTATTTTTTATAAAAATGAATGGCCGGTTCATTCCATTCCAGCACCTGCCATATCATGCGTTTAAACCCCTTTTCCCTGGCTTCTTCTATAAGCCGGTTGAAGAGTAATGTACCAATACCTTTACCACGGGCCGCTTCGGTAACCACAATATCTTCCAGGTACATCGCCTGACCTTTCCAGGTGGAATAGCGGATATAGTACAGGGCAAAGCCATAAATAAAACCATTTTCTTCTGCGACAAAGGACCACCATACCGGGTTACCACCAAATCCGCTGTTGACAAAATGGTCCATCGTCACTGTTACTTCATCCGGCGCTTTTTCATACAGGGCCAGTTCCTTAACCAGTTCGAGTAAACGAGGACAGTCTTCTTTCACCGCTCTTCTTACACTAATCGCCATATTGTTATCAGTTGTTTATTATTGTTTCCATCCCGGACCCTTTACAAACCGGCCTGGAGTGGCGCCGGTATGATTGCCCTCACTGAGTACCTGAACCCCGTTTACCCAAACATGCATTATTCCTTCAGCATATTGATGTGGTTTTTCAAAACTGGCATTGTCTTTTACCCGGGCCGGGTCGAAAATAACGATGTCTGCAAAATTGCCGGTTTTTAATTCTCCCCGGTTTTTAATCCTGAGATTAACAGCAGGTAATTTACTCAGTTTACGGATAGCTTCTGCCAGCGTTAATAATTTTTCATCGCGGCTGTACCGGCCGAGTACACGGGTAAAATTGCCATAGGCGCGGGGATGGGCCATTGATTTCAGGAAAACACCTTCATTAGTATAGGAGCCTTCATCACTGCCAAAACTGAGCCATGGCAATGGCACCTGTTTGCGTACATTATTTTCATCCATCAGGAAATAAATACATTCCACCCGGGTACTGTCCCTGATGATCAGGTCCATCGCTGTTTCTTCCGGGGATTTGCCCATGATTTTTGCAATAACCCCCAACGTTTTACCTGTATATTTTTTTAAACTGTCCTGTTTGAAACCAACCACGAGAATATTTTCCGGAGTACCCACTCCGTAGAAAAAATTTTCCCATTGATCGGTCTTGGTATTCATTTCTTTTTTCAATGAGGCACGGACAGCCGGATCCTGTAATCGTTTCCAGAGTTTATCAAACCCGCCATCCTGCAGCGTGGGAGGCATGGTGGCGGTAAGCCCGGTACCACCGGCAATATAGGTGTACATGTTTGCTGTTATATCCTGTCCTTCCTGGCGGGCCCGTTCTATCCGGCGGATCACACTGTCCATTTTATTCCAGTTGTCTTTGCCAGCCGCTTTCAAGTGATACACTTCAGCATGAATCTTTGCTTCCCGGGCAATGGTGATCAGTTCTTCCAGTGATTCATACAGTTTATCCCCTTCACTCCGCATATGGCTGATATAGGATCCTCCGTATGACGCCGCCACTTTGCAGAGTTCAATGAGTTCTTCTGTTTTGGCAAAAAAAGCAGGCGGGTAGATTAAAGAAGTGCCAACGCCCATCGCGCCTTCTTCCATGGCCTGCTTTACAAGCATTTTCATGCTATCGAGTTCAGCAGGAGTGGGTGCACGGTTATCTTCACCAATGACATGCATACGCACGGTGGTGGCACCCACAAAGGAAGCAATATTGGTGCTGACCCCTTTTTTCTCCAGGAACTGCAGGTATTCACCGAGTGTATTCCATCCGACGTTATATTTAATATCCCCCTGTGATTCCTGCTGTTGTTTTTTGAGCGTTTCATTGAGCGGTCCCATACTCCATCCTTCTCCGAATACTTCGAGGGTTACGCCCTGCCGCAGGTCACTCTGGCTGCGCCCATCTTCGATCAGTGTTTCAGTGGCCCAGCTGAGCATATTGATAAAACCGGGTGCTACCGCATTTCCCTTTGCATCCACTTCTTTTTTCGCATGTGCATTGGAAAGGTCACCGATAAAAGCAATGGAATCATGCCGGATCCCGATGTCTGCCTTAAATGGCTCACCGCCATTTCCGTCATAAACCATCCCGTTGCGGATGATCGTATCAAATCCTTCTTTTTTGCCGGTGCAGGCGGTCAGCAAGCCCAGCAGGCTGAGCAGGGTGATGTAAATTCGCATAGCTGGTTTATTATTTACGTTTAATGAGGTGGCCCGGATAATGGCCGGATGTTTTTTTATGCTGATATACCGGTTTCCCGTTGACCCACACCTGTATGATGCCTTCTGATAAAACATGCGGTTGCTCTATGGTAGCCCGGTCTTTCACTGTTTCAGGATTAAAAATGACTATATCTGCAAAGTACCCGGTACGCAAAAATCCCCTTTTTTCAATAGCCAGGTTGGTGGCCGCTAACCCGGTCATTTTATAAACAGCCTGCGCCAGGGTCAGGGCTTTTTCTTCACGGGTATATTTGGCCAGTACACGGGTAAAGGCTCCATAGCCGCGTGGATGTCTTCCGGAGGAGGACCCATCGGAACAGATATTCGCGTATGCCCATTGCATCAGGCTGGTAATATCGGCTTCTGCCATGGAAGTGGCCATTATACTTTCCCTGCATTCCTTTTTATTCGATTTTTCCCATACTTCAATACGGTCGATCAGTTCGACCAGCATACGGGACGGTGTTTTATTTTCCAGGGAGGCAATGTCAGACAATGTTTTTCCTTCATAAGCCGGATTGATTTCATAGGCCGCCAGTATAATATCCTGGGGAAGGGTAATATTTTTCAGAATCAGTGCTGCTTCTTTTTCATCCGAGAAATTACGGTCGGGAAACAATACCCGGATCGTGGAATGCCAGAAGGCATAGGGATATATATCACTGGTAATATCCACTCCTTCTTTCCGGGCCTGATCCATGATGGACAGCAGGCTGTCCGCTTTGCCCCAGAGTTGATGCATGGCCAGTTTGATATGACTGACCTGTACCGGCACTCCGGTTGTTTTACCGATACGGATGATTTCATCAATTGCAGTCCAGAAATAACGGTCTTCACTCCGGATATGACTGATGTATCTTCCTTTGAATGGGACAATTTCTTTGGTCAGTGCCAGCACTTCCTCCCTGGCCGAGTAGATACCTGGATCATATTCCAGCCCGGTGGATAAGCCCAGCGCACCGGCTTCCATATCCTGCAGGAGCAGTGTTTTCATCTGGCCGATTTCCTCTGCAGTGGCTATGCGCTTAAAATTCGTACCAAGCACCGAATCCCTGATCGTATTATGCCCGCTGTAAGAACCAATATTGACTGCAACCGGGGAATCTTTTAGTTTCTGATAAAAAGAAGCAAGGGGAAAATTGGATCCTCCGTCCTGGCCGATGATAATACTGGTAATGCCCTGGCTCAGTACGGCCAGGAAATCCCGGTGCAGAAAGGTATTGCCCGCATGATGACTATGTGTATCAATAAACCCCGGTGCTACTGCCTGCCCGGCTGCATCGGTTTCTTCTTTCGCACTCGCAGCAGACAGATCACCAATAAAGGCAATTGTATCATTACGGATACCAATATCAGTTTTGACACCGGCCGCACCGCTTCCGTCAAACACAATGCCATTACGGATGATCATGTCGTATTGTTCACCTTCGTTTTTGCAGGAAGGGAATACATGCAGCCCAGCCAGCACGAATAAAATGATATGCGGCTTCATTATTTCTTTTTCGCTTTAAATGTACCGTTCGGCTGAATAAAACTGGCAGAAAGGATTTCTCCTTTTTCGTTTTCCTCAAACAGTACACTGTAACCCTGCAATACTTTCAGATCAAATTTGTTCTTGTCAACGGGTACCAGTTCATATTCGGGTTGTCCCTCTATAAAAGCATATAAGGTCTTTTCCCCTTTCAGGTAAAATTTTACGCCCTTGCCCGGGGCAAATTCAAACTCGCCGATAAACCGGTTGAGTTCCTCTTTCCCCAGTTCTTTCGCTTTTGATTTACGGCTGAATTCAATATCCTTCAACCCGGGTTGCAGGGGGATGAGCACGGTCCTGATTTCTCCGGCCGGGGTTGACTGGAAACTGATTTTCAGGTTTTCCTTTTGGGTGGTATCGATCCCCGTTTTTTTATCTACCGGTATTGCTTCAAATACATCGTAGTGATAATGGCGTAACCAGGTTTCATCATTCGGAGAGAGTAAAAAAAGTGAATCATGACGGTTGATGATTTCCAATGTGCCATAACCGGGGTGACTGAATAACCCGGCATATTCATCTTTCTGATGAGAAGGGGTTGTTCCGGTTTTTCTGCTGCTGGTGGTTGTGGCTTCCGCTTCTTTTGCTGTTTTTTTTGCTTTCGCCTGAGCGAGATTGGCACGGCCATTCCAATCCACCGGTTTTTCATTGAGCAGGCGGTCGGCAATGGAATTTCGTACTAAACCCGGTACGGCAGAAGCATTCTGGTTTACCAGTACAATAATGCCAATGCTGTCGTTCGGGTAGAAACTGGTGCTGGCAGAAAAACCATCAATATTGCCACCATGCTCCACCCGGTAATGCCCCCGGTAGGAACTGATCATCCAGCCAAAGCCATAATTGGCCAGGTGAGCATCCGGTATTTCCGGATCTGGAATACCCGGGCTCATGATCATTTGTGAACTCATGGCTTCCTTTGTGTAAGCCACTGGTAAAATTTCTTTTCCATTGAATTTGCCGCTATTGATCCAGGTGATCACCCAGTTACTCATTTCGTTCACACTGCTGTTGATACTGCCTGCAGGTCCCATCGCGTTGATATCATAATATTCCGAGCGGTGAATAATACTGTCTTTCAGCAGGGTATATCCCAGTGATCCATCAGGAGCTTTGGCCAGATCCTGCACGGAAAAATTGGAATTTGTCATTCCGAGGGGAGTAAATATTTTTTCTTTGACATTTTTTTCCCAGGACTTACCGGAAAGTTTTTCCGCGATCATGCCCTGTACCAGGAACATGAAATTATTATACTGCCAGGTTTGCCGCAAGGGAGCCGTGGGTTCATGGTATTTGATCCGTTGTAACAGGCTGTCACGGGAGGAGCTGTTGAAAAGATACCAGGAAAAATCATGGCGGGGTAAACCGGTGCGGTGGCACATGATATCTCTGACAGTAACATTATTGTTCAGTTCATTATTGTAAAACTGAAGGGCAGGTAAATAATCCCGGACCGGTTTATCGTACTCCAGTTTGTTTTCTTTATTAAGTAAACCAAGGAGTGTGGATGTAAACGCTTTGGTGCAGGAACCAATGGCAAAAAGAGTATTGGTGGTAACCGGGAGTTTTTGTTCATAGTCCCTGTACCCAAACCCCTTTGCATAAATAATTTTATCCTTTTTTACCACTGCTACCGCAAACCCCGCTGCTTTACGGTCCTTCATGATTCTTTCCAACAGGGTGTCAATTCCGGCCAGGGGGTCGGTTGGTTTGGCCATTTTCTTTTGGGCATAGCTATACTGCATACTGAGCAGGGCCAGCAGGAAAAACATTTTTTTCATATCCGTTAATTTATTGTCAGTTAAAGGACCGGCAGCGCCTGGTCCAGATCATTGATGATGTCCTGTATATTTTCAATACCTGTATTCATGCGTATGAGACCATCCGTAATGCCGTATTTTTCTTTTTCTGCTTTAGGTACACTGTAATGGGTCATGGAAGCAGGGTGTGAGAGCAGGGTGTCGCAGGTGCCGAGTGAAACAGTGCGCACACACATCTGGAGTTTATTCATAAAATCAATGCCCGCCTTCAACCCGCCTTTCAGTTCAAAACTCAGCATAGCACCCGGGTGTCGCATTTGTTTCATGGCCACTGCATGATCCGGGTGGCTGGCGAGTCCGGTATAATTGACTTTCGCAATCGCCGGATGACTTTCCAGGAAACCCGCGACTTCCATCGCGTTATGACAATGTCTTTCCATTCTTACTTCGAGTGTTTTCATTCCCTGTATCAGCAGGAAGGCGTCGAAAGGATTGGAGTTGCCTCCCAGCATCCGGTGCAGTTTAGTGACTGGGCCGTTCATGAATGACAGGTCACGTCCCAATAAAATACCGCCGATTGCCGTTCCATGTCCGTTCAGGAATTTGGTAGTGGAATGTACGATAAAATCAATGCCGTATTTAAAGGGTTGTTGCAGGTAAGGGGTGGCAAATGTGTTGTCACAGGCGGTGATTACCTTATATTTTTTGGCCAGCATGCAAAGTTCTTCCAGGTCCACGCACTGGATCGTCGGATTGGCCGGCGTTTCCAGGTATAGCATTTTTATCTGCGGATCTGATTTCAATAGTTCTTCTGCAAGGTTCAGGTCGCGCAGGTCGGCTATCACGGGACTGATCTGTAAGCCGGGCAGCACTTTGCTGATGATTTCATTGGTACCGCCATACAGCGAATAATGACTGAGTATTTTATCGCCGGGTTTTAAATGTGCCAGGAGCAGGGTGGAGATGGCCGCCATTCCGGAGGCATGCAGAATGCCTTTGGCTTCTGTATCCAGTTGAAACGTTTCCAGGGCTGTAATCTTTTCTTCTGCTTCCGTCATGGTCGGATTACCCCAGCGGCTGTAGATATAGCCTTCTTCTTTTCCGTCGAACCGGCGCATACCTTGTTCGGCAGAGTCGAAAACATAAGTACTGCTGGCATAAATAGGAACCTGGTGAGCATACATCGGGTCTTTTTTATGACCGCCATGTACCGCTACAGAGCTCCATCCCGTCAATGGGGAAGGGTGGTAAGCCGGGTCAGTGGGAAATTTTTTCTCCATGTTTATGAATTGTGTCCGAAATTTATCGGGATCAGTAAGGATATAGCAATATAAAAGCCTGATCAAAAGTAGAGGTTTTCATCCTTTAAACAGGGGCAACTATGAAAGAACTGCTGAAGCAACAGGCGGCGTATAATCACTGGGCAAACCAACGGATCGCAGGAGCTGTACTGGCCCTGCCGGAAGGGGTCTGCCTGCAGGAACTTTCTGCCAGTTTCAACAGCCTTCAAAAGACCCTCCTTCATATTTGGGATGCCGAATCGGGCTGGTGGCAGCGTTTACGCCTGGAGGAGCGGATTGAATTGCCCGGCAAAGCATTTACAGGCACCATTCAGGATGCGACAGTGGGCTTACTTGATCAGTCGAAAAAATGGGAAGAATGGGTGAAACAGGCTTCTGCGAATGCCCTGGATCATGTGATCCAGTTTCATACCAGTAAGCGGGAGCTGGTGAAAATACAGACCTGTCAGTTATTATTGCACGTATTCAATCATAGTACCTATCACCGGGGGCAGATCATCTCTATGCTGCACCAGCTGGGTTATCCAAAAGTACCCGCGACGGACTTCTTTCTCTGGATAAAAAATAAAAAGTAGGGGTCAGTACTTGCGGAGTTCAGGGTCCCGATGTCCCCAGAAACTGATGATCAGTGAAATTCCAAAAGCGATACCAGCCATTTTAAGTACAAAAATCCAGGGATCAGTTTTGAGTTCTGTGTTTACGCTGGATCTGTCCAGCAGGAAAAAAATAAGTGGAACAATAATGAGATAGATCAGTGTAAGACGAAATACTTTGTTCCAGAATTTTTTGTTGATACGGCGTCGGGTTGACATAGTCAGTACTACTGATCAGATTTAAATTAAAATGAAGGTCCTTAACGCATACAAGATAAGTATAATCGACCTATTACGATCCGTGATCCGGGAATGATAACTTACATTTATTACTTGGTACCGTTATACCCCCATTTCACCCAGGTAGCACCCCAGGTAAAACCACCACCAAAGGCGGCCAGTACCACATTATCTCCTTTTTTCAGTTGATTTTCCCATTCCCATAAGCAAAGTGGAATGGTGGCGGCTGTGGTATTGCCATAGCGCTCGATATTGATCATCACTTTTTCTTTGGGAAGACCCATCCGGCTGGCGGTTGCATCAATGATCCGCAGGTTGGCCTGGTGGGGTACCAGCCAGGCAATATCTTCACCCGTGAGATTATTTCTCTCCATTAATTCTGCACTTACATCGGCCATTCCTTTTACAGCGAATTTGAATACGGCCTGTCCTTCCTGGTAAGCAAAATGTTCTTTGGCAATCACCGTGGCCATACTTGCCGGACGCAATGATCCTCCCGCTTTCATGTGCAGGAAGGGGGCGCCGCTACCATCTGACCGGAGTATACTATCAAGAATTCCGTAGCCTTCTTCTTCCGAGGGTTCCAGCAAAACCGCGCCTGCTCCATCACCGAAAATAATACAGGTGGCGCGGTCACTATAATCAATAATCGCACTCATTTTATCGGCACCACAAACTACCACTTTTTGGTAACGTCCGCTTTCAATCAAAGCAGCTCCCTGCGTCAGCGAGTATAAAAAACCGGAACAGGCCGCAGCCACATCAAAGCCCCAGGCATTTTTAGCACCCAGTTTATCACAGGCAATATTGGCGGTGGAAGGGAATACCATATCCGGGGTCACCGTGCCCACGATCAGGCAGTCAATCTCTTCCGGACTGATACCCCGTTTATGGCATAAATCCTGAACAGCAGGAACCACCATATCTGAAGTGGCTTTTCCTTCCCCTCTCAGAATTCTTCTTTCAGAAATTCCGGTCCGGGTACGGATCCACTCATCATTGGTGTCCACCATTTTCTCCAGGTCGAAATTGGTCAGCTTGTCTTCAGGAACAAAGCCACCCACTGCGGTAATAGTGGCGGTGATTTTTTTACTCATGCCTATGTGAATTAGTAAAGTGTGCAAATCTAAGGAAAATACCAGTAGTCAGTTGTCGGTTGTCAGGTGTCAGTTGTCAGGAAACAGCCGTTAAAGCCAGCTGTTCGTTGTTAGCTGTTAGTTGTTAGGTAACAGCAACTGCTTAGAAAGTTTTGAGGTTTATATATTGGTCATTTTTTGGATCTTGGCATCTTTGGTTCTTGGTTCTTTTTTTGGGATCTTGGCATCTTTGGTTCTTGGCTTTTATTGCCTCACTGCAAATCGTTATTTTCGCATCCATGATAGCTTTTCTAAAAGGTGATTTTGTGCAGAAAACGCCGGCCCTCGTGCTGGTGGACGTAAATGGGGTCGGGTATGAGGTACAAATTAGCCTGAATACCTATTCAAAAATTCAAAACCTGGATAAAGGGATCCTGCATACCAGTCTCCTGATCCGGGAGGATGCACACCTGTTATATGGATTCTTTGACCTGGCAGAAAAAGAGATTTTCCAGTTACTGATCGGGGTATCCGGAATAGGTGCTTCCACAGCCCGGGTAATGCTTTCGTATATGAAGCCGGACGAACTGTCCAGGGCGATCGTCCAGGGCGATACAAAGACGCTGGAAGGCATAAAAGGGATCGGGAAAAAAACGGCTGAACGAATGGTGCTGGAACTCAGGGATAAAATGGCCAGGCACCCCCTGGAATCAAATATTTCTCCCCTGAAAAACAATACTTTGCACCAGGATGCGTTAAATGCACTAACTGCTCTGGGCATCAACAGGCAGGCCGCCGGCCAGGCCATTGAGAAGACCCTTGCAGCTAATCCGGGTCTTTCCGTTGAGGAACTGATCAAAATGGCACTTCGTACCCTCTGATCCATTAATTCTGGAAACTAATTGACGAGAAAACCTTGAACTTCAGTACTGCTCATATCTTCCGTACACTGGGTATTATTGCCCTTGTGTTTTTAGTTGGCTTGCCGGCAAAAGCCGGTGAATACATACCTGCAGGGGCAGGCCTTCCTTTTAATTATTCAGATACCGGGCGTAATCCCCTGACCGATCGTTACGGTGACCCCTATTCCAATCCGGGCAACAATACATTTGACTTCCGCGATACCGCTTTTATCAAAAGAACGGTGGAATACGATCCTAAGACCAGGCAATACTATGTTATTGAGAAGATCGGGAACAAGTATTATCGCACCCCGACCGCTTTTTCCATGGAGGAGTTTTTGAAACTCCAGGGAAAGAAGGACGAAGAAGACTATTTTAAGAAAAGAGCCTCCCTGCTTTCAAATATGAACCGGCGGCTGGCACGCCCCAAGTTCAAAGTCTCCAATGACTGGTTTAACCGGATTATGGGAGTGGGGCCAGACGGAAAAGTAAAGATCGACATCAAACCTTCCGGTTATGTTGATTTCCTGGCCGGATACCAGGGCCAGAATATAAAAAACCCGACCCTGCCGGAAAGGGCCCGGAAGAATGGTGGATTTGATTTTAATATGAACTCCGCCCTCCAGATGGACGCACAGATCGGGGAGAAACTGAAATTGCCGATCAATTATAACACACTCGCCAATTTTAATTTTGAAAACCAGCTTAAACTGGATTTTAAAGGGAAAGACGATGATATTGTAAAACTCTTCCAGGCCGGTAATACCAATTTCGCATCCAAGGGTACCCTGATTCCGGGTGCCCAATCGCTCTTTGGTATTAAAACCCAGTTGCAGTTTGGTAAACTGTTTGTAACCGGCGTTATGGCCAACCAGCAATCTCAACGGCAGACAATGGGATTGCAAGGGGGAAGCTCCGCACAAAGTTTTTCAGTAAAGACTGACGAGTACGACGAAAACCGTCACTTCCTGTTATCCCAGTATTTCAGGGGCAATTACAATACGGCCATGAAACAATTGCCGATTGTGAATTCCAAAGTTCAGGTACTGCGGGTGGAAGTTTGGGTCACCAACCGGAATGGAAGTACAACAGATACCCGGGATGTGGCTGCTTTTATGGATCTCGGGGAAAGAAATCCTTACCGCACCGGCCTGATCAATGGTAGTGGCGATAACCTGCCCCGTAATGATGCGAATAACCTGTATGCAGACCTGCGCAATAATCCCAACTTCCGGAATTCATCACTGATCCAGAATGCACTGACCGGTTATGGATTATTACCCGTACAGGATTTTGAAAAGACATTTGCCCGGAAACTCCAGCCAACCGATTATTATTTTAACCCGCAGATCGGGTTTTTGTCGTTAAACCAGCCCTTGCAGCCGGATGAAGTGCTCGGGGTGGCCTTTCAATACACCTATAACGGACGCGTATTCCAGGTGGGTGAGTTTTCCCAGGATGTACCGCCGGATACCACGGGTAATACACAACGGATCCTGTTCCTGAAATTATTAAAAGCCACTTCTCAGCGTACCAACCTGCCGATCTGGGACCTGATGATGAAAAACGTTTATTCCGTAGGTTTCGGTCAGTTAGAGCGCCAGGATTTTTCACTGGACATCCTGTATGAAGAGCCGAGCTTCGGGGAGAAAAAATACCTCCCGCCAACCACAGTGGTGGATCCGTATAAAGGGCAACCCATTTTATCACTCGTCAACCTGGACCGGCTGAATAACCAGAATGACCCGCAGATGGATGGTAAGTTTGACTTTATTGAAGGCTATACCGTGATCTCCACACAAAGCCGGATTATCTTCCCGGTACTTGAACCCTTTGGTCATGACCTTGATTATATCTATGCGAACCAGGCAGACCGGGATAAGTATCTCTTTTATCCGTTGTATGATACCATCAAGGCCATTGCGCAGACCTACGCCAACCTGAACCGGTTCAAAATCACCGGGAAGTCCAAAACTTCAGGATATGGGGGAGCCGCCGGCGGTGGCAGTGAATACCAGCTGGGGTATAATATTCCACGGGGGTCCGTTACCGTTAGTGCCGGCGGACAAGTGCTCACAGAGAATGTGGATTATGAGATCAACTATGACCTGGGTACTTTACGGGTGGTGAATCAGGCCATTGTGAATGCCGGCATTCCGGTTAATATTAATTATGAGAATAACCAGGCATTCGGATTCCAGCAGAAAAATTTCCTCGGTCTGCGGCTCGATTACCTGGCCAATAAAAAATTATCGCTCGGAGCCACCCTGGTACGCCTGGGTGAACGTCCATTCTTTATCAAGCAGTCATACGGCGAAGATCCGATCCGCAATACCATGTATGGATTTGATGTGGACTACCGCAATGACCTGCCGCGGCTGACCAAGTTCCTGGACAAACTACCCTTTTATTCCAGCAAAGCCATGTCGTCAATCACGGCTTATGGAGAGGCGGCTGTTTTACAACCCGGTCACGCTAAACAAATTAATGCCAGCAAAGACGATAAAAGCGGCCAGGTGTATATTGACGATTTTGAAGGCACCCGCGCCGGAATCGATCTCCGTTTCCCACTGGTAAGCTGGACCCTGGCTTCCATACCTCAGAACAACGGGTTGTTTCCTGAGGCTGCATTGAACAATGACCTGCGCAGCGGGTACAACCGGGGTAAACTGGCCTGGTACAATATTGAACCTGTACTGCAGGAGAGGAGGAATTCCAATAATCCTCTGCAGAACAACCCGGATGAGTTATCCCGCCCGGAAACAAGGCAGGTACTCCAGAAAGAAATTTTCCCGCGCCGGAGCACCCAGTTTGGAGAAGGACTGCTGACCACATTTGATATTGCTTTCTATCCGAAAGATAAAGGCCCTTATAATTTTGAAACCGATGCCAACCGGATTGGTCCGGATGGACGATTGAAAAATCCCAGGCAGGCCTGGGGTGGTTTGATGCGGAATATCGACCAGACCGATTTCGAAGCCGGTAATATCGAGTATATCGAATTCTGGATGCAGGATCCGTTTATTGCGAATACATCCAATCCAACTGGCGGACAACTCTATTTCAACCTGGGAAATATTTCTGAAGATGTACTTCGCGATGGTAAGCGTCAGTATGAGAACGGTCTTCCCACACCCACCAATAACGCCCGGGTGGATGAAAGTTCAGTCTGGGGAAAAGTGCCGGCCATTCCTTTGCAGGTAACAAATGCCTTTAGTAATACACCTTCAGACCGTGTTTTACAGGATGTGGGTTTTGATGGCCTCCAGGATACTGCTGAACAACGTCAGTTCCGCCCATACCTGAATGCACTGTCCACGGCTTATGGCACCAGTTCAATCGCTTACACCAAAGCCCTCGCTGATCCATCCGCGGATAACTTTAAAGCATATCGCGATGCATCTTTTGATGGTAACCCGGTGGCTGGTATTCTTGAACGGTATAAGAATATCAATAACCCGCATGGTAATTCACCGGTGTCAGAAAATAATACCCAGTTTGTAAATGCTTTTACGCAATATCCGGATGCGGAAGAACTGAACCGGGACAATACCATGAATGAAGTGGAGGAATACTTCCAGTACAAAGTGGATATTCTTCCGGGTATGTCACAGGGGGCCAATTTTATTACAGACGTGCGGGAAAGTGATGTAAAACTGGCAAATGGGCAGACCCGCCGGGAAAAATGGTATTTATTCCGTATCCCGGTTGATCAGTACCAGCAAAAAGTGGGTAATATTCCTGACTTCAAATCGATCCGGTTTATCCGGATGTTTGTTACAGGCTTTGATGACTCTGTGGTGATGCGCTTTGGTAAACTGGAACTGATCCGTAACCAATGGCGGAAGTATAAGAACAAAATTGATTCTACCGGTAACTATACCCCGTTACCTTCACCGGATAATACCAAAGTCAATGTACTCGCGGTGAATATTGAAGAGAATGACCAGCGTGATCCGATCATTTACCGCATACCTCCCGGAATCGAAAGACAGCAGCAACTGAGCAATAATAATGTGGCTTTATTTATGAATGAGCAGGCCATCAGTATGCAGGTTTGCGGACTTCCCAAAGATGAAGCCCGTGGCGTGTTTAAAACGATGAACCTGGATATGCGTCAGTACCGTAAACTGTCTATGTTCATTCATGCGGAATCCGTGAAAAATGCTTTCCCGGTACAGGATGGAGATATGAATGCGGTGGTCCGGATCGGTAATGATTTCTCCGGCAACTATTATGAAGTAAAGATTCCGCTGAAAATTACCCAGTTTGGGGAAACGGACAGTGCCCTGATCTGGCCGGAAGAGAATTACCTGGATTTTGATCTTGATGAACTGACTGACCTGAAAATAAAACGGAACGGACTTAATATTTCTCCTTCACAGTACTATAAGGAAACCGGTACGAACGGACGGACTTATGCCATCATTGGCAATCCGAACCTGGGTGAAGTGAGGGGTGTATTGCTGGGTGTGGAAAGTGTAAAGCAGGAAAATGTTTGTACAGAAGTCTGGTTCAATGAACTTCGTTTACAGCAACTGGATGAATCGGGTGGGGCGGCTGCACTGGCGAGGGTGGATATGAAACTGGCTGATCTTGGTACCATTTCTGTTTCCGGTACCATGAAAACACGTGGTTTTGGTACGCTGGAGCAGCGGGTGAATGAACGGAGCCGC
This sequence comes from uncultured Chitinophaga sp., assembly GCA_964650455.1. Classification (GTDB taxonomy): domain Bacteria; phylum Bacteroidota; class Bacteroidia; order Chitinophagales; family Chitinophagaceae; genus JJ008. The sequence continues at coordinate 1,640 of CAZYTV010000060.1, read as the reverse complement.
GAAGATGTTTATACCATTGATGCCTCGGCCACCATTGAAGCTGGTAAACTCTTCCCGAAAAAACTCGGCATACAGATCCCGGTATATACCAGCATCAGCCGCCGGACCAGTACACCGCAATACGATCCGTATGACCTGGATATCGAGCTGAAACAAAAACTGAAAGACGCCGATGCGGCTAAAAAAGATTCGATCAAGAATGATGCACAGGATGTAACCACCATCAAAACGATCACGCTGACCAATGTACGTAAAGTGAAAACCGATGGTAAGCGTCCGAAAATCTGGAGTGTAAGCAATTTTGATTTCAACTATTCCTATATACAAACGGTGAACCACAACCCGCTGACGGAAAATGATGAACTCCGCCGTACCCGGGGAGCCATTGGTTATTCCTATGCGCCGCAGGTAAAAACCATTGAACCGTTCCGTAAGTTCATTAAATCAAGATCACCCTGGCTGGCCCTGGTGAAGGATTTTAATTTCAATTATGCGCCTTCGCAGATATCGTTCAGAGCCGACGTATTCAGGCAGTTTGGCGCCACCCGTCCCCGTAATGTTGGTGGCGGTCCTTACCAGATACCGGAGACCTACAATAAGTATTTCACTTTTGACCGTTATTATATATTACAATGGAACCTGACCCGTTCTTTATCACTTGATTTCGCAGCCACCAATAACGCACGGATCGATGAGCCGGCCGGCCGGATCGATACCAAAGTGAAAAAAGATTCTATTAAGACTAACCTCTTCAAGGGTGGACGTAATACCAATTACGGACAGGAACTGACTCTGAATTATAATGTGCCCACCAATAAGATCCCGTTGCTGGACTGGACGACCCTGCGTGCCAGTTATAATACCAAGTACAACTGGCTGGCCGCTTCCTTGCTGGCCCGTAACCTGGGAAATACTTTGTCCAATACACAGACCCGGTCACTCAACGGCGAACTGAAATTTGAAGACCTGTATAATAAATGGCGTTTCCTGCGTGCGGTAGGCAGCAACGCACCAGATAATGGAGGTGGCAATCCCGGCGGCAACAGAAGCCAGAGAGGTGGAAAATCCGGTAAAGCCGGTGACAGCAAGAATGACGGAAAGGGGAATACCACACCCGGTGATAATAAAGGAGGGGATCAGTTGCAGCCTCCAACCATTGCCGGTGCCAATGCCGGAGCGGGATACCGCATTGACACCATCCGCAATAAAAAGGGTAAGATCGTACGTATCAAAAAACGGAAGATCAAAATACCGAAAGCTCAAAAACCCATGCCCGAGATCGCAGGCGTACCTAAGTTCTTCCTGCGCATAGCCACTGCACTCAAGCGTGCCGGCATCCAGTATACAGAAGATTATGGTACAACACTACCCGGCTACATGGATAGTACAGCGATTTTCGGTTCCAACCTGAAAAGCGGGCAGCCTGGTTTCAGGTATATATTCGGATACCAGCCGGATACCAACTGGATCAATGGCTTTGGGGCGAAGGGTTTACTGTCCCGCGATTCACTGATCAGTGCCATGATACAGCAACGTTATAATCAACGACTGAATCTCACGGCACAATTGAGTCCGTTCCGTGATTTCACTATTGATGTGAACCTCGATAAGACATTTGATAAACAGTACTCAGAATTATA
>CAZYTV010000059.1:0-19162 GCA_964650455.1 uncultured Chitinophaga sp. | reverse complement strand
ATAATAATTGATTACTGCCCCGGATGCAGGATTCATACCGGTATTCTGCATATCACCCCCTCCGCTGCCCCTGCGGCCCCGGCCACCACCGGGTGTACGATAAGCCGGGTTCACGTCAAATACATGCAGGCCTTTATTCAATACTTCTTCCCTGGCCTGTTGTATCACGGACAGATCATCCAGTATCCACAGACTACGACCCTGTGTCGCAACGATCAGGTCATTATTTTTAATCAACAGGTCGGTGACGGGCGTTACCGGTAAGTTTAGCTGGAATGAACGCCAGTTGGTACCGCCATCATAGGAAATGTACATACCGAATTCCGTACCGGCATACAATAAACCAGCACGCTTTTTATCGGCACGGATCGCCCGGGTAAAATGCAGGGCCGGAAAGCCATTACTGATCTGCTTCCAGGTCCTGCCATAATCCTCAGTTTTGAACAGGTATGGCCTGAAATCATCCACTTTATAACGGGTACCCGCAAAATAAGCCGTCCCTTTTTTAAAGGGATCTGCGTCGATACAGTTCCACATCATATTCGGGGGACAATCCTTTGGTGTAACATTCTCCCAGTTTTTGCCACCGTCTTTACTTACATGGATCAGGCCATCATCACTGCCTGTCCATAAGAGATCTTTTTCATAAGGAGATTCAGCCGCTGTGAAAATGGTACAATAATATTCCACCGAAGTATTGTCCTGTGTTACTGGTCCGCCACTTGATGCCTGTTTGGTTTTATCATTGGTGGTGAGATCGGGTGACAGTTGTTCCCAACTGCGTCCTTCATTCTCGGTCACGAATAAATGATTTCCGGCAGCATAAAGCCGTTTCGGATTATGCGGTGAAAAAAAGATGGGGTAGTTCCACTGGAAACGGTATTTCGCAGCTACAGCCCCGGCACCCATATTATCCACCGGCCAGACATTGATCATCCGGCTTTCTCCTGTACGGTGATCCAGGCGTTGCAGCATACCCATATAGTTACCTCCATACGTAATATCCGGGTTCATCGGATCGGCCACCACATAACCACTTTCACTGCCCGCTGCTGTTTCCATATCAGTGGCGGTGATACCGGCACCAAAAGTCCGGCTGCGGATACGGAAAGCACTGTTATCCTGTTGTCCGCCCAGTACACGATAAGGAAATGCATTATCCGTACTCAGCCTGTATACCTGTGAAGTAGGCTGGTTGAGGTACGTACTCCAGTTATTACCCCCATCGAATGAAACCTGTGCACCACCATCATCTGCCACGACCATCCGGTTGCCATCTTCTGGATCGATCCAGAGATCATGGTGATCGCCGTGCGGTGTGGAAAGACTTTTAAAGGTCTTGCCCCCATCCACACTGAACATAAACTCTACATTGGGACAATAGACTTTGTTCTCATTCTTCGGATCCACAAATACCTTGGTATAATACCAGGCCCGCTGACGGATATTGTTATCATTGGATTGCAGGGTCCAGGTTTCGCCCGCATCGGCGCTCATAAACAAACCGCCTTTTTCATTTTCAATGAGTGCATATATTTTTTCAGTATTACTTGGTGCCACAGCTACCCCGACAATCCCCCAGGTATTTTTTGGCAGGCCTTTCATAGCAGAGATATTTGTCCAGGTCTCTCCGCCATCGGTACTTTTCCATAAACCACTTCCTTCACCTCCACTTTCCAATGAATATGGGGTACGGATCAGGCGCCAGCTACCGGCATAAAACACGGAAGGATTCCCGGGCTCCATCACCAGGTCACTGCAGCCGGTCTGGTTATTGACAAATAATGTTTTCTTCCAGGTCTTGCCTCCATCCGTGGTTTTGAATACACCGCGCTCTTCATTCGGTCCGAACAAATGCCCCATCACGGCCACCCATACAATATCCGGATTACGGGGATGAATGACGATGCGGATGATATGCCGGCCGTCTTTGAGTCCGATATTTTTCCAGGTACGTCCGCCATCCTCACTGCGCCACATGCCACCCAGACCTTCACTCACATTCCCGCGCATGGTATTCTCACCTTCACCGGCATAGAGAATCGATTCATCGGAGGGAGCTACTGCCACCGCACCGATTGAACCTCCAAAGTATTTATCAGAAATATTCTTCCAGTTACTCCCTGCATCCGCGGTTTTCCATACTCCTCCTCCGGTACCACCGAAGAAAAAACTGGTTCTGTTTTTAAAACTTCCAGCCACCGCCGCACTACGCCCACCCCGGAAAGGACCGATGAGTCGGTACTGGCTGCTTTTCATTAATTGTTCTTCATGATTGACCACTGGTGCCGGAGTGGCAACAGGCTTTTTCTTTTGGGCGATCGCCACGGAAAAAGAAAGGAGGGAAAGGGCAAGTATCCAATTTTTCATAAACAGTTATTGAACAGGAAATTTACGCTAAAAAGGCCAAGAATGATTTTGCCTGCGGCAAAAAATGGGGTGGCCACGAAAACACACGAAAGGGCACGAAAAAATACAATATACAGGCCACGGATTGCACGGATGAACACGGATAGCTATCCTAAAACAGGAAAAACGCCGACAAGTCATCATTTTATGCCCCAGACGAAATTTATTCAACGAATATTTCCATCGATAAGAAAATGCAAATCCGTGCTAATCCGTGTAATCCGTGGCTAACCGCTGCCGAAGGCAGCCACTTGCGAAGCAAGTCATTTCGTGCCATTTCGTGTGAATTCGTGGCAAAAAATAGAGGCTGCCGATGGTAGCCTCTATGCAAAATTTGGAGCGCTCAATTAAAAACCTTTCTTCTCCGGCTTCGGCCCGATCAGGCCCTCTTTTTTCAGACCTGCCTTTACCCCGTCATCATATTTTTTTATAACCATTTTCGCGGCTTCTTCCTTCTTCTTTACTTCTGCCTGCAACGTTACCGTGCGCTGCAATTGTAAATTTGAAGGCGCGGCTTCCTGGCCCGTTACACCGGCATATACTTCGGTGATATCCTCCCTGAGTTTCTTCTCATCCGCAAATACTGATTTTTGTTTGGTCGCCAGTAATTCACTTCTGAGTTTTTCCAGCTCTTCATTATAGGCCACCATGGAACGCTTCAGCGTAGAGTCCGTTACTTTAGTAAGATTATCCTTAATCAGCTTCTGCCGGTCATTGATGGTATCCACCACCAGGGCCAGTCGTTCATGCAACTGATAGAGACCCATCGCTGCCTTATGTTGTTTCTTGCGATCTTCCAGAGTGAAGTTCTTATCCAGCGGGTCATGCACCAGTTTTACTTTACTGGTATACACAGAGTCCGCTACTTTTAGTTTGATGGTGTACTCACCCGGCATTACCATCGGAGCCAGGAATCCGGCAAAATCGATCTTGGCACCACCGCTCGCGATCTTCGGCGGTTTCATACTCAGGTTCCACATCACCATATTTACGCCTTTACGTTTGCTGCCGGGAATGGATTGAACCAGTTTGCCTGTAGCATCAAATATCTCGATTTTCACTTCACCACTGTTCACACGATCCTTCAGGTAATACCTGATCGGTGGAACCGAAGGCGGATTACCAGCCACCCAACCACCGGTGCTGGGGAAACCACCATTTCCAAATTGTCCCATCGTTAATGTAATCGGAGTATTGGGAAATAAGACCACGTCTTTCTCAACGGCATCCTTCTTCAGGTTTCGGATCGGGGAAATATCATCTACGATCAGGATACCGCGGCCATGCGTGGCAATGATGAGATCATGCGTGCGGGGATGAATCTGGATATCACGTACCAGCGCATACTCCGGAATTCTGTTTTTCATACGAAACCAGTTTTTCCCGCCATCCAGTGTGGCAAATAATCCCATTTCGGTTCCCAGGAATAATAAATCCTTATTGACAAGGTCCTGCCGGATAATATGGGCAAAGCCAGTAAACTCCGGACTGCTGATCAGTTTCCACGTACGGCCCATATCGGTGGAATAACCAAGATAGGTCTGATGATCCCCGTACATGTGGTTATCGAAAGTGGCATAGACCACATTCTTATCAAAACGTGAAGGCTCGATACTACTTACCCAGGTCTGGGCAGGTATACCAGCTTTTGCATAATTACCGGCAACATTGATCCAGGTCCGGCCTGCATCGGTAGTGTACTGCAGGTTACCATCATCGGTTCCGGCCCATACCAGCTTCTCATCCAGCGGCGATTCCGCCATAGTGAAGATAGTACAATGGTTTTCTGCCGATGTATTATCGGCACTTAGTCCGCCGCTGTTCTCCTGCTCCTGCTTCTTTTTGTCATTTGTGGTCAGGTCAGGTGATATACGGGTCCAGTTTCTGCCCTGGTCAAGGGATCGGTAGAGATACTGGCTTCCCATATAAAGATTCTTTTTATTGGCCGTGCCAAATACGATTGGGGTATTCCAGTTCCAGCGTAGTTTTTCTTCACCCGGTGCCTGTTGCGGTTTTATATTTACCGCCTTTGTATTCACCAGGTTGATGCGGTTGATATTGCCGCCCTGTGATTCTGCATAAGCAGTATAGATATCACCGGGATCCGGCTGTACCCAGAAACCATCGCCGCCATTGATTGCTTTCCACATCCCATTACTTACTCCACCGGCTGCGGCCGAGGGACCGACCCAACTGCCATTGTCCTGCAGGCCGCCATAAATATTATAAGGCTTGCGGTCATCCACTGCGGCATGATAGAATTGGCCGACGGGCAGACATTGTACAAAACTCCAGGTGGCGCCACGGTCCAGACTGATATACACCCCGCCGTCTGTACCCAGGTAAAGCTGGTTGGTATTATTAGGATTGATCCAAAGCGCATGATGGTCACTGTGAACCCAGCCGCCTTCGTTACTGGCATCCGCAAAAGAGTAACCCCCATCGCTGGAATAGGAGAAGGACAGGGCCGGACGATAAACGCGTTTCGGATCTTTCGGATCAATCACGATTGTGGCAAAGTAGAAGGGACGCGACACCACATTAAAATTGGCACTTTGCTTTTTCCAGTTCTCTCCCCCGTCGGCGGATATATATAAACCGGTTTCATTGGATTCCACAATGGCCACCAGGTTTTGAGAGGCACTGGGAGCTACGGCAAAAGCGATACGTCCAAATGGTTTGGCGGGTAACCCTTTCTTCAGTTCCTTCCAGGTCTTACCCCCGTCGGTACTCTTCCACATCCCGCTTCCATTACCCCCGGAATTGAAGGCATAGGGTTTGCGGCGGAACTCCCAGGTAGATGCATACACAGTATCCGGATGTTCGGGATCCACGGCCACATCGGCGCAACCGGCCTCCTCGCTGATGAATAATATTTTTTCAAAGGTCTTGCCTCCATCGGTGGATTTGTACAGTCCCCGCTCCTTGCTGCTATGCCAGAGCGGACCGGGTGCTGCCACATAGATCGTATTGGTCTCACGGGGATTGATCACAATCTTCGCGATATGTTCGGTTTTTTCGAGACCCAGTTTGATCCAGTTATCACCACCATCCATGGATTTATACATCCCATCCCCGATGGAAACCGAGTTCCTCATATTGCTTTCCCCGGTGCCGGCAAAAATGATTTTCGGATTATTCGGATCGATAGCCAGTGCACCGATACTCTGACAGTAGCGGTCAAAAATGGGTTTAAAGGATGCCCCGGCATTCGTGGTTTTCCAGATGCCGCCCCCGGCAGTGCCGACAAAGATCGTCCTGCCATCCTGGGCCACCCCTTCAATCGCAGTAATACGTCCGCTCATAGTACCCGGGCCGAGCCAGCGGGCTTCCATCATACCGAATGTACTGCTGTTGACGGGGGTTTGGGAAGAAGCGGCAATAGAAAGAAGTAGAATAAAAGCAGTAGTTAGCGTGCGCATAGGTAAATATTGAAGTGGATTTTCTAAGAAAGGGCTTTGTTTGTCAATGCCTGGGAAATTGCCTGCCGGTAAGCAAGCGCAGCATGAAAAACAAAGCCCTGTAAGACAGACGAATGAAATAAAATCCTTATTATTTTTTGAAGAAAGATTCTTCCACCGGACTATTCACGATCACCTTGGTCATATTCATTTCACCGAAAGGCAGGGTCATCGATTTGGCCACCACGATTCCTTCAGCGAGTTTTTCATAATTGCTGAAGCTGGTGGTTACTTCCATTTCCTGGCCATTGGCTTTCTGGGTGGATTTGCTTTGAACAATGTAGAACGTTTTAGGATCGAAGAAAAGGGTGGAAACAGAGCCGCCTTTCTTGGTCACTTTCAATTTGAAGCACTCGGTGCCTTCCACATCTTCCTTACCGATCAGTTCCACTTTATGTCCTTTAGCGGCATAATCGATCAGTTCGCCCTGGGCATCCAGGTTATCCTGGGCTTCGGTCAGTTCTTCCGCAGTTTTAGCTTCGGGTTCTGTCTGACCCTGAAAGGGCATAAAATCCCAGCCTTCGGTCGGGGTTACGATTTCATAACCGGTCATTCCCATAACGGAAATATCCTGGCGCATACCTTTGCCATGCAGGATCGTCACCACCACATTTACTTCAGCACCCTGAACCTGCAGGATGCCTTCCATTTTCATGGAGTTGACTTTTTTCCAGTTTTCAGCGCCACCAATAGCGTCAATATGTTTGGCAATGACTTCATCGGCAGTCTGTGCTTTTACAGTAAAAGCGGAAGCCAGGACGAGTAAAGAGAGAAGAATACGTTTCATGATGAATGGTTGATTTTATTTTTTAGTAAATCAGGTGACAAATCTAGCCCTTTCAGTAGCACAAATCAGTAAATTTAGGCGTACTAACAATTTTTACGGATGAATGGTTCATTTTCGGTCGTGGGTGTACTGGTGGATGTACAGGAGCAGACGCAATATCCCGCAACACTGGTTGTATCGGAGGGCAAAATTCAGGCCATAAAGCCTTTTACACCCGAAGCCGGCCAGTCCCTGCCCTATATCCTGCCCGGATTTATCGACAGTCATGTCCATATAGAAAGCTCCATGCTCGTGCCCTCGGAGTTTGCCCGGCTGGCCGTGGTTCATGGCACAGTGGCCACCGTCAGCGACCCCCACGAGATCGCCAATGTCTGTGGCCTGGAGGGTGTGGATTTTATGATTGAAAACGGCAAGACCGTCCCCTTCAAGTTCAATTTCGGGGCTCCCAGTTGTGTGCCTGCCACCATCTTCGAAACCGCCGGTGCGGCCATTGATGCGGAACAGGTAGAAGAACTATTAAAAAGACCAGCAATAAAATACCTCAGCGAGATGATGAATTTTCCGGGTGTGCTTCACGGTGACCCGGAGGTGATGAAAAAAATCAACGCGTCGCTGCGACTGGGCAAACCGGTGGATGGGCATGCGCCGGGATTGAGGGGAGAGATGGCGGGGAAGTATATAAGACCGGAGTGGCATGAAAGGCAGTCGGGAGTCGGGAGTCAGGAGTCGGGAGACGACCTTCGATCCGGAAGTCTGGCATCTGACAACTCACATCCGACAACTGTTATCTCAACAGATCATGAATGTTTCACCGCCGACGAAGCCCTTGACAAACTCCGCTTCGGCATGAAGATCATCATCAGGGAAGGTTCCGCCGCCAAAAACTTCGACGCGCTGATAGATTTGCTGCATGACTGGCCGGAACAGATGATGTTCTGTAGTGATGATAAGCATCCGGATAGCCTGGTGGAAGGACATATCAATAAATTATGTGAACGGGCCGTTGATAAGGGTATTAATATTTTTAAAGTATTAAAGGCAGCTTGTGTAAATCCGGTGGAACACTATAAGTTAGATGTCGGGTTATTGAGGGTTGGGGACTTTGCGGATTTTATCTTAGTAAAAGATTTGAAGAGTTTCGAAGTACTGACTACTTATATAAATGGTGAAGTGGTTGCTGAAAATCAAAAGTCAAAAGTCAAAATTAAAAAGGGGGGAGTGTTAAACAGGTTCAGTTGCAGTCCTAAAGTTGCAGAGGACTTTAAAACAGGATATAACGGTGAAAAAGAGATACCTGTTATACAGGCTTTGGATGGACAGCTCATTACAAACAGACTTGATGTGGTGCCAAAAGTGACAAATGGGGAAATAGTGAGTGATACAGAAAACGATATACTGAAAATTGTAGTGTTGAACCGTTACCAGGAAGCGCCGGTGGCCAAAGCCTTTATCAAAGGATTCGGTCTGAAACAAGGAGCCCTGGCTTCTTCGGTGGCGCATGACAGTCATAATATCGTGGCCGTGGGGGTGGATGATGAAAGTCTTTGCCGCGCGGTGAACCTCGTGATTGCCGAACAGGGCGGTCTCAGTGCTGTGGGCAATGGCCGGGAATTGGTACTCGGTCTGCCTGTAGCCGGACTGATGAGCAATGGGGATGGTTATGAAATAGCTGCCGCTTATACCCGGCTGGACCAGTTCACCAAAAAAGAACTTGGCTCCACCCTTACTTCCCCTTTTATGACACTGTCCTTTATGGCTTTACTGGTGATCCCGCATCTGAAACTGAGTGATAAGGGATTGTTTGACGGGGATGGGTTTAGGTTGGTGGATTAATTGATCTTCATTCGCTGAGTTGCTAAAGAAAAAATCAATGAACAGACCAATTTTCATCTTATTGATACTTCTCTTAATCTTCAGACATGACAGCCGGGGAAACTACTTTACAATTATAACTGACAAGTCCTCCTACAAGCATACAGACACACTCAGATATTCGGTTTTCACACAGCTAACTGCTTGCCATATTGCGGAGCCAACTGCTTATGTTTATATTCATACTGCAGATCAAACCATAGTCAGCAGGCAGATTTTACAACTGAACCGGGAACTCACTAATATAGTAATTCCATTAACTGGCTTAGACAGCGGCTTTTATTTCATCAGTGTTTTTGGTTATGCATCCGGCAATAATTCCAAACTGAACGGGAATACGGTCTGTATAGCCGTTGATCTGCCCGATGCCATTACACAGCGTCTTGATAACCGGCTTATTGAGATTATTCCGGAATGCGGCAAAGCTTTAATAAATTTTACTAACCGGATGATTGTTACGCTCAAATCATGGGACGGAAATCCGGTCAGTGATAAAATCTCTTTTAGAAACCGGCATCAACAATTAATTGCCGTTTGCCAGACAAATAGTTTTGGCTGGGTTGCGGTGGATCTTCCAATAGTATCAGATGACAGCATCTGGTTAACCGACACAAAAAAAAATCTTCTATGCGTAATTCAGGTAAACAATAACCGGTTTTTCAGCAATAACGGATTTTCACTTCATATACCGAAATACAGCGACACGATGATCATCCAGATAAGAAAAGGGGATTGGGCTTCAGGGCACAAAGTATACCTGGAAGTATATGATAAAGAACACGCCCTTGCAGAAATGTCTGCACTATTTCTCAATGATACATCCATTGTTAATACACTTTTGTCAGCGAGAGACTTTCGTAACAAATTGCTGAAAGTCCTTCTAAAAAATGAAAAAGCACAAATCATTGCTGAACGTTACGTTTTCAGTGAATACAAGGATCATCAAGTGCCAACCGGATTATTTTGTGAAGCCATATCCGGCACCACTCCTTTTTACCTCGAAACCGGAAGTCGTGCTATAAATGATGGTTTGATCGCGTTTGAACCGGAGTACCGGGACTCAATAAACAATCTTGTGGAAGAAGGGTTCCGGCTTGAATTCAGCAATCCGGATCATGTAAGCAGAAAAATTGACTACTATATATATAACAACCGGAATGAAATCATACAGGCCGGCAGTTCCATAGCCGACAGCTCCGGGCTCATTCAGATCAGCGGTTGTAATTTCAACGGCACCGGGTATGTTAAGTTTTATATCAACAAAAATGAAGTCACCGGATTTAAGGAAGTATCACGAGGACTAACCCCGGCAGAAATGAAAAAGATATATGCTCAGTTCAGCCAGATCAACAATACATACATACGGCCAACCATTATTCCTTCAGCCGCACAGCCAGCTGCTGAGCATAATATTAAAACGTTGGAAAATATAAATCTGAACGTATTAAGCATCAATAACCGATTTTCCGAATTGGAGAAAAAGTATATTAACAATGGAGCATTCAGAGACCACAATTCAATCCAGGTCAATGTGGAAGATGACCAGCTTGCTTTAAACTACTCCATGACTGATTACCTGGTAAGAAAAATACCCGGTCTGTTTATATATAACGGCGAACTAAAATACAGAAACGGATATGTAGAAGTGTATATTGATGAAATGTATATTCCCGATAATAATCTGAATGGAATAATACGGACAAACAATATTGGTTATATCAAATTTTTCAGAAATCCGATCAGCAGTGGTCTACAGGCAAGGGATATCGGCAGCGTAGCAAACGGGAATAGTTACTCAGCCGGCATACAGGGTAGCCTGGCGATTTATACCCGAAAATTCTCTACCAGAGACGGCAATCAACCTTTTCATACCGGACTTCTTGTACAAGGTTATACGAATTATTGAACAGACCCGACAAGAACACCAAACACTCAGGAATACCAGCATGCCTTCGGTTTTACGACTACTAACTACTATCTGGATCATTCATCCATTTCCAACAGCAGGTTAACCACCAATGCCGTCCACCCCGTCTGATGCGAAGCCCGAAACCGTTGGCTGTAAGCAAAATAAAAACCTTCAAAATGATTTGGACGGCCTAAATAATTATCCAGAATACCTAGGTGGTTTTTGGGGTATAAAGTTCACAGACTGGAGCGAGAATTCTCTTACTGCGACAATGCCCATAAACGAAAAGACCCGACAGCCTTTCGGCATTTTACACGGCGGAGCATCTGTAGTACTTGCAGAAACAATAGGAACTTTTGCTAGCAGTTTAGTAATTGACGCTAATGAGTTTGTCTGCGTTGGTTTAGAGATAAATGCAAATCACCTTAGACCCGTAAGCTCAGGAGAAGTTAGAGGAGTATGTTGTCCTAAAATCAAGGGATTGATTTGTACAAAGTACTTCAGGCGGCTTGTGTGAACCCAGTGGAACACTATAAGTTAGATGTCGGGTTATTGAGGGTTGGGGACTTTGCGGATTTTATCCTAGTAAAAGATGTGAAGGACTTTGAAGTATTGACTACGTATATTAATGGTGAAGTGGTTGCTGAAAATCAAAAGTCAAAATTAAAAAGGGGGGAGTGCTAAACAGATTCAGTTGCAGTCCTAAAGTTGCAGAGGACTTTAAGACCGGATATAATGGTGAAAAAGAAATACCTGTTATACAGGCTTTGGATGGACAGCTCATTACAAACAGGCTGGATCTTATGCCAAAAGTGGTAAATGGAGAAATAGTGAGTGATTTGGAAAATGATGTACTGAAGATTGTGGTGGTGAACCGTTATCAGGATGCGCCGGTGGCCAAAGCATTTATAAAAGGGTTTGGCCTGAAGCAGGGGGCGCTGGCCTCTTCGGTGGCGCATGACAGTCATAATATCGTGGCTGTGGGCGTGGATGATGAAAGTCTCTGCCGCGCGGTAAATCTCGTGATCGCCGAACAGGGCGGTCTCAGTGCCGTAGGAAATGGACAGGAACTGGTTCTCGCTCTGCCTGTAGCCAGGCTGATGAGCAATAGGGATGGCTACGAAATCGCCGAAGCCTATACCCGCCTGGATCAGTTCACCAAAAAAGAGCTCGGCTCCACACTGGCCTCTCCTTTTATGACCCTTTCCTTTATGGCTCTATTAGTGATTCCGCATCTGAAGCTGAGTGATAAGGGGCTGTTTGACGGAGATGGGTTTGGGTTCGTGCAGGCAGGGACATACAGCGGACCAGGCTGAACCGGTACCGGGGCAGCGCTGATTAAAAAACGTTAGTGTACGGTTTGAGTAATATGGTTTCCTGCTGAACCTGTTTCATTTTTTTATGAATATTTACCGAAATGCGGTGATGCGTCACTCCTGGATCAGGGAAAATACTATATATTTAATCAACCAACCTGGACCTCAAAATTCAATCTATTCCTTTCTGTGGGGGCCGGTATGGGTTGCAGGTAGACCGGCTATGTATTTCCTCACCGATTTATCTGATTATCATGGCACTTATATTTCCGGCCGGCCATTGCTGCTGTGACTGAGGTGCACGACCTAAGTTCATTAAGCTTGAGCATAAAAGAATTTTTAGTTCAACACAGGAACGGCTTTTTGTGGCTCAGCTAGCAGGATCACGGATCGGCCACTACACAAAGCCCTAACGTTAGCGGCAAGTCATAGAGAGTCCTTTAGACAGAGAATTGTACCTAAAGTATATTAAAAATTATAAAATGACTAATAAGAACAACATTTCAACTATTGTATTCTCAGCCTATATACTGCTGGCTTTCTATGTTTTTGGTGGAGGGATAGTAAATTCGTTGGTTGCTTACAGAACATGGCGTGCTGTAGGAGCTAATGAATTTCCTGAATTCCATCAAATTGACAGTTCGCTGATTATCCCGCTATTTGTTATATTCTTTTTCTTATCGTTCATTCCACAAATTCTATTGTTTTGGTTCCGACCCATGGTAATTCCCAGGTGGTTAGTTTGGCTGGCTTTACTTTTTAATCTAATAACCCTTTTTTCAACTATAATTATTCAAATCCCAATTCAAGTTCAGCTGGATAAACAATTTTCATTAGAATTAATTGACCGGCTGATAGAAACCGATTTCATTTTTAGAAGAATTCCAATGTTATTAATGGCTATTATAAATTTTACAATGCTATATAAAGTTGTAAAATATGCTGGTAATAAGCCGAACCTTTCTACATAAAATAGACTGTGCCGCTAACAAAAGTATTTTTGACATTGGGGCTGGAAGGAAGTGCAATCGGCGACAGTGCATATCCAGGCTTTATATCCGGCGGACAGCATTCTACCGGTCATTTGTTCTTAATTTAGCTTCAGTTCCGGGCAGACATTTAGACAATTCCCTGATTGCAAGAATACCTGAACGTTACATCGCAATTTATTTTCAGGAAAGGATATTCACTACTGTCACCTAAACTGCCTGTAAAATACCTCCAATGCAACCACTCCCCTCATCAGGCACTTATCTTACGTATTCGACAATAACACGGCATCAAGGTCTTCGCCGGGCTTCGCTATAATTTTCTGTTCAACAGGATCCCATTCTATTCTTCTTCCCAATTTATAAGCCAGTCCTCCCATATGTGCTGAAATGGCTTCTTCAAATCCTTCTTTAATGGAGCAGCTTGGCGTACCCCCATTCCGGATACAACTCAGCCATTCCCTTAAATGCAGAAAAGTAGAATCAACCCGTTTGCCATCCCGGTAGGTCCACAACAACCCTTTATTGGCAAAATACTTTGCTGTGGCAGAAGTAACCGCATCGGTTCCGTTGACCGCCGGGTCATACTGATAAATGGGAACACCGGCTTCGATACGTTGCTCTTTTATCAGTTCTGCATACTTGGTCGACCTCGGATCAGCATATACGGTAATCCGGTTTCCCAGTTCCATGCTGCCATCGTGCCCCATCAACACCGTACCCCTGTCAAACTGATTCCCTAATGTGGCACTGTATACGAAGGTCATTCCCTTCTCTTTTCCGGCTTCCTGGCTCCCACCAGTACTGAAATCGGGGAACTCCATATTTATGTGCATGACATCCGGCACATTGCGCCCGTCGCGGTGGGTATAGATCCCTCCTGAGGCAGTAACGGTCTTTGGAATTCCCATACTCAGGATACAGTTAATCCGATCATAGTCGTGTGTCATTAAATCGCCTGACAACCCTGATCCATAGGCCCACCATTTGCGCCAGCGGAAAAAATGCTCCAGGTTAAAGGGCTCCTTCGGGGCATTGCCCAGGAACAAATCCCAGTCAATGGTTTTCGGGCTGGCCGACTCAGCAATATCATATTGCCAGGCCCCGTTATCATCATTCCGGTTTGTATTGGTCTGAACCAGGGACACATGGCCGAGAATATTCTTCCTGATCACATCCTGGGCAGTCAGGAAACTCTGGGTTTGCCGGTGCTGATGCCCTACGGCAAAAACTGTTTTTGGGTTTTTCAAAACCGTATCGCGTAAAAGATAGGTTTCAGCAATATTATGGGTCATTGGCTTTTCAACATATACATGCACCCCTGCATTCAATGCTTCGATTGAAATCGGGGCATGCCAGTGGTCCGGGGTGGCAATAATAACCGCATCAACTTCCCCGCTGTTGATCAGTTCGGTATGTGTACGAAAGCGTTTGATTCTATTATCACCGCTGGTAAAGGATTTCAACGCGTTATCCGCACGCTGGTCAAAGACATCGCAGATGGCTGCCAGCTTAACATTCAGGTTTTCCTGTGCCTTGAAATCGGCGAGCCTGGTATCTTTTGGATTTTTAGCGAGGTTATCACTCATTTCCTTCAGCCATCCTGCGGAAGCAAAACCTAAGGCACGGCAAAGCTGTTCGCCCCGGATACCAAACCCTATAATACCAATCCGGAGTGCTTTGCCACTCATAGGACCGGAGGCAGGGGGAGGAGCAGCTTTAATATTTAACGTTTCCAGTAAAAACTGCTTTTCGCGAATAGCGGAACCAGCCAGGCTCGCACCTGAATACCACACGGCCCCAACAAATGGAATCCCACCCAGGGCTTTCAGGATATCCCTGCGGTTCCATTTCTTAAAATTATTAGTATCGTTTGACATAATGATTAGTTTATTATGGTGTTTGCTTTTTTCTTTGCGAATAAATTTTCCAGGCCAAATATTGTTGTGAGGGGAAACAGGTAGATTACAAAAAGCGCTGCCATTTCAATCAGGTTTTTATTCACCACCCAATAACTTCCTTCCGCAGGGCCTTGCGGCAATCCGGGAAAAGGAGGATGTGCCAGGTAATACAGCAGTAACAACAACATTCCCGCGATACACCCCCAGCGCACTTTTATCCCGATGAGCAGACTGATACCCACGGCTATCAGGCCGATAATATTCATGTAGTCAATAGCCAATATCATGGAATCATTAGCGAGCCAGGCAAAAAAGGGTTTTAAGATCGAGGCACTTAGTAAATAGCCCTTCGAGGTCCAGGATGGATTATAGGCCTTTATTATCCCTTCATACAGGAAATGCCAGCCAATTAAAATCCGGAGCAGTACCAGTGCGTAACCCTGTACGGCAGTTAATTTCGGAGTGTTCATACTGATTGTGTTTTTTATTAATATTCCAACCTGTTCTGATTGCATTTGTATCCTCTTCTTTTAAATTCCCTGTATTGCTCACCCGCCACCTGATTATATTTTATTGCTGTACTTCCACGTTCTCTTCAAACCCCTTTGACATGTACGATTTCGAAATGCCTTTTTCATCATAAATAAACAATACTTCCAGGCCCAGGTCTTTATTCTCGGTTAAAAATTGCTTCGCTTTATCCAATCCCATCACCATAAATGCGGTGGCATAGGCATCCGCGGTCATGCAGTTTCCGGCAATCACGGTGGCGCTGAGCAAATTATTCATCGACGGATACCCGGTAAATGGGTTAATAATATGGGTGTATTTTTTCCCGTTTTCGATATAAAATTTCTTATAGTTTCCTGAAGTGGCCAAGGACCTCTCTTTTATCTTAATCAACAAATTATTTAATGATCCCCCGTCTGAACTATTTTCATCTGGTTGCTCTATACCCGCGATCCAGTAACTGTCGTCTGGCTTCTTCCCTTTGGCCCTTAACTCCCCTCCTACTTCCACCAGGTAGTTGCGGATTCCTTTGCTCTCAAGAAAAGAAGACAATACATCCACCGTATATCCCTGGGCTATGGCATTAAAATCAAGCATCACCTGGGGCATCTCTTTCACCAGTTTTCTATCCGCTAATCGTACCTTTTTATACCCGACAAACCGGAGCAGACTATCAATCAGTGGTTGAGTTATTTTCTCTTTTTGGGTAAACCCGAACCCATAGGCATTGATCACCGGGGCCACCGTAACATCAAACAGGCCCTTTGTTTTTTCCGAAACCTCCATGGATTTAATAAATACATCAGAAAAGTAATCATCTGCAAGAACAGCGGTATCATTTCTGTTCATCTTCGAAATGACCGAACCGGGATTATAGGTGGAAAGGGATAAGTCTATCATTTTAAAGATAGAATCAATCGCTCCCCTGTAATTGGAATGCTGGCCGGCAAGGTAGGTGATATGATATGTGGTCCCCTGGGCTGGTCCGGAAATCTGAATAGTATTTTGAAGCTCGCTTTTACAGCTCACGAGCAGAAAAATGGCAACCGTTGAAAAGACTATTAGTTTCATTACCGACTACTATCGCTGTAGTGTTCGCTGATTAATTGAGAATCTCAATTCCAACAGATTTTCTGGAACTCAGACGACGGTAGAACTGTCCTCAACAGTAGAACTATCCTCAAAGAAATGGATAGGTAAGTTTTGAAATGCCCCTTTGTGATTGCCTAACCACTTCCGGTAAATTCCAGGATCCGGTGATGCTTTAACCTGGCAAAAACAAATGTACAGTGCCCCACCGATATTGCAAATGATTTTTAACCATGCGGAAAGGCAGAAAGCAGTGTCAGCCAATTTGCCAACCCCCGAATCCGGCTGGCTGGTCTTTTACCGCTAATTAAATGGGCCCAAAAAACAGGGCATCCATTGGGTGAGCCGTGGAATTCCGGTAAAAACAGCCGGAACCAATTACTGGGATTACTGCGAAAAAATAACGGGCATCAAAAGGCCAATTCAGGTGGGCCTAACGGTAAGAATACCGGCAAAGGGCTTATGGTCAGTACCGGGTATACCCCGTGAAAGCGAAGTTTTTATGTGAAAATTTATCTAACTTCAGCAAAACATAAAAGAAAAAAGGGCCCGGGATAGTCATGCAATAAGTAAATGTCAGGTTTTGCTGTTGCCGTTTTGAAACTCATCAACTTACGTTTTTAATATATCAGTTGTACAGAAATACCCGTTCCTGGTTAATTCCAAATCAAAAGGTCCATTTATCGCAGGTCCTGAAATCATTTTTTAAAACTTATTACATGCTAATGAACAAGCCATACATTTTCCTGGCAATAACACTGCTGTCGTTGTTTGCCTGCCAGTCAACCAATGAAACCGGTAATTCAAAGCAACAGATGGACGAATATCTTACGGGCCAGGCCAATTACTTCGGTTTTAACGGGAATGTACTGGTTGCAGAAAACGGGAAAATTGTTTTGCAGAAATCGTATGGCTATGCTGATTTTGATACAAAGCGCCTGCTGAA
This sequence comes from uncultured Chitinophaga sp., assembly GCA_964650455.1. Classification (GTDB taxonomy): domain Bacteria; phylum Bacteroidota; class Bacteroidia; order Chitinophagales; family Chitinophagaceae; genus JJ008. Next base: position 1,973 of record CAZYTV010000059.1, on the reverse strand, counting down.
TGACTCATCGGTATTTGAACTGGCTTCAGTTAGCAAACAATTTACCGCAACAGCCATCTTATTGCTGAAAGACAATAATAAACTTAAATTAACTGATTCACTGAAGCAATACTTTCCGGAGCTTCCGTACAATGGTATTACCCTGTATCATATGCTGACACACACTTCCGGACTTCCGGATTACGAAGCGGCGATGAATAGTAAATGGGACAAACGTAAAATTGCCTTTAATCCGGATATGATTGCCTTCCTGGCAAAGGAAAAACCACCGCTGGTGTTTGCACCAGGCACCCGCTGGGAATACAGTAATACGGCCTATGCCCTGCTGGCTTCTGTTGTGGAAAAAGTTTCAGGCCGGTCTTTTTCGGAATTTTTGAGAACTAATATATTCCAGCCATTGGGCATGTCCCATTCACGGATCTATAATACCCGGCGTTCTCTTAAAGATACCATCCCCAATTACGCGTATGGTTTTGTTTACAACGATAGTTTGAAAAAATACGCATTGCCTGACAGTGTTCCAGCCTTTACATTTGTCATTTACCTGGATGGCATACAGGGTGACGGCATTGTCAATTCCACTACATCCGATTTATTAACCTGGGACAGGGCTGTAAAAAACCACACCCTTCTTCGTGAAGCCACTCAAAATGAAATGCTTAAAGAACAGGCGTTGGCGGATACCGTAAAGAAGGTGTATTACGGGTTTGGCGTGTTCCTGGAAAAAGCAGATTCAGGTATGATTATTTCACATTCGGGTGGATGGCCGGGATATACCACGTTTCTTGCAAGAAATACCGGTAAAGACCAGACATTTATTGTTCTGTCCAACAACTCCTCCAATTCTCCTGGACTAACCAAGGCTTTGCAACAGCTCATGAACGGACAGGCAGTGGAAATGGCTTACAAACATGAAGAAATTCTGCTGGATTCCGTCCAACTGCAAAAATTTACCGGAAAGTATAAAACAACCAATGAATTCATTATTGAACGAACCGGGAACAAACTTTATCGTACAATTCCTGGTATTCAGAAAACCGAACTCAAACCAGAGTCTTTCAACAAATTTTTTTATGCCGATGGAACTGATCGTCAGATACTTTTTGAAACGGACAGCAATCAGCAGGTGGTAAAAGCATGGCTGATTAGTTATGGTTTGAAAACAGAAATGCAAATGAAAAAATAAAAAATTCTGCTGCCGGACAGGTATTTGCATGTTACCAATGCGTTACATGTACTACCCTGGCCACAAAGTCTGAAATAATTATATATTACAATGCCATACCCTAAACTATGAAAATTATCACCTGGAACTGTAATATGGCTTTTCGAAGAAAAGCTACTTCCATATTAGCGCTAAACCCGGACCTGCTCATTATACCTGAATGTGAGAACCAGGAAAAGCTAATCTTCCCAAAGGAAATTAAGCAACCAAATTCTTTTTTCTGGACAGGCAACAATCCACATAAGGGGATAGGCATATTCGCATACAATAACTTCAGTTTTAAAATTGATAAATATTATACAGAAGATATTAAGTATATGATCCCGCTGATAGTTACAGCACCAGGAATTAAATTCATCCTTTTAGCGATTTGGGCCAATAACCCGAAAGACCCGGATGGCTGTTATGTAGAACAGGTCTGGAAGGGAATACAGCATTACAAAAAACTAATAAAAAGCAGGAATACTATACTTGCAGGCGATTTTAACAGCAACAAAATATGGGATGCAGAACACAGGAAATGGAGTCATTCATCTGTAGTTGAAGAGCTGGGTATAATGGCCATGACCCGTGACTACCACCATCATTTTCGGGATGAACATGGAGCACAAAAAGGAAACACACTTTATCTGGACCGGCATTCAACTGAACCATATCATAGTGATTATTTTTTTCTTTCAGAAGAGTTCACGACTGGAACTAGAACAGTGGAAATAGTTGCCTGTGATAACTGGATAATGCACAGTAA
>CAZYTV010000058.1:0-19307 GCA_964650455.1 uncultured Chitinophaga sp. | reverse complement strand
TGTAACGGGAAATGGCCAATGGGCAAGCCCTCCTTCGCTAAAGCTACGGAGGGCAAGGTTGAAAACGTGGGGTAAGAGCCCACGGCTTATGACGGTAACGTCATTCGCGGGTAAACCTTGCATGCTGAAATGCCACGTATAGTACCCATTAAGGACGGCTCGTCCATGATCGCCGAAAGGCAGTCGGGGTACAGGGTAGGCAGATTGAGCCCGGTGCGTAAGTGCCGGGACAGATAAATGATAGGCCGCACATGAAAATGTGTAACAGGATCCGGCTTACGGCTTGTAGCTTTTTTTTTCAGTTGTCGTTCTTCGGCAGGCCTGCGTACCGGACAGGTAGGCTCAGCATGACAAGGTATTAACGACTAACGACTATCGACTAACAACTGCTCCCGCCAGTTCCATCATCCACGCAATCCCCACATGCACCAGTAAACCACCCCAGATCGAACGGGTGTTGTACACAATAATTCCAAGTAATAAGCCGCCGAAGTAGGAACTGATACACTCTCCCAGTGGTTTTCCGAAATGAATACTGCAATAGAAAATAGCGACGGGCAGGATGGCATCTTTCCCTAACCATCTGGCCAACCCCAGGATCAGGAATCCGCGAAAGAAAAGTTCTATGGTCAGAAAATCAGTGCCATAGGCCAGCTCAAACAGGAAGACCTGCCACGCCGGTATTTCGCTGATCTGCCCCTCCGGTACCAGTAATTTTAATTTTGGATACAAGTCCTGGAAATCAGGCTGCATAGATGCCAGGGCAACCAGGGGAATCATCATCAGCAACATCAGCAGGTACGGTCGCCAGTGATGAACGCCAACCCGGGTACCCCAGGCAGTTTCTTCCTTGATCATCCATTTACGGATCGCAAACAGGCAGACCAGCATCAGGAGTAATAGGGCAGGCCAGAAGATTATTTTATTCCAGTATTGATGACCTGCCTGTTCAACGGAAAAAGGAAATTGAAAACGCAGATTATACTTCAGGGAAAATAACAGTACCGAAAAAGTAAATATTCCGTAAAAAGAAGTGGAGAGTGAAGGCCGGTGGCGGGTCAGCACCCGTTGTATTAAAACAGGTATGCCCAAAGCAACCGTAAAGACCAGTACCCATGCTATAAGTTTAACCGGGAAAAAATTATTTTTTCCAATGTGTTGATCCAGGTGAAAATGATAATTCAGGAAGATCAGACCCGCACAAAAAATACTGCTGCCGATAAATGTTTTTTTATCACTGTGTTGCAGATAGTTGCGGATATATAGGAGGATGTTCTTCAACCTTGCTAAAGTAATTTTTTTTCATCGCTTTAAACTTTCCTGCGCCAGTCACTTCCAAATTTCCGTTAAACATTTTAAAACAAAAAAGTATAGCCATGAAAACTTTATCACCCCATTTCCGTTTTTTTGCTGCCTTTGCAGCCCTCTTTCTGTTTGTGCTCGTATCCTGCCAGAAAGAAAGCAGTCTTTCTTCTGCTGAAACCGTAGCGGTTACAGAAGAGGAAGCCGTAACCTATTCAGATGAAAGCACCCAGACCGAAGCCAGTTTTGATGATGTGGAGGATGTCAGTATGCTGGCCGCCGATGAAGAAGGGGAGACCAGTATCTATGGCCGTGGCGGCGAAACCGGCCGGCTGTTCCCATTTGCTGAACTGCGTCTGCGTCTCGGACCATGTGCGGTGATTACCGTTTCCCCGAATGACAGCACCTACCCCAAAACGATCACCATTGATTTCGGCCCTGATGGTTGTCTTTGTGCCGATGGTAAATTCCGCCGGGGTGCCATCGTGATCCACCTGACTGCCCCGATCCGCCGCCCGGGTGCTGTGATGACGATTACCCTGGATAATTTCTACCTGAACCGTGCAAAAATTGAAGGCACCAAAGTGGTGAGTAACCTGAGTGAAAACGGAAATATCAAATTTACCGTACAGGTTGTTGGTGGTAAAGTAACACATCCCAATGGCCGTGGTTACAAATATGACGGGATCAAGTATGTCAAGCAGATTGAAGGTGGAGCCACGCGTCCGCTGCGTGATGATGTGTACAGCCTGGAAGTAAGGTCCAAAACGGAATTCAATAATGGCCTGACCATTAACCTGAACACCGAATCACCGCTGATCAAAAAAATGATCTGTCCCTGGATCAGTAACGGTATCCTGAAAATAAAAATCAACAGCCGCGTACTCTTCCTGAACTATGGGGCTCCGAGTAACGGGGATTGTGATAACAAAGCCCTGCTGACCTGGAACAATGGCAACAACCATCGACTGATTACCCTGCCTTAATCCTTATTTTTTGTTGATGAAAACTCCTCCCGTATTCCGGGAGGAGTTTTATTTTTGTGCCATGCGCTACTTATCTGTCTGCCTGATCATCCCCCTCGTATTCTTCTCCTGTAATTCCGCTGATAAAAATAACCCGGAAGCCATATTACCGGGCAACTGGTTCGTCCTGTATCCGGAAGAAGAACTGCAGACACGCAAACAGGAAGAAGTGTATGCCGCCACCCAGGACTCCCTGACCAATCTGAAATGCCTGAAACTGCTCCGGTTCTCAGATAAAGGGGCTTTTAATCAGCTCGACAGTATCTCCATTACAGGAACCTGGAATATGAAGGAAGCGGGTGTGGTGCAGGTTGCAGGCGGAGGGCAGGGATTCGACCGTTTTCAAACCCGGTTTACCAGTTATGATAAGGGTGTGTTGAAGCTAACCGAGCTGGCGGATGCCCGGGGCGAAAAATTAAAACTGGTCTGGCACTTATTGCGGATAGAGAAAGGGGGCGCCACCGCCCTCTTTGATGAAGCAAAAAATAAATGGCGGTACAAAGCCGTAAAACAAGAGTCAGAAAATGAAATCAGGGAGCGGCTCATTCAGATGCTGGAATATTATGCCGCCTATTTTCAATTGATCGCCGACGAGTCCTCTTTTTTCATGCCCTCCCGGGTGATCCTTCCCTTAAAATTTTACCAGCACGGAATCGGGTTAAAAACCTTTGATCCGGAAAGCAAATTCGCCCAACTCTTTTATTCAACCGAACAGGCGAAGTTTGCCAGTTATGTGCTGGAAGGGGCCATTGACAGGGCTAAATTTGACTTTAAGGATAACAGCAGTTACAGTAAGGAATATGTGAAAATGCTGGAGGAGCTGGCGAGGGAAGTGAGAAAACAGATAGTAGTCGGTAGTTAGTAGTCAACAGCCCATCCTAAGTGGAATGTTCTTGTCACCCTGCCTGTTCCACTTATTTCGGGGAGCGTGCTAAAGGGTGAGCAGGAAAAAGTACATTTTGGTTGGTCGTGCTTCGGCAAGCTCAGCATGACAACAATTGATAGCTCGTTTTACGTAATCTGGCTGTTCCCTTCTCGCTTCTTGCTTCTCGCCTCTAGCTTAAAACCCCACCTGCTTACTCCAGATGGTATCCCACCAACGTCGATACCTGCTGCAGCTTAACTACCGGGCTGCCCATGACTGCTTTTTCCAGTCTGTATTTAATGACACCTACCCCTGGCTTGAAATAAACCTGGTCTTTCCGGAAGTTCCTGGCATTTTTTTCAATGAAGAGATAATTATTGAATTCACCGGCTGCAGTGGAGAGGGTGGTGGACATTTTGATAGAACGGCCAATGGCCGCCGCATCTTCAAAAGCAGTAAGGTACTGCAGGGAATCCCCTTCAAACAAACCATATTCCTTTTTCACATCCACAATCCCTTCGGTAAACATCCGTTCTTCTATTTTAAAAACGGCTGAATCACTGGCATACATTTTTTCTGGAAGCCCTACGCTGATATTCGATTCCCACCAGACCAGTCCATCAGCCAATGACCGCTAAGTGCTGGTGAAGCGCAACGTATCGTATTGTACCTGCTTTAAAACGCCATCCGTAAAAATCGAATCCTCATAGATCCAGTAATTGTTACTGTTCATCGGCATCAGTCCGCAAAAACTGCTGGTGCTGGTATATTTGATCACTGAGTCGGCGTTATAGCTGCGTCCGGAAGGATTGATCGTCTGCACAGGACAGGGTTTTTTTAAATCCGGAACAGGGAGGGATTCTTTTTTACAGGAAACCAGGCATAAGATCCCGGCAAAAAGAAGGGTAAACGTTTTCTTCAAAGGGTCATTTTTAAATGGTACGGGCCGCTAAAATAATAGCCGGTTCTCAGAACTCATAATTTTACTACGTATTTTTTCGGTTGTCTGTTGCTGTTTTCGCATATACCTGAACTTGAGTTGTTTACCATTACCTACTGGCCAATAAAAAACCCGGAATAACTCCGGGCTTTTAAATTGGTATCGTAGAACTACTATTTGAATATCGTCCCAAAGAAAATTTTCATGTCATTCCAGGAAGCGGTATCCGCGGCTGCATTATACGCAATTGGTATCTTAAATTTCTCCCCGGTAGCCGTTGCATCCGGATTGCTGAACGCATGGGTGGCACCATCGTATACTTTGAAGGTGTACTTCGCCCCGATAGAATCCATCTGCTTCCTGAACTGTGCTACCTGTTCGGCCGGTACAAAAGGATCAGCTCCGCCATGACAAACCAGTACTTCAGCTTTCAGTTTTGATTTATCAGGAGTCACTACCTGCAGTCCACCATGGAAACTCACCACGCCCACCAGGTCTTCACCCAGGTTGGCCATATTCAGTACCTGGGTACCACCAAAACAATAACCGATCGCGGCGATCTTACTGGTATCTGCCAGTTCATATTTACGGACCACGTTCAGGGCCGCATCAAAACGGGCCTGGGCCATGAGTGGGTCTTTATAAAAAGCCCCGGCCAGGTTACCGGCATCGGTAGGATTATCCGCTCTTTTGCCATTGCCATAAAAATCAACTGCCATGGCCAGGTACCCCAATCCGGCGAGATCACGCACCCGGCGTTTGATATAATCATTCACGCCCCACCACTCGTGTACCACCAATACTACAGGACGCTTCCCGGCAATGCTGGAGTCCCAGGCAATATAACCATCCATCACCAGGCTGTCCTTAATGTTTTCAGACGAGTAGGTGAGGGCTTCGGTTTTGATGACGGGTTCTTTCATGGTGCTTTCCTTTTTTTCTTCAGCAGCATAGTTGCAGGCTGTGGTTGATATGACCAGGCTGGTCAATACCGGTAAAATATACTTTTTCATGTTTAGTTCGTTTGTTTCCGCATTATTACAATTAAAGTACGTAAAAGATCAGGGAATGGAAAATTTTATCAGCTGCATGCCTGGAAAGCCGGAAGGAGTTTGCCGGATCTTTCCCTTATATTTGCGCCTATGACAATCGAAAAATTACAGGATATGCGGTCCCGCATTGCCGGGATAAGGAGGTTTCTTTGACGTCGCTAACCGACAATATAAGATAGCCGAAGACAAACAACTGTCGCTGAGCCCGGGCTTCTGGGAAGATAATAAGCGGGCGACAGAAATTCTCAAAAGCATCAAATTAAACGAATACTGGGTGAAGCTGTATGAAACAGCGGAGGCCGGGGTGGAAGACTTTGCCGTTTTGTTTGAGTTCTGGAAAGGGGGCGATGCCACCGAAACAGAAACCAAAGAAGCATACGATCATGCCATCACTTTACTGGATGATGCGGAATTCAAAGCCACCCTCAATGAACCGGAGGATGAACTCCCGGCGGTTTTACAAATCAATTCCGGTGCCGGCGGTACCGAAAGTCAGGACTGGGCCGAAATGCTCGCCCGGATGTACCGTATGTACGGGGAAAAACAGGGCTGGAAAGTAACCGAAATGGACTGGCAATGGGGCGATGGCGCCGGAATCAAGACCTGCACCCTGCAGTTTGAAGGTCCCTTTGCGTATGGATTCCTCAAGGCCGAGAGCGGGGTACACCGACTGGTCCGTATTTCTCCCTTTGACAGCAATGCCCGCCGCCATACTTCTTTCGTCAGTGTGTATGTCTACCCGATGGTGGATGATACCATTAATATTGAGATCAACCCGGCGGATGTGAAAATGGAAACTTCCCGAAGCGGGGGAGCGGGTGGACAGAATGTAAACAAAGTGGAAACCAAAGTACAGCTTACTCACATACCCACGGGTATCGTGGTGGTGTGCCAGCAGGACCGGAGCCAGTTGGGTAACCGGGAACTGGCGATGCAGATGTTGCGCAGCCGCTTATATGAAATGGAATTGCAGAAAAGAAATGCCCTGAAAGATGCCACCAACGCGAAAAAGAAAAAGATCGAGTGGGGCAGCCAGATCCGCAGCTATGTATTCCATCCCTATAAAATGATCAAGGACCACCGCACCGATTATGAAGTAGGCAATGTGCAGCCGGTGATGGATGGCGAACTGGATGGATTTATCAAGGCCTACCTGATGAGTGAAAAGGAGACCGGCGAATAACCGGGTATGTATTTCCATCACAAACTATCTACCTTTACCATATAAATCAGTAATATGAGCTTTGGAACTTTTTCATACCCGATGCCGGTCAATGAACCGGTCCTGAATTACGGAGCCGGATCTGCTGAAAAGAAAAGATTAAAAGAAGTACTGGCCGAACTCAAAAGCCAGGAAGCGGATATTCCGATGTATATCGGCAGTAAAGAAGTACGCACCAATAAAAAAGTGGCGATCCATCCTCCGCATGAAACCGGGCATACCCTCGGTTATTTCCATGCCGGGGAAGAAAAACATGTACAACTTGCGATCGAAGCAGCCCTGGCTGCCAAAGAGAGCTGGGCGGCCACCAGTTGGGAAAACAGGGCAAATATATTCTTAAAAGCGGCTGACCTGATCGCTACTAAATACAGGCCTTATATGAATGGCACCACGATGCTGGGCCAGAGCAAAAATGCTTTCCAGGCAGAGATCGACAGTGCCTGTGAGATCATCGACTTCCTGCGTTTCAATGTGCATTACCTTTCTGATATCTATAAGCAACAACCGATCAGCAGCCCGGGTATGCATAACCGCTTGGAGTACCGCCCGCTGGAAGGATTTGTTCTGGCTGTGACCCCCTTTAACTTTACAGCCATTGGTGGCAATCTGCCCACCTCCGCTGCCATGTGCGGGAATGTAGTGGTCTGGAAATGTGCCAATACCCAGGTTTACTCCGCCCAGATGTTTATGCGGATTTTAAAAGAAGCCGGACTGCCGGACGGGGTGATCAACCTCATCTATGTGAACGGACCAACTATCGGCCGGGTATGTTTCAATCACCGTGAATTTGCCGGGGTGCATTTTACCGGGTCTACCGGTGTTTTCAATAATATGTGGGAGACCATTGGTAAGAATATGCCTAATTACCGCAGCTATCCCCGGATCGTGGGGGAAACAGGGGGTAAGGATTTTGTCATGGTACATAAAAGTGCTGATCCCGATGTAGTGGCCACTGCTTTATTAAGAGGGGCTTTTGAATACCAGGGGCAGAAATGTTCAGCGGCTTCCCGGGCCTATATCCCTTCCAATATAGCAGAAGAAGTAAAGAAAAAACTGATCGCAGGGGTGAAGAGTTTTAAAATGGGCACCGTGGAAGATTTTACCAATTTCATCAACGCGGTGATTGATGAAAAAAGTTTTAATAATATCAAACGTTATATTGATAACGCGAAAAAAGATCCGAAAGCAGAAATATGGGTGGGGGGTAAATGTGACAATAAGAAAGGATGGTTCATTCAGCCGACCGTGATCCAGGCGAAGGATCCGAAATATGTATCCATGTGTGAGGAGATCTTCGGGCCGGTGCTGACTGTATATGTATATCCGGCGAATAGTTTTGAAAAAACACTTGGCCTGGTGGACAGCACTTCGCCTTATGCGCTGACCGGTTCAATCATTTCACAGGACAGGGCCGCTGTGGAACTGGCCACGAACAAACTGCGGAATGCTGCCGGCAATTTTTATATCAATGATAAACCCACCGGGGCCGTGGTTGGACAGCAGCCTTTTGGTGGCGCCAGGGGATCGGGTACGAATGATAAAGCAGGTTCAATATTAAATTTATACCGTTGGTTAAGTGCTAGAACAATAAAAGAAACATTTAATCCACCAACAGATTATAGTTACCCGTTTTTGCAGGAATCCTAATAAGAGCCTGTAGAAGCTTGCAACTGGCTTTTTTCTGATATACATTTACGTTGGAATTCTTAACCTTTAAACATTCATTATGAAAAAGATTATTTTATCTGTAATTGTATTAGCAACTACATTCCATGTCTCCCAGGCTCAGGTCAATGTTGGATTCAAAGGCGGTATCGGCATGTTTAATTTCACAGGTGATGACGCCGATGGTGACTTTAAATCTAAGATGGGTATTATGGCAGGAATTTATGCGGCTATTCCTGTTGGAGAAACATTTGCGGTAGCACCTGAATTACAGTTCAGTGGCCAGGGTGCAAAAGCAACATATTTAAGTACTACTATCAAATACAATGTAAACTACCTGAATGTGCCTATCATGCTTCAGTACAGGAATCCTACTGGTTTTATTGCAGAAACCGGTCCTCAGATTGGCTTTTTGATGAGCGCCAAAGCTGATGACGGAAACAGTACAGAAGACATGAAAGACACATTTAAAAGTTCTGCCTTTTCATGGGGAATCGGCCTGGGTTACAAATCAAGCCTTGGTTTGGGTATTTCTGCCCGTTATAACCTCAGCCTGAACAGTATTGCCAAAGATGACGAAGGTGACAAAGTAGATATCAAAAACCCCGGATTCCAGGTGGGCCTGATATTTGAATTAGGAGGCAAAAGCGGCAGCACTGGTAAATAATATTTAGTTTTTTTTTAAAAGGCCGGTTTTTCCGGCCTTTATTTTTATAATATATTTGTGTACTAATTAAGAAACCATTTCTTGAAAACCTTACTCACAAAGAATGAACTACCACTTGCCGTTCAGGCACTGATAACTCAGCTGAACAGTAAACACCCCGCTCTGGAAGGGGTGGTATTTGTTGGTATCCAGCAGGGTGGTGTACTGGTGGCCAATGATATTGTAGCCGGATTAAAAGGACTTCATCCTTCCGATGATATTAAATACGGGCAACTGGATATTACTTTCTACCGGGATGATTTCCGGAATCAACTTCATGCCCCGGATAAAATGCATATTCCATTTGATATTGAGAATAAGATCGTGGTGCTGATTGATGATGTCCTTTTTACCGGGCGCACCATCAAAGCTGCTTTAGATGCGTTACTGGATTATGGCCGTCCCGCCAAGGTGGAGCTTTGTGTATTGGTGGACCGGAAGGAACACCGGCAATTCCCTATCCAGGCTGATTATGTGGGGGTAACCGTGAAAACAAACGGAACTGATAAGGTAAAAATGGTGGATAAAGAAGTTGTACTGATAACTCAATAATTTCCTCTAATTTCGCTTTTTAATGCAACTATCTACGCGACACCTGCTGGGCATTAAAAACCTCACAAAGGAAGATATCTCCCTTATTTTATCCACTGCCGAGCAATTCAAAGAAGTTTTACAACGACCAGTAAAGAAAGTACCGTCCCTCCGGGATGTAACTATTGTAAATCTCTTTTACGAGAATTCAACCCGAACGCGTTTTTCTTTTGAACTGGCGGAAAAAAGGCTCAGTGCAGATACGATCAATTTTGCGGCCAGTTCTTCCTCTGCCGCCAAAGGAGAGACCCTGCTGGATACCGTAAATAATATCCTGTCCATGAAAGTGGATATGGTGGTCATGCGGCACAGTGCCAGCGGAGCCCCCCATTTTTTATCCCAGCATATTCCTGCGGCGATCATCAATGCAGGTGACGGGATCAATGAACACCCGACCCAGGCTTTACTGGATGCTTTCTCCATAAAGGAAAAGACGGGTGGTCTGGAAGGACGCAAAGTGGCACTCATCGGCGATATCATGCACAGCCGGGTGGCGCAAAGCAATATTTACCTGCTGAATAAAATGGGGGCAAAGGTTACGGTTTGCGGACCGCCCACCCTGATTCCGAAATATATCCGGGAGGCGTTAGGCGTGGAAGTGAGTTATAACCTGCGTGAAACCCTGGAATGGTGTGATGTGGCCAATGTGCTCCGGATCCAGTTAGAAAGACAGAACCAGGTCCTGTTTTCGTCGCTTAGGGAGTACAGTATCGCTTACGGAATCAACCGCCAGTTACTCGATAGTCTGCACAAAGAAGTGGTCATTATGCACCCGGGACCCATCAACCGGGGGGTGGAACTGGACAGTGATGTGGCCGACAGCAAACAATCCATCATACTGCAACAGGTGGAAAATGGGGTGGCGGTACGCATGGCCGTCTTATATTTGCTTGCCAACAGAGAGAATTAGAGAAAGTACGAGGTACAAAGTACGAGGTACAAAGTACGAGGTACGAAGTACGAGTGAACACGTAAAAGAGTTTGGTTACGTTATTTTAGTAAAAACTTACTTAGAAGGTCCTGACATCTGACATCTGACATCTGACAACTGACAACTAATACACTGCTATGCCAAGAATCTGCCTCTTCCCCGGAACCTTTGATCCCGTAACACTGGGTCATGTGGATATCATCAACAGGGCACTTCCGTTATTTGATAAAATCATTGTGGGGATTGGCTTGAATTCTGCCAAAGGGCCGATGTTTTCCGCGGACCAGCGTCTGCAATGGATCAATGAAATCTATAAGGATGAAGAACGGGTGGCCGGTGCGGTTTATGAAGGACTAACCATTGATTATTGCCGGCAGATCGGGGCTCATTTTATTCTGAGGGGAATCCGCTACGTATCCGATTTTGAATACGAAAAAACGATCGCCGATGCCAACCGCACCCTGGATAAAACCATTGAAACGATCTTTCTCACCGGTGAACCGAAATATACATCCGTGGCCTCCACTATTGTGAGAGATATTATACGAAATGGCGGGAATGCCGCCCCTTTTATTCCGGAACTGGTAGCCGATTCCATTAAATCACTTAAATATGAGCGTTTGGTTTAAGAAGGATCTCTGCCTGGAAGATTTTGCCAACTTTGGAAAGAATACAATGGCCGATCACCTGGGCATTGAATGGATGGAGCTCGGTGACAATTTTATCAAAGCCCGGATGCCGGTGGATGACCGGACCCGCCAGCCTTATGGTTTATTGCATGGCGGAGCCTCCTGTGTGCTGGCCGAAACAATGGGCAGTGTGGGGGCCGTATTGGTGGTGGATGGATCAAAACAGCAATGCGTCGGAATCGAGATCAATGCCAATCATGTCAGGAGTGCACGGGAAGGTTATGTAACCGGGGTGGCTAGTCCCATACATATCGGCGCCAGTACCCAGGTATGGGATATTAAAATCTATGATGAACGGGAGAAACTGATCTGCATCAGCCGGCTGACTGTGGCAGTCATCCCCCACAAATACTGATCATTCATTCCGGGCCTGTATTAATACATCAGCCACGGAAGGGAAACAAAGCCCCAGGTATTCATCAATGCCCGATGGTTTGACCCATTTGACTTCCTGGATATCTTCTTCTGTTTGGGGCACCAGGGATTGGTTACCGCCGACTTTCATTTTATACCAATGCGATTCTTTAAGTATAAACCGGGTTCCTTCATGATAGGTATGCCAGGTAACACAGAGTGGCCCGGTTAACTGTACCTGCTTCAGCCCGGTTTCTTCTTCCACTTCCCGTACGGCACAGGCTTCCAGTTTTTCCCCCTTATCCAGTTTTCCCTTGGGCAGGTCCCATTTCCCCCGGCGGAAGATCATCAGCCATTCATGATGATCGTTCACCACCAGTCCGCCTGCGGCCTTTATGCATACAAATTTTTTGAAAAAAGCCTTTTTCAATACTTCCAGGTCCGGGTGCTGGAAGACACCGGCATGTACATTTTCCTGCTGCATTTCGTGCAACATGGTTTTTACCGTATGTGTATCCAGTTCATCAATGAAAACAGCATCATCATGATGAACATAAGGTTCGATGGTCTCGTCCACTGCATCACAGAGGAAGAGGGGCTTGTCATTGAAATAAATTTTTATATACATAGTGCGGTGTTCATTTTATCTTCGCTGCATGACAGATGCAAAAGCGGTAGCCGAAAAACTGCTTCAAGTTAGTGCAGTTAGGTTAAATCCCGAACAACCCTTTACCTGGGCCAGTGGCTGGAAAAGCCCGATCTACTGTGATAACCGGAAAGTTCTTTCTTTTCCGTTTATCCGGGACTATATCAAATCCGAAATGTGTAATGTGATTTTTGAGAAATTTCCGGAGGCGGAATTGCTGGCCGGTGTGGCCACTGCCGGGATTGCCTGGGGGGCTATGGCCGCGGATCAGCTCAAACTGCCTTATATCTACGTGCGGCCAAAACCAAAAGAACACGGACTGGGCAATCAGATCGAAGGGTTTTATGAAAAAGGACAGAAGACCGTTGTGGTGGAAGACCTGGTTTCTACCGGTAAAAGCAGTCTGCAGGTTGTGGATGTGCTCAAGGCCCAGGGGCTGGAAGTGATCGGGATGGTTTCTATTTTTACCTATGGTTTTACCGCTGCAACCGAAGCATTTACGGCTGCGTCATTGCCTTATCATTCCCTGACGGATTATCCATCCCTGATTGAACTGGCCCTGAAAAAAGGAATGGTGAGCCCGGCCCAGGAAGAAATTTTGTTAAAATGGAGGGAGAACCCGGCTGTATGGACAGGGAAATAGTAAATTAGATATTCTTCTGATTGATAAGCAGACACACTATGAAAAAAATTACATTAACGCTACTGGCCTTTATTGGCCTGTCCCTGGCTGTTCAGGCACAAACCAAGCCCGTAGTGACCGCCACGATCAAGACGCCCAATGCCCTTTGTATTCATTGTAAAGAAAGGATTGAGACCTACCTGAAACGGTATGATGGCGTGCTGGAGACCAATGTCAATTTCAGAAAGGGGGAAACCCGGGTGAAGTATGTGACCGACCGTACTGATATCGAGCAGATCAAAACCGCTATTGCCAATTGCGGGTATGATGCGGATGATGTACCGGCAGCCGAAGATGCGTATGACCGCTTACCCAAAACCTGCAAAAAATTTGAAGACGGGGGAGGACATCCAAAACCCAAAGCACCACCTGCGCCCCCGCAGCAATAGTTTCGGGTGTCGGGTGTCGGGTGTCGGGTGTCAGGAAACAGCCCGTCCTAAGTAAGTTTTTCTAAACATCTAAACCCTTCTTTCAGTCTTTTCCCTCTTTAGGAATCCTAAACGACAAACCCTCCTTTCAGGCTTTTCCCTCTTTAGGAATCCTAAACGACAAACCCTCCTTTCAGGCTTTTCCAACTTTAGGAATCCTAAACGACAAACCCCTCCCTCATTTCACCAGCTTCCCAATATCCTGCTTTCCCTCATACCGTATGGGGTAGTTGAAATAAAACCCAGATTTTCCCAGCCTCGCTGTGCCATCAATTTTCAGAAGTACTTCCTCCTGCGACAAGATGGTACCCGCATGGCGCAATGCATCCATCATCTCCATTTCCAGTTTAACCGGCAGCCAGAAATCCCCTTTGGAAGGGATGGTCATACTGGAATCCACTGAAAAATTCCCCAGTTTCTGTCCGTCCACCCAGGCTTCCCCGGATGCATGTTTGAACCGGATCCGGGATTTATTCGGATTGTAGCAATGCAGGTCCAGGGTCAGGGTGGCATTTTTGAAACCGAGGGTGGGAGCTTTTACATTTTCAATCGCCTTCAGTTCCGGTTTTTGAAAGGACCGGCAGGATCCGAAACCCACCAGGAGCAGGGTCAAAAAGGGGAGGAGCAGGGACTGTTTGTGCATCACAAAGATTTACATGCAAATTAGGGAAGTGCAACATTATAAAGCGTTAAATGTCTTTTTCCAGGGTCAAAAGTTATACTAAATAAATTGGCAATATGTGGAAAAGGAGTCGATTTTAGTATGCTATTATAATTAGTGTAAGTGAATATTATTTAAATAATTGAAATATAAATATATAAGAGTATTTATTTAAAATAAATAAGTCTGATAAAATGCCGGTTTGGTCATCCATTAATGGAATGGGTTCTGTATTCATTTGAATCTATAATATATATTCTATAATATAGATTTACACATAATTATATACTTTATTTAAACTTAAATCTACATAAAAATATATAGCAGTAAAACATATAATGTGTGGGGGCCTTTCTGGACGTTTAGCAGCAATTTTTTTGATGGATAACAGGCCTGAGGGGATTTTACGATCCCGGATCAGGTTAGGAAAAAAGCTCATAAGTCATTCATAATCGTACATCTACGAGAATTGGCCGTTGGTATAATTTTGTAGAATTAATTCACGAATTACTATGTAGTACGGATTCTTCCGAGTAAATTAGCCCACGGTTTTTTACACTTTTGGATATTGGACTAATGAGAAAACTACTAAGATTAAGTACCCTATTACTACTGGCTTCATTTTGGGGCAGTGCATCCTATTCCCAGGACTTTTCCAACAAAGGCAAGGAATTCTGGCTGGCCTACAGCTACCACGTTGGTATGAATGGCAACAGCCCGGTCATGACACTGTACCTGACATCTGATGTGACGACCACTTATTCCGTTGAAATTTTTGGAGTAACAACGCTGGCTGCCGGAACGATTACCGCCAACCAGGTGGTCCCGGTGGTTATACCGAATACCTATTTTATTAACGGGGATGGTACATTTAATGGTCGTGCGATCCGGGTTACCGGCCAGAAACCGATCGTGGTTTATTCCTTTATTACCCGGAGCCAGGCCAGCGCCGCCACCTTATGCCTGCCTATTAATGTACTCGGTAAGGAATACTATTCTACCAGCTTTACCCAGGTTTCTAATGAGAATAATTCCAACTCTTATATCACCATTGTAGGGGTTGAGGACAATACCTCAATTGAAATTACCCCCACCGCCACTACCGTTGGCGGTTGGGCGCCCAACTCCACCCATATGATTACCCTCAACAAAGGACAGGTGTACCAGGTCCTGGGTATTACTAATGGTAACAGCGGAGTTGACCTGACAGGGACTCACATTCAATCGGTGGCTTCTGGTTCCGGTGGTTGTAAACGGATTGCCGTTTTCTCCGGTAGCGGAAAATTGTCTATTTCCACCCCCGGTTGTAATGCGGGCAGTGCCGATAATCTTTACCAGCAACTTTACCCGGTAGCCGCCTGGGGACGTAAATATGTGACGGCTCCCAGTGTAAACAAACCCTGGAACTATTACCGGGTTCAGCGCAGTGCTCCATCTGCCAATGTTTACCTCAACGGAACACTGATCCCGGCCGGTTCATTGATCAATAAGTTCTACGAGTTCTTTATTAATAAAGCCAACATCGTTGAAGCAGATACCCTGATTTCTGTTGCCCAGTATTTTACTTCACAAAACTGTCCGACTGGTGTCGGGGGTAACCCCAGTCCCTATGATCCGGATATGATTATCCTGAATCCGGTGGAGCAGAATATTAATAAAGTAACCCTGGTGAATTCGCCGTTAACAATCACCGGGACACAGCAGCATAATATTCATGCAGTCATCAGGGTAGGGGGTACGGCTCAATCCTCGTTTACACTGGACGGTACGCCTGTTCCGATCGGTAACTGGATTTCGCATCCGACTGATCCTGCCTATGCCTATGTATATATGTCCAATGTAGCCCAGGGCAACCATACGATCTATTCTGATTCCGGATTCAATGCCATTGCCTATGGTTATGGTAATGCCGAAACCTATGGTTACTCTGCCGGAACCAACGTGAAAGACATTTATCAATATGTGTCCGTGCAAAACCAGCAGGCAACGGTAAATTTCCCCGCTACCTGCCGGAATACTCCTTTCAATTTTGCTATGACCTTCCCGTACCAGCCAACTTCCATTCAATGGGTCTTTGGCCCGGCCCTGAATGCCCTGGGTATCGTGGATGTCACCATACCAGCACCTGTTCCAACATCCACCACCGTGGTAAACGGGAAAACACTGTATGTATATAAACTGCCCAACCCATATACTGTTTCGGTAATTGGCACTTATCCCGTAAAAGTGATTGCCACCAACCCGACAGCGGATGGTTGCGGAGGGGTGCAGGAAATTGACTTTGACCTGCAGGTATTCAATGCGCCGGTGGCTGATTTCAATTTTGCCACCGATGGCTGCGTGAGTAACCCTGTCCTGTTTACCGATAACTCAAATACCGACAACCGTCCGGTTATTTCGCGATTCTGGAATTTTGGTGACGCCTTAACTTCTACCGCCAATAACCCAAGCCATACCTATGCGGGTCCGGGTGCTTATACCGTGAAGTATGCCCTGGTTACTGATATCGGATGTCTCACGGATACCGTATCAAAAGTGGTGACTATCAATAACCCTCCCGTGGCACAATTCAGTCTGTCCACACCAAACTGCCCGGATCAGGATATCACATTTTCAGATCAGTCCAGCGCCTCAGGGGGCGGTTCACTGTCCCAGTGGACCTGGGATTTTGGCGACGGTTCCCCGGTAGTGGTACGGAACAGCAGTACCAACGAAACACACCGGTACGCAACAGCCGGTAACTATGTTGCCACCCTGAAAGTGGTGACTGCTACCGGTTGCCAGAGCCTGTTATTCAGTTTACCGGTAACCATTCACCCCAACCCGGTATCCGACTTTAATTTACCCATCGCCTGTTTGCCTGCAGGAACAGCCCAGTTTACGGATATGTCCTCCGTAACCGGCAGCGGTAACAGCATCACGGGATGGAACTGGAATTTCGGGGATGCCGGTACTTCTGTACTGCAGAATCCTTCACATAATTATACAACCACGGGTCCGTTTAATGTCAGTCTTACCATAACCACCAATAATGGTTGCACCAATACAAGAACACAACAGCTCACCACGGTATATGCAGAACCCGTGGCTGCTTTCAACTCATTACCCGAAGTATGTATCGGCAGCCTGATTGGTTTCTCTGATGCCAGTACCGCAGCGGGTAGCTTTGTGAATGGCTGGACCTGGGATTTCGGGGATGGCAGTCCGCTGTCGAATCTCCAGAACCCGACCCATATCTATAACACCGCCGGCACCTATACGGTTACATTAAGAGTGAGTACCCTGGCCGGATGTCAGACCGTAAATAATGTGGCTACCCGTACGGTGGTGGTGAAACCACTGCCCACAGCTACCATTGCGGGCAACAGCACCGTTTGTCTCAATGCCCCTTCACCCTTTGTTACCTTCACAGGTGCCAATGGTACTGCCCCGTTCCATTTTAATTTCTCTTTAAATGGCGGACCTACACAGGTGGCGATTGCCAATACCGGGAACAGTGTGACTGTTCCGGTGCCTACCAATGCAGCCGGTACCTTCACTTATACCCTGCAGTCTGTACAGGAAACGGCAACGACCGGTTGTGTACAGTCTCAAAGCGGTACCGTTGCAGTAATCGTGAAGCCCCTGCCCACCGCCACATTCAGCAGTGGGAATGTTGCTGTGTGCCGCAATGCACCGATGCCGCAGATTACATTCACCGCGGCCAACGGAACAGCACCGTACACTTTTGAGTATAATATTAACGGGGGAACCACCCAGACGGTCGTTACCACAACTGGCAACAGCATTAATGTTGCGGCACCCACGGGTACTGCCGGCACCTTTACCTATAATCTGATCTCCGTAAAAGAAGGCAGTGCCAATGGTTGCAGTCAGCCGGTGACCGGATCAATTGTAGTGACCGTGAATGAACTGCCCACCGCCACCATCGCCGGTTCCACGGAAGTTTGTCTGAATGCCCCTTCACCTAACGTCACCTTTACCGGTGCAGCCGGAGTGGCCCCGTATACATTTACTTATACTATTAATGGCGGACCTAACCAGGTAGTGACCAGTACGGGCAATACAATAACAGTACCGGTACCTACCGGAACAGCCGGCACTTTCCTGTATACACTGGTGGATGTAAAAGACGGCAGTTCCACTACCTGTAACCAGGCACAAACCGGAACGGCCACCGTAATCGTTAATCCGTTACCAACCGGTAACTTTAACTTCACCATACCCAGTTGCGAAACAAGAACCATCAACTTCACTGATGCTTCTGTGGCCAATGCAGGTACGTTGAATAACTGGCAATGGAATTTTGGTGATCCCGGCAGCGGGGCAGCCAATACAGCCGCTGTGCAGAATCCCGATCATACTTATGCCACCACCGGTGCTTATACCGTTTCCTTAGTGGCTACATCAGATAAGGGTTGTGTCAGCCCGGTATTCACCCGGACCGTGACCATCAACGCCAGACCCAGGGCCGGATTTATTGCTCCGGAAGTTTGCCTGACCGATCCGCTGGCTCCCTTTATTGATACCAGTTCAGTAGCGGGTGGTACAATAACCGGATGGCAATGGAACTTCGGAGATCCCAACGCCAATGCCGGTAACCCGAATACCTCCGTATTACAGAATCCCGGACACGCATACAGCGTGGTGGGATCTTATACCGCCCAATTGATTGTAACGAGCAATAATGGCTGTAAGGATACCATTCAGCAGTCATTTATTGTAAATGGTTCTATACCTGTTGCCGGTTTCACCGTGCAAAACGCCAATGCGCTTTGCAGCAATTCACCGGTAACGATCACTGATGCATCAACGGTTGATTTTGGTTCAGTAGTGAAAGTGGAGATATTCTGGGATTACCTGAATAACCCGGGTATTAAAACGACCGATGATACACCGGTTCCGGGTGCTGTATATACACATACCTATCCGGAGTTTGGTACACCGTTTACCAAAACCTACCAGGTACGATATGTGGCCTATTCCGGTATCAATTGTGTCAATACCAATATTAAAACAATTACCGTACTGGCTACACCCACTATACAGTTTGATCCGATCCCGTTTGCCTGCTCCATACAGCCTGCTTTCCAGATCACACAGGCACAGTTAATGAATGGATTACCGGGTGCCGGAACATTCAGTGGAAATGGGGTATCTGCCAGCGGAATGTTTACACCTTCGGCTGGTGCCGGACAATATACCATCCGTTATACCTATACCGGTACAAACGGATGCAGTAATTTTAAAGAACAGGTGCTGGATATATTTGCCACTCCGGCTGTCAATGCTGGTCCGGATAAATTTTTACTCGAAGGAGGACAGGTAACCCTGACGCCGGCCCTGAATGCCAATGTGCCGGTAACTTACCTGTGGTCACCACCTACCGGGCTGAACGATGCCACGGCTTCTTTCCCTGTTGCTTCACCCACCAGTGATATTACGTATACGCTAACAGTGACTTCACCGCAGGGTTGTTCGGCCAGTGATGCGGTATTTGTAAAAGTGCTTAAAGCTCCTTCCGTTCCGAATATTTTCAGTCCGAACG
>CAZYTV010000057.1:8295-19520 GCA_964650455.1 uncultured Chitinophaga sp. | reverse complement strand
TCGTTATTTGAAAAAGTTTTAAATCCCTGACCACTGACATCCATCGTAACCGGCTTATTCTTGCTGTTACCGCTGTCAACCATGATCCTGTATTCGAGTCTTGCTTCTTTTCCCAGTTCTCTCTTCAGTGTCTTCGCTAATAAATTTACGTAATGTTCTTCCAGGTATTCAAAAAAGAATTGGCTGGGGACCTGTATAACGAGGACATTATTTTTAATGGAGACCGGCTTAATAGGTTCGAACCAGGTCTTGTAATTCTGCCATTAGACAATATCCTTGATGATCTTCAAAAAATTTGACCAGATTTTATCAGCATTTTTCTCCATCAGTCTGTAAGCAGTTTATGTCGGGTTAACTATAGTTGTTCCTGAATCACTCCGCTAAAAATCTTCTCGACAGGTCATTAAAAAAAGTTGTACAGGGAGGCGAATATCACTAATTCTTTCCTAAAAAAAAATTTTATCCACCTGATTTTTGTGAAACAGAAATTGTATGACTTTTCGCCAGTTTTTTGCCAGAAAATTTGGTAAATTCAAAATCTAGTCTACCCAGAATCAGGCCGGCAAATCCCACCTGGTTGACCACCACATCGTCCCCCTTTTTATTCTTGTACACTACTGGCTGATCCAGGAAAGTATGGGTATGTCCCCCGATAATCAGGTCAATATGTTCAGACTCTTTCGCCAGTATCTCATCACTGACTTTATCACTCCCTTTATACTGGTTACCGAGATGCGACAGGCAGATCACCAGATCACAATTTTTGTTTTTCTTCAACAGTCCGGCCGTCTCATTGGCTTTCTGTACCGGATCGAGATATTTCGTCTGGCCAAACAGGTTATCCGGTATCAGGCCTTTGCCCTCAATACCCACGCCCAGCAGGCCGATCGTTAGTTTGCCTTTTCTGATCACCCGGTAAGGTTCCGATTTATTCTCCATCGGGGTACCACTAAAATCATAGTTACTGACCAGCATCGGAAACCGGGCATGTTTGGTTAGTTGGGTGGCCAGATTTTCCATTCCCGCATCAAAATCATGGTTACCGATTGTACAGGCATCATAACCGAGCAGGGTCATTGCCTTTATTTCCGGTTCTCCTTTATATATATTGAAATAGGGAGTGCCCTGAAAAATATCACCGGCATCAAGTAATAATACCTGCTCCTCTTCCTGTCTAACCTGACTGATCAGACGCGCCCGTGCGGCAATGCCCCCCATTCCCTGGTTTCTGCCTCCGTCCATCGGAAATGGTTCCAGCCGGCTATGCGTATCGTTGGTATGCAGGATAGTGAGCCTGAGCGGATTAAAATATTCCGCCGCTTCCAGCAGGGAGGGTCCTGCCAGTAAGCCACCGGCCGTGAGGGCCGCCTGTTTAAAAAATCGTTTTCTACTGAGCATTGGTCACCCGGTTTTCGATCGTTGCTGTTATCGTTTTACCCTTGCTGTTCAGCCACCCGATATAATCTATGATCGCATCCCGCATCAGGTAGCCATTCGTAATCTGCGGAACCGGCCGCAACATATCCGCATTATCCCCGCCGTTGGCTATAAAATCTGAATTCGCAATGGTATATATCTTTTCAGGATCTATGGGCTGTCCGCCCACCTGCACATTCACTGCTTTCTCATTTTTGATCTGCATGCTGATACCTGCCACCGGCCACCCGCCCCGTGCCGCCATCAGGTCAAGCACCTGCTGTAAGACTGTCCCCTTGATTTTTTGCAGGATCAGGAGATTATCAAAAGGCATTAATTCAAAAACCTTGCCCCGTGTAATATTCCCCGCTGGTAATTGTGTCAGTCGTATCCCGCCAAAATTCACGAAGGCCAGGTCCACATTGGTTTTATATTTATCACGGGCCATAATCAGAAAAGCATCGGCCATAAAATTTCCCAGGCTGCTTTCCGGCTGCGATTTTTCCATACTCACCGCAGCTACACCAAGCACGGTATTCATGCTGCTGTTCACGCTGTCACTGAATGGTTGCAGAAATGACAGGACCGAAGAATCGGCCGCCATGGTTTTACTGATCCTGTATCCTTTATATTGAAGTGACTGACCCTGGTAGGAAGTACGACAGGAAATTCCTGTAAGCAAAAAAATCAGAGCCACGAAAAAAAAGTACCTGGGGTTCATAACGAATGATCTCGTTTGAAGGTATCACAATTTTATATACCATCCCTTAAAAAGGAAAAAAATATCCCGGGATTTTCTTTGCATCTTTGCCTCCTATTTCAGGATAAAAACCTGACACTATGCAAAAGACCATAACGCTCAAATTATTGCCTTCTGAAGCAGCCAGTGAAACGCTCGTGAAACAGTCGATTGCCCGTTCTGCAGGGGTAAATCCTTCAGTCATCAGCGGATATATACTAAAAAAACAATCCATCGATTCACGCGGAAGACAGCCCTGGGTAAACCTGACCCTCCTGGCTTTTATCAATGAACCCTTCCGGGAAAGGGAACGAAAAACGTTTTCGTTCCGGGATGTACAGCAGGCAAAACAAACAGTCATTATTGTCGGAGCCGGCCCTGCCGGACTATTCGCGGCCCTGCAACTGATTGAATCGGGTATTAAACCCCTTTTATTGGAAAGAGGAAAGGATGTGCGTGCCCGCCGGCGCGACCTTGCCCTGCTGAATAAAGCAGGTGAAGTAAACCCCGACAGCAATTATTGTTTTGGTGAAGGCGGTGCCGGAACTTACAGTGATGGTAAACTCTATACCCGCAGCAGTAAACGCGGGGATATCAACCGGATCCTGGAATTGTTTGTACACTTTGGCGCGGAAGAAAAAATACTATACGAATCACATCCGCATATTGGCACCAATAAACTTCCGCATATCATCACCGCCATGCGCGAAAAAATAATAGCATGCGGAGGTGAATTCTTATTTGAAAAACGGGTAACCGATTTTATCATCCATAACAACCGGATCAATGCGGTCATGACCGCCGATGGTCACCGTTTCGCTGGCGACGCGTTGATTCTGGCTACCGGTCACTCGGCCCGTGATATTTTTGAATTACTGCACCGGAGGAAAATCACCATCGAATTAAAACCCTTTGCCCTGGGTGTACGGGTCGAACACCCGCAATCGCTGGTGGATAGTGCCCAATACCACTGTGCGGTCCGCAGTGAATTTCTGCCACCCGCTTCTTATAGCTGGGTGCAACAGGTGGACGGCAAAGGTGTCTTTTCATTTTGCATGTGCCCCGGTGGTATTATTGCCCCGGCTGCTACGGCACCCGGAGAGCTGGTGGTCAATGGCTGGAGTCCTTCCAAACGGAATAATCCGTATGCCAACAGCGGTATTGTAGTGAGTATTGAAGAAAAAGATGTGCAGGGCTTTAATAAATACGGCCCACTGGCCGCGATGTATTTTCAGCAGGCGGTTGAACAAAAAGCATTCCTGACCGGTGGCGGTAAAATGGTGGCTCCGGCACAACGTCTCGCCGACTTCACAGAAAATAAATTATCCTCTACCCTGCCTGATTGTTCTTACCTGCCGGGTATCCGCCCGGCTTCGATGGATGAAGTATTACCTGCCTTCGTGGCAGAAAGACTGCGACAGGGATTCCGTGAATTTGGTAAAAAGATGAAAGGGTACCTCACGAATGAAGCGGTGGTAGTCGCCACAGAATCCCGCACTTCATCCCCCGTACGTATTCCCCGTGATCCGGATACATTACAGCATCCGCAGATTGAAAATCTGTATCCCTGCGGGGAAGGTGCCGGCTATGCGGGAGGCATTGTGAGTGCGGCGATGGATGGCGAACGGGTCGCTGCTGTTATTGTAACAAAAGGTTTCCCGCAAAGCCATTAAGACTTTCCCTGTATGCCACCCACCTCCATTATCGAACTGTTTGATAGTATCAGGCCTATTCCTCTTTAGTAAACGCTAAAAAGCTTTGGGGGAGATTTTACGCAGGTCTTATTTTTTTCCCGCAAAGCCAATAAGACTTTTCCTGAATGCCACTTGCCTCCCATATTCGGACGGTCTGATAGATTCAGGCTTATTCCTCTCTTTTAAACGCTTAAAAGCTTTGCAGGAGATTTTACGCAGGTCTTATTTTTTTCCCGCAAAGCCAATAAGACTTTTCCTGAATGCCACCTGCCTCCCATATTCGGACGGTCTGATAGATTCAGGCTTATTCCTCTCTTGTGAACGCTTAAAAGCTTTGCGGGAGATTTTACGCAGGTCTTTATTGTGGGAAAACTAATAACAATTGGAAACTGCAGTCTCCTTTTGGGTAAATTCGGAGGTATTTCACCCCCCTTCCAATGCAGTTTACCGAAAATAAAGGGCGAAGTCGCGCCAACAACTAATTTTACATTTCAAAACCAACCTCTATGGCCATACTAGAACTCCAGAACCTGAAAAAATACTTCGCCACCCAAAAGGCGGTGGATGATATCAGCCTGACCGTTGAAAAGGGACAGATATTCGGGCTGCTCGGACCCAATGGTGCGGGTAAGACCACCCTGATCCGGATGATCACCGGTATATTTTATCCCGATGAAGGACAAATCATATTCGACGGTAAAAAATTCGACCCGGTTAATGATGTGGGCTTTATCGGCTATATGCCGGAAGAAAGAGGACTCTATAAAAAAATGAAGATCGGCGAACAGGCCATGTACCTGGCCCAGTTGAAAGGACTGAGTCACAGTGATGCACAGGCCAAGATCAAAAAATGGTTTGCCCGGTTTGAAATGGATAGCTGGTGGAATAAGAAAGTGGAAGACCTGTCCAAAGGAATGGGACAAAAACTGCAGTTTGTCACCACGGTTCTGCATGAACCCAAACTGATCATCCTCGATGAGCCCTTCAGCGGACTTGACCCGGTGAACAGTAACCTGATCAAGGATGAAATTTTTAACCTGGCGCAGGGCGGATCAACAATCATTTTCAGTACCCACCGGATGGAACAGGTGGAAGAAATCTGTAACCATATTGTACTGATCAACAAAGGACAGAAAATACTGGATGGTACCGTAAAGGAGGTGAAGCAGGAATTCAAGGAAAATATTTTCAGTGTCGGACTGGAACAGCCGTTGACCACGGTGTCTGCAAATGCCCCATTTGAACTGACCGGGCACCTGGACGACCGGCATGTCATCCGGATTAAAGATGGGCATGGACCGAGTGATGTACTCCGTTACCTGCTCGACCAGGGCGGCAGTATACATGCCTTCAATGAGATCCTGCCTTCCCTGAATGATATATTTATCAAACTCGTGGAAGGTACCCCGACAGCCCGGCAGTTTCAGCGGGTTCACGCTTAATCATCACCATTCAAACCAAAGACATGAATAAGATTTTTATTATCATAAAACGCGAATACCTCACCCGTGTACGCAAAAAAACATTTATCATTTCCACCCTGCTTTTCCCTTTGCTGTACCTGGCCCTGATCTTCGGCATGGGATTCATTGCAGAGAAAAGCAAGCAAAGCCTGCATGTGGCCCTGATCGATTCGTCCGGTTATTTTACTGAGCCCTTGCTCAGCAAACAAAACCTGGCCGATGATAATTCCCTGATCACCCTGGTGAAAGGCAATGCGGATTCGGTGATTGCGGATCATAAAAAAGCGGGTTACGATGGTTATATTGTTGTTCCGGCCCTGGACTGGAAAAAAGGAGAATCCCTGATATTTAAAGCCGATAAATCGTATGGCAGCGGTTCCACAGCCGCCGTTGAAAAAAAACTGAACCAGATCTGGAGTGAAATTAAAAATGACAGCCTGCAGATTGACAGTGAAAAGCAGGAAATCCTGCGCCAGCGGCTGCAGGTGACCCCCAAAAATATACAGGATGAAAATGCCAATGCCAAATATGCGGAAGGGATCGGCTATGTATGCGGATTCCTGATCTACCTGATCCTGCTGATCTATGGTTCACAGGTAATGATGGGCGTCATGGAAGAAAAAACCAACCGGATCGCGGAAGTGATCGTATCCTCTGTAAAACCCTTCCAGATGATGCTGGGTAAAATTCTGGGTATCGGACTGGTGGCCCTGACCCAGTTCATGCTCTGGATCGCCTTTGTGCTGATCATTTACAATGTGGGTAAGGCTTCCGGCAATGCAGGCATGGCTACTGAAATGGTGGGTAAAATGCAAAGCATATTTACCAGTGTGAATATGCCGCTCATCCTGTTTTGCTTTGGATTTTATTTCCTGGCCGGATTCTTCTTTTATGCTTCACTCTATGGCGCCATCGGCAGTGCAGTAAATGAAGATATGCGGGAAGCACAGTCACTTAGTTTTCCGATCACAATGCTCGTGATCATTTCCATCGCCATGATGTCCACCGCCATTGCAGATCCGACAGGACCGGTGGCCGTGTGGGGCAGTATTATTCCCTTCAGTTCACCCATTGTGATGATGGCCAGGATTCCGTTTGGTGTACCGGGTACAGTGCCCTGGTGGCAGCTCATTCTTTCCATGGGCGTATTGATCCTGAGTTTTATGATCACCGTATGGTTTGCCGGAAAGATATACCGCACCGGCATCCTGATGTATGGTAAGAAGCCTACGTGGAAAGAGATGATTAAGTGGGCGTTCAGGAAGAACTGATGGAAAGACAAATGAGTAATGAGTAATGAGTAGCTTGGGAAGAGTCTTTATTGATTAAAAACTTTTCACAAAGCAGGGTGCAACGTACTTTAGTTCAGTGCAACCAGCTACTCATTACTCATTACTCATTCTACCCCCTCCCCCAATTGTTAAATTTTCTAAAATCCGCTGCCCTGCGTAACAAAATACGAAATCAATCGTATATTTGATACGAAGTATTTCGTGGAAAACAAATTAATCATTAAAACAACGCGCATGAAACCAACAACCCTTTCTGCCGGCAAATTCGGGCTGATCCTCCTGGCACTTGGACTGAGTATTGGCCTCATTTCCTGGGACTACCAGCAAAAACCCGGGACCACCCCGCCAACCGGGAATGATACGATTCCTAAAAAAGTGAAAGAGAAAAAAGTAAAAGACCTGGACGATGTACTGACGGAGCTGGAAAGTACTGATCTGCAGGTGGACCTGGAAAAAGTGCAGGCCGAGATCGCCAAAGCCATGAAGGAATTTGACGGAGCTAAAATCCGGATGGAAATTGATAAAGCCATGAAGGAAGTGGACCTGAAGGATATCCAGGCCGAGATCGCCAAAGCCATGAAGGAAATTGACGGCGATAAAATCAGGATGGAGATTGATAAAGCCATGAAGGAAGTGGACATGAAAGAAATCCAGGCGGAGATCACGAAAGCCATGAAAGAAGTGGATCTGTCCGCTATACAACAGGAAGTGCAGGCCTCCCTGGCTAAAGTGGATTGGGAAACCCTGAAAAAGGAAATTGCGAAAGTGAAAGAAATAGATATGAAAGGCCTGGAAGCTGATATGAAAAAACTCGGCGAAGAGATGAAGGAACTCGGTCCTAAAATAGAAGTGGAAATGAAAAAAGCAAAAGAAGAAATGGAAAAAGCAAAGGCCGAGATCAAAGAGTATAAAACATTTGTTGACGGACTTGACAGTGACGGCCTTCTGAGTAAAAAAGAAGGCTATACCCTGGAACACAAAAATGGGGTCCTGCTTATAAACGATAAAAAGGCCAGTGAAGGTACCTACCATAAATACCGGGAATTCCTGGAAAAGCATCCCAAATTCACCATTCGGATGAAAGACGACGACGACCAGGTAATTAACCTGTAGAATAACATCAAATTTCAACGGGCTGATCCTGTCAACCGTCAATGGTAAACAGGATCAGCCCGTTTCTTTTTCCCTTTCTGAATAAATTAACCGTTTCCCTTTTTCTTTACAAAACTCCAAAGCAAAAAAAGGAGACTGAGCAGCCAGGAGACCAGCAGCCCCTGTTTCAGGAAAAAAAGAAAATTTGATGGTTGCCCCGCCGCTAATATCCTGTACCAGGATACCGGCCATATATACCGTTTTACTTTTTCAGTCGTTTTGTAAACCTGCAATGGGTTGATCGTTACATAATAATATGCAGGAAACTGACTTTTGTAATAATTTTTAATATACCCTGAATCCGGCCGTATCAACCTGTCACTGTCATTGGCTGCCTGAACCAACAGTGTTGTAGACTTCCCCTGCACGCGCCGGAAATCAACCAGGCTCATCGGGCTATTGGGTCCGGCCATTACCAATAACTGGTTATAGGTAATATCCACCAATACCCATTTTTGCAAAGCAGGTACATAACATTCATTCATCACATGATGGTCACCGGGTTTCATTATTTCAATCATCCGTGCATCGATGCCACGGGCCAGGCAAAAATAATTGAACATCATGGCCAGGTGACCACACCAGAGCTTGCGGGATGAATCAGCGGTAAAATAATTATACATCTCCCAGGGACTGCGGAGCTGGTTATTAAGAAGTGGGGTACCCAGCCGGCTGCCAAACTGCCGGACTAAGAAAGAACCTATTGTTTGGATCTGTGATAATGGAGTACTTTCTGTCCCTTTTAATAAAGAATCCAGAAACCGGGTGGCTGCCTGCTGATCGGCTTGGGAAAAATCAGTAAGATAGGATCGCCATTCACCCGAAGGAGCTGAATATAATTCCTGCTCACTGGCATAGGGCCGGTATTCAAAATGCTCTTTACGCAGAAAAATACCGGCATTGATTACCGAGAGTAAACCAACAATAAAAAGGGAAATTTTCAGGGCGCCCGTTACTGACATGGGTGCAAGTTAGCCAGGTGTTTTAAATATCCGCAACCGGTCCCGCCTGGCCTGCTAAAAGAAATTTAAAACCCGCTGATATTAAAGGGTGAAGGCATGATTTCATAATCACCCATCTCGATCATTTCAATCTGTATCTGGAAGGTCTCATCTGTTTTGATGACCACTTTTTCTTTTGTGACTTTTTTAAAACCGGTTTTTTCAAATACAAATTTGTACACCCCGGGCTTCAGCTCATCAAAAGAAAAACCCCCTTCTTCATTACTGATCACCATCTTTTCTTTCCTGGAATTGCCCACGTAGGCGGTAATACTGACATCCTTCAGCGGTTTTTTATTTTCCGCATGAACCACCACGCCATTCAACTCATCTTTGGACCCGTTTCCAGGACCATTGTTGGCTTTGGCCATAAAGGCACCCAGTAAAAAGAGTACCAGTAAAAGTGATTTTTGTTTCATTGCTCCAGGTTTATAGGTTAATGGTAACCCCTCGGCACAGGATCTGATTGATGGTGGTCAATAAAATTAGCTTATTTCCAGCGGATTTTTCAAACCGTTCATAAATTCTTCCCATACCTGCTCCACAATCTTTCCGGCAGGTAAAATATCGTCCAGCAGGGCACTCACCTGCCCTATTTCGAGTTCACCCTCAGCCAGTTCGCCTTCAAACATCCCTTTTTTTGCACGGGCCCGACCTAATATCCGGCGTAGCTCTTCCGGGCCTGCCCCGTTTAATTCCGCTTCTTTTATCTGCTTTGAAAATTCATTTCGTAATAAACGGACCGGAGTTAATTGTTTCATCATCAATTCTGTATCACCTTCCTGTGCGGCAATTACCTGCTGTTTAAATTGAGGATGAGACGAAGCTTCTTCACTGGCTACAAAACGGCTGCCCATTTGCACCCCCTCCGCACCCAGGACCATCACCGCCAGCATTTGGCGGCCCGTGGCAATCCCTCCAGCCGCTATGACCGGTATTTTTACGGCATTCACCACCGCCGGAATCAAAACGAGGGTGGTGGTTTCTTCGCGTCCGTTATGTCCGCCGGCTTCAAACCCCTCCGCCACCACTGCATCACAACCGGCCTCTTCCGCCTTACGGGCAAACCGGGAAGAACTGACCACATGCACCACGGTGATCCCTTTTTCTTTCAGCACTGAGGTCCAGGTCTTCGGATTTCCCGCGGATGTAAAAACAATTTTCACGCCTTCCTCTATCAGTATCTGAATATGCTTGTCAATATCCGGGTATAAAAGCGGCAGGTTTACGCCAAATGGTTTTGATGTGGCCGCTTTGCATTGCTGAATATGTTCCCGGAAAACATCCGGGTACATCGACCCCGCCCCGATAATTCCCAATCCCCCTGCATTACTGACGGCACTGGCCAGCCGCCATCCGCTGGCCCAGATCATACCGGCCTGTATGATGGGATAGTCAATACCGAATAATTGGGTGATGCGGTTGGAAAAAGAGGACATGGGAAAAATATTAGGATATAAAGATATTCAAGGAAAAGAAAAGGGAAATTATAAATAAGGAATCAGAAAGGAACCTGCTAAGTACATTATACTTAATTAACCCTTCCTGCCGGTTATAAGAATATCAGTCTATGGACTGTTGACTGTTGACTATCGACTCTCACTATCCCAGATCAATACTCGTATTATCCCCGATATTCAGCGACCTCGATTCACCACGCAGGTTGGTATCGCTGCCGATTACAGAATCTGCGAGTACAATATCAAAGAGATTGGAATAGGAGCCAATGATAGAGTCTTTGACAATGGAATAATCAACCGTGGTATTTTCACCGATAGCCACATTGGGACCGATGATGGAATTTTTGATCGAACAACCAGTCCCGATACTCACCGGGGGCACGATCACTGTATTTTCAAATTGCCCCGCATCGGTAGGGGTGGCAAATTTTTTAAGTAGTAAGGCATTGGACTCCAGCAGGGTTTCCTTGCGGCCGCAGTCAAACCAGTTTTCCACCCTGAAAGAACGGAAAGTAACCCCGGACCTGATCATACAATCCAGCGCATCGGTCAGGTTGTATTCGCCATAACTGCGGATTCCCTGGCTGATATTACTCTCCAGGCAATCAAAAAGCTGGCTGCTTTCCCTGATCTTATAGATGCCGACCATCGCCATATTGGACTTGGGTATTTGCGGCTTTTCCACCACATGTTCGATGATACCCGTTTCATTTATTTCGGCCACCCCGAAATCACGCGGGTCATCCACTTTACGTACGCCGATCATGGAGTCGGGACTATTGATCACTTCTTTTACATCATATTCGCAGATGGTATCCCCAAGCACCACAAACACCTCATCCCCGGCCACCAGGTCCTTGGTCAGTTCCACCGCATGCCCAACCCCCTGCCGGTCGGTCTGGTGTACATAATGGGCTTTTAATTCAGGATAACGGGCGTTTACATAATCTTCGATCTTCTCGCCCAGGTAGCCTACAATAAAGATAAACTCAATTATGCCGGCCTCTT
>CAZYTV010000057.1:0-8285 GCA_964650455.1 uncultured Chitinophaga sp. | reverse complement strand
CGCTGGGGGACATGGTGGACAATAGTGCCCAGCACCGTCTTTCGTGCAAGGGGAATGAGTGCTTTAGGTTGAGTATAACTATGTGGCGGCAACTTGGTGCCTGCGCCCGCTACTGGTATAATAGCTTTCATTATAAGCCTGGAGGTTTGTCGGGCCCTTGCCCGGGTAACTAATCAAAAGCCAACGAAAGTAACCATTTTAGGGAAAAAAACGAGTAATAGTTTGCCCCCCTTGGCAGGGGGGAGCCACAGATATACACGGATTATTGGCCATAAAAAGGGCACTTGCTGATTGCCTTTGGCAATAATTTGGGCCATAAAAGCCCACTAAAAGACTCGAAAAAGGCAGATGTCAGTCTCCCCATTCCCCATTCACCATTCACCACTCCCCACCCTCCCCACATTTTATCAACGCCTTTTTGTTTAAGTCTTTTGAATCCCCTTGAGTC
This sequence comes from uncultured Chitinophaga sp., assembly GCA_964650455.1. Taxonomy (GTDB): domain Bacteria; phylum Bacteroidota; class Bacteroidia; order Chitinophagales; family Chitinophagaceae; genus JJ008. The sequence continues at coordinate 7,837 of CAZYTV010000057.1, read as the reverse complement.
TTAATTTTGCGCCATGCAAAAAGACACCCTTGTATTCGATCTGATCCGCAAAGAACTGGACCGCCAGCGTCATGGAATTGAACTCATTGCTTCTGAGAATTTCACCTCCCTGGAAGTCATGCAGGCCATGGGCACGGTTCCCACCAATAAATACGCCGAAGGTTATCCCGGTAAACGGTATTATGGAGGTTGCGAAGTGGTGGATGAAATTGAAACCCTGGCCATTGAGCGCCTGAAGAAAGTATTTAACGCGTCCTGGGCAAATGTGCAGCCCCATAGTGGTGCGTCTGCTAACGCCGCGGTATTCCTGGCTGTCCTGAAACCCGGTGAAAAATTCCTGGGCCTCGACCTGAGCATGGGCGGTCACCTGACCCATGGAAGTCCGGCCAATTTCAGCGGCAAAAACTACCATGCCCTGCATTATGGTGTTACCAAAGACGGTATTGTGGACTATGATCAACTGGAAGCGAAAGCCCGTGCAGAAAAGCCGAAAATGATCATCTGCGGTGCTTCTGCTTATAGCCGCGACTGGGATTATCAACGTATCCGTGCCGTGGCGGATGAGATCGGGGCCGTGGTCTTTGCTGATATCGCCCACCCGGCCGGTCTGATTGCAACCGGTTTACTGAATGACCCTTTCGAACATTGTCATATTGTTTCATCCACCACCCATAAAACCTTAAGGGGTCCCCGCGGAGGCATCATTTTGCTCCGTCATGATTTTGAAAACCCCTGGGGAATCAAAGATCCGAAGGGCAACCTGCGCAGCATGAGTCAGTTGCTGGATCTCGCTGTATTCCCGGGTTCCCAGGGCGGACCGCTGGAACATGTGATCGCTGCAAAAGCAGTTTCTTTTGGTGAAATCCTTTCCGAAGATTTCAAAGCTTACGGAAAGCAGATCATCGCCAATGCACAGGCCATGGCTACCTCCTTTATGAACCGGGGCTACCAACTGATCAGTAATGGCACAGACAATCACCTGATGCTGATTGACCTGAGGAATAAAAATCTGACGGGTAAAAAAGCACAGGAAACCCTGGACAAAGCCCATATCACCCTGAATAAAAATGCGGTGCCATTCGATGATAAATCTCCTTTCGTAACTTCAGGGATACGGGTGGGTGTACCCGCTGTCACCACCCGTGGTATGAATGAGGCGAATATGGAAACCATCGTGGGCTTTATCGACCAGGTGCTGATGAATGCCGATGACGAACAAAAGATTGCAGCGGTAAGGAATGATGTGAAGCAGTTCATGGAACAGTTTCCCCTGTATCCTGAACTGGGCTAGTGTGAGTAAAGTTTAGCAGGTCGATGTAAAAAGTTGCCTGGGACCAGGAGTCAGCCATGAACTATCAGCTCGTAGCTTATAGCCCGAAACTCGCAGCTAATGCAGAATTTGTCAAATGATCGTTAATCAGACACTAGTATTTCTGAACCAAAATAAACCAACTGTATGATCCAGCGTCAACAAACCCTCTGGCTTCTGCTCTCTACCGCCGCCGCGATCGCAAGTTTCCTGTTTCCTTTTGTGATCGGGGATGAGTCCGTCGCCAATAATCCGATGCCGGTTCGTGCCACGATTGATGCCGGAAGTAATTTTCTATTGCTCCTTTGCACGGGTGCAACGCTGGTGATCTCTACGGTAACTATTTTTCTCTATAAAAACAGGCAGCAGCAAAGCTGGCTTACCATTTCCGGGATGCTGGTAACGATCCTGCTGATCTTTTTATATAGCAGGGAAATGAACCGGCTCAGTCAGCCGGTCCTGGCTTTAAGTGCCGTGCTGCCGGTTATTATCTTCTTCAGCTTTATCATGGCCCTGCGTGGTATCCGTAAAGATGAAAAGCTGGTGAAATCCCTGGACAAACTGCGCTGATACGAAACAGTTAGACATGCTGCTCCCCTTTTTTTCTGTTAACCGGACAACCTCCAGACAGGCATCAGGAAATACCCTTAGTTTATTTTTCTGCTAAACTAAAGCACCTGCTTTCCTCTAAGTGTTATTACTAAAATGTCATTTTATGTTGAGTAAATGATAGGTTTTGCTGATGTGCCGCAGTAGGTTTGGAATATATCCAATTCCATCTCACTATGAAGACCACCGTACTCTTCATTTATTTTGCCCTTCAGGCATTACTCATAAATGCCCAGATATACCCAACCACTCCATGGACCTGGATGAAGGGTGATAATTCAATCGATAATATTGGTATTTACGGTACAAAGGGAATTTCTGCCAGTACCAATAAACCCGGTGCCCGTACATCTGCCACTACCTGGAGGGATAATAACGGGAATCTCTGGATGTTTGGAGGTTTAGGTCTCAGTAACAGCGCACAGGGATATTTAAATGATCTCTGGAAATTTGACCCCGCCACGAACCAGTGGACCTGGACAAAGGGGGACAGCAGTATTCAGCAGTACAGTATATATGGCACACAGGGAACAGCCGCTACAGCCAATAAACCCGGAGGCACTTATGCAAGTGTAAGCTGGACTGATGGCAACGGTAATTTATGGCTATTTGGTGGATTTGGTTATACAGACGCCACTTTTGGTTTTCTGAACACCCTTTGGAAATTCAATCCAACCACCAATGAATGGACCTGGGTTAAAGGCGATAAACTGATTGATAAATGTGGTACGTATGGAACTAAAGGGAATGAACATATCAACAATAAACCTGGCGCCCGTTATGGAAGCAGTACCTGGATAGATGCCAGTGGCAATCTCTGGTTATACGGTGGATATGGCTTAAACGGTTCGACAACTCCGGGGTTTTTGAATGACTTATGGAGATATAATCCGGCCACTAATAAATGGGCATGGATCAGCGGGGACAATGCCGTTGAAAGAACAGCCGTTTTTGGCACGAAAGGCATTGCCGCTTCAACGAATAAGCCCGGTGCCCGAAACGGGGGAAGAGCGTGGAATGATGCTGATGGTAATTTCTGGATTTTTGGTGGTCATGGTTATGATGAAATAAATTCAGGCAAACTGAATGACCTTTGGAAATATAATCCGGTTACTAATTTGTGGACATGGGTCAGTGGCGACAATACGGTGAATCACAATCCGACTTATGGAATAAGAGGCACTGCAGGAGCAAACAATACACCAGGATCCCGGACGGCAAGTACGGCCTGGACCGATTCAAATGGCGAACTTTGGCTGTTTGGCGGTTATGGTTATGATCTGAATGGTGCCGTAGGATACCTGAATGATTTCTGGAAATACAGTCCCTACAGTAATACCTGGACCTGGGTAAAAGGAGATAACACGATAAACCAACTGGGAGTATACGGAACTTTAGGACAGGCTAGTTTCGATAATAAGACTGGCTCCAGACAAGGCAGTGTGTCATGGACTGATAATAACGGCAACTTATGGTTGTTTGGTGGTTTTGGATTCGACGACAGTACGTCCGGTAAACTTAACGATCTCTGGAAAATCAGTAGCTATACATTAGTTCTCCCGATAAAATTACTTCAGTTCACTGGCACACTGAATAATGGCAGCAGCCGTCTCAAATGGATCACCGAACAGGAATCCGGCTTCAGTCATTTTGCAATCCAGCGCAGTTTCGATGGTTTACAATTCACGACCATCGGTGAAGTAAATGCCAGTGGCGGAACCGGCCGTACTGAATATAATTTTACAGATGCCGGCCTGGCACAGCGCACGGAAACAAAAGTGTATTACCGGCTGCAGTTAAATGACCGGGATGGCCGGTTCAGTTTCAGTAAAGTCATTATGTTTGACCTGGGACAAAAAGCAGGCAGTCTCAGGCTCTTCCCCAACCCCGCTGTGAATTCAGTCACTGTTTCCATCAACCAGCAAAAACCCGGCAGTGCTACCTTACTGATCACTGACATAAAGGGCAGCATTGTTAAAAAATATACCCAATCACTCAGCTCCGGCAATACCAGTCTTTCCATTGATTGCAGCATTCTCCCTGCGGGCACCTACCTGCTTACGGTATTAACACCGGATGGTGGCCGCATGAATGAAAAACTGGTGATCCGGCATTAATTATTAACAGGCGGTCAACCAGCAACCTGTTTATATCTAAAGTCTGCAGCCTTTGCAGACTTTTTACTTCTTGCCATCGGGGATGACAAGGGCCCGGTTCGGCAAAGCAGAAGTTGTCACACTGAGCTTGCCGAAGGGTGCTTCGGCACGCTCATGCTTCGGCACGCTCAGCATGACAGGGGCTGTTGTTGTCACCCTGAGCTTGTCGAAGGGTGCTTCGGCACGCTCATGCTTCGGCACGCTCAGCATGACAGGGGCTGCTGTTGTCACCCTGAGCTTGTCGAAGGGTGCTTCGACACGCCCAGCATGACAGGGGCTGTTGTTGTCACCCTGAGCTTGTCGAAGGGTGCTTCGACACGCTCATACTTCGACACGCTCAGCATGACAGACAAAAAAAAGGGCTGCAGCATTTGCTACAGCCCCCGTTTGGTTTTCGTTATCTTATTTTTTATTGAATAACAAACATTTTGGTCTCTTTGTAATTATCACCGCTGATCAGCACATTGTACACACCGGCTTTCAGAGAAGCGGGCAGGCCTATTGACTGGGCAACGGTACCACCTGCGTGGTTCAGTTGTTGTCTGTACACCACTTGTCCGGCTGTGTTCAGCACATTCAGGCTATACTGGCCTTTCAGGGCGCTGAAGCCAATGGTGATTTCAGATCCGCGAACCGGGTTCGGATAGAGGCTGATGCCTTTGGGGCTGCGGCCGATATCCACACGGAGTGCTTTGGTGTACACATTTTTACCTGTAAGCTCAATAGCTTTCACGCGGTAGAAATTCGTACCAGCCAGCGGGGCGGCATCCAGGAACATATAGCTGGCACTTTCAAACTGATTGTTGCGGGGAGCTGTCTGGCCAATAGCGATAAAATCAATACCGTTGGCAGAACGCTCGATCACATAAGTACTGATATCTGATTCAGTGGCATTGGTCCACTCCACCTGTACACCCGTACCTTTTTCAAAAGCTTTTACATTGGTAAAGTTTACAGGAAGTCCGTTAAGACCTGCATCAGAAGTACCAATGGTGAAGGGGCTGAAAGAGGAAGCAGTTGCCGCAGTCATATTGGTTCCTGTGGCACCAGGGGCTGCGCCCAGGTTATCCCAGGATGCACCATTCCAATGTGCCACCAGTAATGCAGAAGGATCACCAATGTACCCACCAGCATTGCAAGGAGAAGTACTGCTGTACTGAAGACCCACAATACCTGTGATAACTGCAGCGCCATCATCCAGATCCCAGTACTCACACAGACTTACATCTTTGATTGGTAAAAGATTACCTGTACCAGCCGTTCCAAAAGCAGTCCGGGGGTTAGCCAGGAAATACGTAGCTCTTACCGTAGCAGAAGCAGATAATGTTGAAATGCTGATTGGACGATAAATGGTACCATTACCAACAGGGAAAGTGAAGCTTGTATTACCTGTTTTCGCCAGGGGACCATTTACGTGTGAGGAGGCAGAACCTCCACTGGTTGTTCCACCAGCAGCAATGGTCAGCAGGTTAGTATTGGTGGTGATAAGATCACCTGTGGTCATTGTCAGTGCACCAGCCAGTGCTTTTGCACCATTCAGGGTCACACCGGCTGCATTATCAATGATCAGTTCAGAAATACCAGTACCAGCAGCAGGGAACTCATTGTTAGATGTGTTCTGGGCCGCACTTCCTTTATACTCAAGTACTGCAGTGCTGTAGGTAAATGTATTACCTACCGTGGCAGTACCCTGTAAAGAAAGTTTATCATTTACAGTGATACCAGTGGTTGTTTTTACACCACTACCTGAAAGTGTAAGATTGGAATAAGTTACCGGCTCAACTGTTTGTGCTGCACCAGTATAATTTACAACGTTGCCTGCGGCGCTTGCATTAAATGTTGCGACGGCAATAGTTGCTCCGCTATAATTAAAAACACCAGCAGCACCTTGGGTAAATACATCTGAACCAGCTAATGATGCAGAAGTAAGTGTTCCGTTGTTGGTCAAAGTAACAGTTCCTGTACCAGAAACGTTTACGTTTGTAATAGTTGCAGTACCGCTAAATGCACCACTTGCAGACCAAGTCCAGGTACCCGTTCCTGCAGTAAGAGTGCCATCCACCTGGAGATTACCGGTCATGCCATAGTCTTCATTTGCACTAGAATTAAACGCACCACCAGAATTGATAACCATATTATCAAAAGTCTTCGTACCAGTTGTACTGTTACTAGTAAGGGTGCCGCTAATGGTGGTTGTACCACTGGTAGAAAAGTTAAATGCCCCAATTGTCATGGAAGAAGCAGCATTGATCGTAACATTACCGTTAACTGTTTTGGCTGCAGGCAATATAACACCACCCGTATTATTAATTAATAAATCCGCATTTAGTGTGGCAGGAAACTCAACTGTAGTGGGTGATTGTGCAGCACCACCATTATACTCAAGCACTGCGTTTGCTCCATAACCAGGAGAAGAACCAGCAGCAGTTGCAGTACCACGGATAATAAGAGAACCGTTTACTGTAGAACCAGTAACTGTTTTTGCCCCGGCATTTGAAAGAATTAAGTTATTGTAAGTGTCGGCTTTAACTGTTTGTGCTGCTCCACCATTATACTCAATAGTACTGGTTGCACTGGGATTAAAAGTTCCTCCCGCTGCTAACAATGCATTACCCACTCTTAATGTTCCTGCCCCGGTAACATTTACCGTAGCACTTCCACCACCATTATCTGTAGTAATACTTCCGGAAATTGTTGCAGTTCCTGAAGAAATTGTCAGAAAATGCCTGGCAGCTGTACCACCACTAGTGAAAGCGACACTGGCAGCATTCAAAGTACCCGCACCTACAGCAAGAGTATTTGACGACGCTGCGGGCCTGGGTATGGTCACTGCACCAACAACATTCAATGTTATACCAGAATTGATGTTTACATTACTATTTACTGTTGCAGTCTGCAAAAAGCTAAGTGATGCACAGTCTGCTGCAACATCAACAGTAACCGTGATACCGGAATTGATCGTAACGGCATCACTAGAAGTAGGAACAGAGCTACCACCCCAGGTGGCAACATCACTCCATACACCCGATACGGAGGCTGTTCGTTGCGCATTCACCACTGTCGCTGTTACCAGCAGAATCAGCGCGAGCGCGATTTTTTTACCAATTTGTAGATTCTTTTTCATGCTTCAAGAGTTTTTAACGTTTAAAAAGGTTCGAAATAAAATTTGGTTCTGCACAGAAGCAAGGATAGCTGGGGCTTTCGCCAGGAATTGGTAAAGGATTATATCTAACACGCCAAAGGCGGATCAGTTCAATTTCTAGTAATTCAGTGGAGGGATTTTGGCACGGTGTTTCGCGAGGATGGGGGATTCACTTCGTAGAGTGACGGTAAAAGTAGTGTGCGAAATCCGTATCTGCAAGGGATTTTACAGATTTTTTAAAGAAAAAACCCTATGACGTAATCTTCCGAAACCCTTATTGGTAGCGGTTTCAGGCAAAATCTAAGTAAATACTACTACACATTAAATCAAACTCATATATACCCGGCGGTATGGCTTTTTGGCTGCTTTTTCAGATCGGCAGGCTTTCCGGCAAAAACCAGCTCACCTCCCCCGTCCCCGGCCTCAGGTCCCAGGTCAATGACCCAGTCCGCACAGCGGATCACATCAGTATTGTGTTCGATCACGATTATGGAGTGTCCCTGTTCAATCAGGGCATTAAAAGACCCCAGCAACCTATTGATGTCATTAAAATGAAGACCGGTGGCTGGCTCGTCAAAAATAAACAGGAGATAATTCCCTCCCCGCCCTTTGCGCAGGAAA
>CAZYTV010000056.1:0-19720 GCA_964650455.1 uncultured Chitinophaga sp. | reverse complement strand
GGTTGATGCCTCCTTCCGGTGTATAATAACAGATATAGGGATAAAACCCTGACTCCTGGGTAGCACCGTTCACTGCACCGTCCCAGTCATTCCCGATATATTCAGACACAAAGACCACCTGTCCCCGCCGGTTATAAATCCGGAAGAGCAGGGCCCTGATCTTACAGCCATTTTCAATCGGACCAACCTTGTCATTCTTCCCGTCTCCATTAGGCGTAAAGGCAGAAGGCACGGCAATACAGGTATCCGGGTTATATGCTGGCTTCATTAGTGGGGCTGACTTATACCGGATACTGGCAGCAGGCTTTGCAGGCAAGGGTGCTACCTGTTCATTAAACAAAAAAAGCAGGGAAATGAAAAAGGGAAAAAGGGCCGTCATTTTCATACGCAGCAAAGTTATTAAAGCATTGGAACGGAAGTCCAGGGGGTGCAAAGAAACCGTCCCTTTTTTAAGAACTCCCTAACGAAAGGATTTGTAAATTGCAGGTAGGCCGGTTTGGCCCAAAATCTGGAAATATGAAAAATCTCCTGCCACTTCTGTTTGTCTTGTTTGCCATGAATGCCCAAAGCCAGTCGCTCAAAGACCTGCTCTTCAGTGGCAAAATGAAAACCGATTCCGGTACAGTGGTCCGCAAGGGAGAAGACCTCAAGGATAAAGTGGATACCAGCACCAAAAAGTCCGCTCCTGTTACGGTTCCTGCCCCGGTGGCGGAAAAACCCAAAGCAGTTCCGGCACTGAAAGACAGTCTGGGTACAGAACTTCCCCCGCCACCCCCTGGTACACTAAAACAGGAAGAAGTTGCCCCGGCCAGTCCGCAGGCTGTAGCCACCAAAGACAATAACCGGATCTGGAAAGAGTTTGTGGATACCGTACTCGGAAGTATAAAAGCCGAGGTACTGCCCTCCAAAAAGATCAAAAAAGGGGATTATTCCATCACCATCGATTATGCTATAAACATCGATGGCTCTGTTACCATTGGCAATATATTTATCAGTCCCGAAAGTGCCCACCTGCAGGAACAACTAAAAGAAAGACTGGGGATTGATACGCCAAGATTAAGTCCTATGTTGAATACCAGTGGAACTGCCCGGAAGGTTAATAAGCGTTATACAGCACTAATAAGTAAGTAAGTATGGAAGTCAAAATTAAAAAGTAAAAATATCACACCGAAAATTGTAATAACTTTTTGTACTGGCTTGCGTAATCTGAAATTCCAAAACGGATTTAAATCAGGGTGTGCAATGAAAAAGTGAAACTTCTGATTCTTTGTGTGATATTTATACTTTTGACTTTTGAATTACTGTTCCTTATCATAGTAAATCTTATAGTATTTCTTCCCCGAAGCTTCATCATACCCATTCTCAATCAGACTCGTATCCCCGTGTATATACACATGGAAGTTTTTGTCCAGTTTCAGCACACTGCGCATCCCTGAATATTTTTTCTTCACCGCGTTGCGGGAGATATCGAATTCCTGTCCCGGGTTAATATCATTTTCCTTAACATACTGATCACGGAAGCGGTCGAAGGATTCCACCACCTGGGGGTGACGGAAGACTTCCTGTACAAATTCTTCTTCCTTATACAGTTCCTGTGTTTTAAAATACTCCACGGAACGGTTCAGGTAATCGGCCTTGTTCACTTTACTTATATCAAATTCATCCGGCAATGTCTTGGTAATAAATAAACGGGCCATATCCATCACGGTACCGGTATTATGAAAATCATCTGCGGCAGGCATCAGTCCCAGGAAATCGCTGATCCAATACCGTGCTTCTGAACCTTTGTTGGTATTATCGATACTCAGGACTCGATAGCCGTCCTCCTTATCCAAATTAAATACCAGGGCCCCTTTGTCCAGTTTATTGATATACATCCCCTCCTCCACCTGCATCGACAATTCCTTGCCTTTGGTATCCACTTTAATAAACTTGTCTTTGGTCTCAGATTTAAACAGACCGACCGCGTCCACGTTTTGCCCTTCCACGATCACATCTTTAAAATAGACTACAAACAATTCCCCCTTTTTGATAAAATGGCTGTTCGACTGATCAAATAGCCAGTTAGCCAGTTCAATACTGGCCGCGTGGAATTCAATCTCCCCGGCAAAAAGCATGTTCACAATACTATAGCAGGCATTGTATTCCAGGCTGGAGGGATGATGGAAGCGCTCGAAGCCGGCAGGTTTGAGGAAGGGATTGGTGAAATAGGTTTTTAATATTTCTGAGAGATCCGGCTGAAGGGAAAAAGGTGAATCAGTCAATTCGGCATTGGAATCAGATGCCTTATTGCCAACAATATGTACAGATAATGTATCAATTACCGCGGTACTAAAATTTACCATTCTGTTTTTTTGAAATAAACGTAATAATATGAAATAAGTAAAGACCCGGTGTTTCTAAACAATGACTAAACTTTTCTTGTATAAAATCCAGAAATACCTCACTGCCGCCAGCACTTCCTCCTCCGACTTATTCTGTGTATTGGTCAGCGGGATCTTCCGTCGGATGGGTTTGATTTCCCCGGGTTTCTGGTAATCCAGTTGCAGTATAAACTTATCGCCCAGGTCATAAATGCCTTTTTTTTCTTCCTGGGTCAGAGCCGCGTTGAGCAGTCCGGACCAGGTGGTTACCAGCCGCTCGTCCTGGTAAATGCCTTTGGTATTGATACGGATATAGACCTTGCCCATGCGGAGTTTACGGATAATAAATATAAAGGGAATGATCGCCAGGGCAAAGACATAACTCTGGTAATCGATATTCCGGAAATTGCGGACAATGGCATCATAGAGTCCCACACCAAACAGGGCCAGGAAGAAAAGGGCCATGAAATAATTCATCAGCTTGTACTCGCCCACGATAAACTGGCCGTCTTTTGTCAGCAGGGTCTTCACATCAATTTCGAGTGAACGGACATCAGAGTGTGCTTTGTGTTTGTTTTTGATACTCATGTTTATCAGGTGTCGGATGTCAGCTGTCAGGTGTCAGGAAACAGCCACTCCTTAGGAGGTTGAATCTAAAATCCCGTAAAGTTACTCGTTTTACGGGATGCCTTTCGTACTTCGTACTTCGTACCTCGTACTTTACTTTAGCCGTTCGTTCAAATCCAGGTTATTCTCCTTAGCAGTCCGAATTGCTACTTCATATCCCGCATCTGCATGCCTGATCACTCCCATACCCGGATCATTGCGTAATACTCTTTTCAATCTTTCGGCTGCATCGGCCGTACCATCGGCCACAATCACCATTCCCGCATGAATGGAATAACCCATCCCTACCCCGCCGCCATGGTGCAGACTTACCCAACTGGCCCCACCGGCGGTATTTACGAGTGCGTTCAGTATCGGCCAGTCGGCCACGGCATCGGAGCCATCCATCATGGATTCTGTCTCGCGGTTGGGCGAAGCAACGGAACCGGTGTCAAGATGATCCCGCCCAATGACAATCGGTGCTTTTACCCTACCGGTACGAACCAGTTCATTAAAGGCCAGTCCTGCTTGTTCGCGTTCGCCCTGTCCCAGCCAGCAAATACGGGCCGGCAATCCCTGGAAGGCGATTTTTTCTTTGGCCATATTCATCCATCGGATCATGCCTTTATTGTCCGGGAACATATTCATAATGAGTTCATCGGTCACTGCAATATCTGCCGGATCGCCGCTTAAAGCGGCCCAGCGGAATGGTCCTTTGCCTTCACAAAACAGGGGACGGATATAGGCCGGAACAAAACCAGGGAAGAGTCCGCTTGTTTCGCCATTCGGCGAACGGGACAGTAATGATTTGAATCCCGCCTCTATATGTCCATGTTTCATTTCATGTTCAATGGCCCGGGCGCGGATATTGTTACCATAATCAAATGTGATTGCCCCCTTATCCATCAGTTGGAGCATCAACTGCACATGCAGGTTCATACTCTCATAACTGCGGCGGATATAATCTTCGGGATGCTGCTCCCGGAGTATATTGGCCTGTTCATTCGTCAGTGTATGTGGTACGTAGCCAATCAGCGGGTCATGCGCACTGGTCTGGTCGGTGAGGGTATCCGGTATTATATTCCGCTGGATCAGGCGGTCCAACAGATCTACGGCATTACATAGAATGCCAATACTTTTTGCTTCCCCTTCCCGGCGGTAATGTATGGCGGCATTGATGGCATCATCTATATTGGTATGTTTTTCATCCAGGTAACGGGTCTCAATACGTTTGTCAATCCTCCACTCTTCCACTTCAGCCACCAGGGCCACGCCTTCATTCATGGTAATGGCCAGTGGCTGAGCACCACCCATGCCCCCCAGGCCCGCAGTAACATTTAGTGTACCTTTCAATGTACCTCCAAAATGCTTGTCTGCCGCGGCGGCATAGGTTTCATAGGTCCCCTGCACAATTCCTTGTGATCCGATATAGATCCAGGAACCGGCCGTCATCTGGCCATACATCATCAGGCCCTTTTGTTCCAGTTCAGTAAAATGTTTCCAGTTGGCCCAGTTGGGTACCAGTTGCGAATTGCTCAAAAGCACCCGCGGTGCATCTTTATGTGTTTTGAGAATACCGACGGGTTTACCGGATTGTATCAGTAAGGATTCATCATTTTCCAGCACTTTCAGCGCCGCAATAATTTGATCCAGTGCTTCAAAGCTCCGGGCGGCCTTACCTCTTCCGCCATATACAATCAGGTCATCGGGTCTTTCCGCCACTTCCGGGTCCAGGTTGTTCAGCAACATCCGCAAAGCTGCCTCCTGGATCCAGCCCTTGCAGGATAATGTGGAGCCAGTGGGGGTTTTGTATTTAACGGGATCGTAGGAACGTGTGAGGGCTGACATAGAAAATTTGTTTTGTACTCAAAATTAAGGAATGAAGGATGAAGTACGAAGTTAGAAGTACGAAGTTTGAAGTACGAAGTGGGTTAATCTAAATGTGTATGACCGGGTTGCATTGTAAATTATACGTAAACCCGGATTGAACTAAATGCTATTCCAAACTGTAAAACCCGACCCGCTGTAAATCGTACTTCGTACCTCGTACTTGTTTTGTTAGTATTTTATAGTTAAAAAAACTATCTTGTAACCGAAACATCATCACCTATGAGTATTCACCTGAGTGCCGCCAAAGGAGACATTGCCAAAATTGTTCTCATGCCGGGCGATCCCTTACGTGCAAAATATATTGCAGAAAATTTCCTCGACACACCGGTACTGGTGAATCAGACCCGGAATGCGTTTTATTATACAGGGACTTACCAGGGCAAAGAAATAACAGTAGGCGCCAGCGGCATGGGTTGCCCGTCAATCGGTATTTATTCTTACGAACTTTATACTGAATATGAAGTGGAAACAATTATCCGGATCGGAACCTGTGGCGCGTATACCAACGAATTGCAGTTATTTGACCTGATCAATGTGGACAATGCCTGCAGTGAATCCACATTTGCGCTTTACGCCTGGGGCATCGAAAGCCATTCCATCCCTCACCAGGGAAAAGCTTTTGACCTCATCAACTCAACTGCAGCCTTGCAGGGCAAAAAACTAAAAACCTGTAATATTCACTCCAGCGATATATTTTACCGGAAAACCTGGGATATTCCTGAAGTGGCAGTACAAAACCACTGCCTGGCCGTGGAAATGGAAGCCTTTTCTTTATTTGCCAATGCCAAACACCTGGGCAAAACAGCAGGAACCTTACTGACGGTCTCGGATGTGATTCCCACCCACGAAAAGATCTCGGCGGACCAGCGGGAGCGGGCTTTGTTGCCAATGATGGAGCTGGCGTTGGGTACGGCTGCTACGTTTTGATTTAAGTCTTTAGCAGGCAGGCCACACAGATTTCAAAAGCCTCTGCGAGGCTTTTTGCAAGCCACGAAATCACACGAATGGACACGAAAGAATACAGAAAGGCAGGCCACGGATTGCACGGATTCACACGGATTGAATACAAAGGATCATTTTTAACTGAATAAAAATCCGTGTCTATTCGTGCAATCCGTGGCCTGTATTTTCGTGTGATTTCGTGGCCAAAAAAAGCCTCGCAGAGTCATTTCAAATCCGTGGCTTAATTTGCCGAAGGCAAATCTCTCCGGGCCCAGTGGCACTCATTACATTAAAATAATTTTGCACTTAAGATAAATACCCTACCTTACTTATACTTCTTACCCCGGGCCAACCCTATCGCCCAACCTGAAGACTTTAATTTACAGACACCTCATTTATTTAAAAAAAATCAAACTGTTTATGAAACTATTTTGCGCAGCATTTTTTCTGTTAATGATATCCTGCAATTCAAAAGATGAAAAGGCCTCCACAGTCTCCATGCAAGGGGTTTACAAAATGAACTCACAGCATTACAAAAGTGACAAACTGGATACTATGGTCACCGGGCTCGAACAACTGAAAATATTTGGGGATGATTTTGTCATGTATGTTAATGTAAATCCGGCCGATTCTGCGAGCAGTTTTGGTATCGGGACTTACACCGCGGGAAAAGACACGGTAACCGAAATAGTGTCTTTTAATGCTGGTTCATCCGGCGGTGACGATACTGTCCGCACTTATCAACTAGTGATTGAAAAATCTGACAAAGGCTATAAACAGATTATCCCTGAGATTGGTAGCGGGGAAAATAAATTCAAATTGACTGAAGAGTATACCACTGTAGGGACGGCAGCTACCAGTTCTCTGGACGGCGCCTGGAAAATAACAAAATGGTTGTGGATTATGGGCAAGGACACCACCGTAAATGAAGGTGTACAGTACAAATCCTACTATGGAGGCTATTGTATGTGGGGACATGTCTGGAAAGATTCAGCCAGTAAAAGTCATACCGGCATCGGGTTTGGTAAATTCACAATGACCGGAAATAATGTGAAAGAAGCCAATATGGCCTCGACTTACCCAGATGTCCGGGGTAAGGCTTTGGATGACACTGAAGCCATGAATGGCAAAGATCGTTTTACGCAGACCATGAAGAATAAAGATGGATCCTTCAGCATAGAAGTTTACGAAAGAATGAAAAAATAGTTACAAAATGTTCAGGACACCGGCCGCCTATGGGCCGGTTTTTTTTGCCTGCGGCAAAAAGTTTGGCCACAAATTCACACAAAAAACCACGAAAGGATTTGCTAAGCAAATGAATGCCTGCGGCATTAAAGCCACGGATCACACCGATAGACACGGATTTCTATTCAGTTAAAAAAAGATCCATTGTATTCAATCCGTGTCTATCCGTGCGATCCGTGGCCGCCTTTCTGTTTTCTTTCGTGTTGATTCGTGTGATTTCGTGGCCTTCCTTTCTGTATTCCTTCGTATTCATTCGTGTGATTTCGTGGCCTGCAAAAAAAGCCTCGCAGAGTCATTTCAAGTCCGTGGCTATCCGTGTGATCCGTGGCCTGCCTTTCTGTATTCTTTCGTGTTCATTCGTGTGAATTCGTGGCTATAAAATTTGCTGCAGCCAAATCTTTCTGAGGCTAAAAACCATCAAATCCCTCATTCAGTTTAATTCCCCGGCTTTCCGCAAAAGTATTCAGCTTATCAACAAACGAAAAATCCTTGATCAGTCCCGCCACCCGGTTGATATCATCCGCGAAGATGCGGTCTTCGGATGCAAAACCTACAAACTCACGGACATAATCATGCGCGAATTCCAGTAAAGCCGAACTTTTAAACGGGCGACGGAATTCAATGGCCTGGCAGGCAGATAATAATTCAATGGCCAGTATATATTCGAGATTATCGAGCACTTTATTGAGTTTTCGTCCGCTGATACTGCCCATACTGACATGATCTTCCTGGCCAAGTGAAGTGGGAATACTATCGGCACTGGCAGGAAAGCAAAGGGTTTTGTTTTCTGTGACTAATGCCGCGGTCGTGTATTGCGGGATCATAAAGCCGCTGTTCAGTCCCACATCCTTCATCAGCAGCATGGGTAGTCCCCACTTCCCTTCCAGCAATAAATAACAACGGCGGTCGGCAATATTCCCGATCTCTGCGGCCGCAAAACAGGCATAATCCAGCGGCAGGGCCAGGGGTTGCCCATGAAAATTACCGCCACTGATGGTATCATGCGCGCCGAGAATGATGGGATTATCAGTAACGGCATTCAGTTCAATACTGGTCAGTTCTTTCAGATGCAACCAGGCATTCCTTGATGCCCCATGTACCTGGGGCATACAACGCAGGCTATATGGATCCTGCACGCGTCCGCAATCCACATGACTCTCCATGATCTCCGAACCACTGAGCAGGAGCCGTAACCGTTGAGCCACTAATTTATTGCCATAGTAGGGACGAAGATCGTGCAGTCGTTCATCAAACGGAGCCTTGGTACCGGTAAGCGCTTCGAGACTCATGGCCCCGATGATATCTGCGGCTTCAAGGCAATTGTGCATACGCTGCACGGCTTTTACGGCAAAGGATAAAATAAATTGTGTGCCATTGATCAGTGCCAGTCCTTCTTTAGGTCCCAGGCTGATGGGCAGCATGCCGGTTTCATTCAGAATTGACGAAGTAACACGGCGGGTTCCTTTATAAAAACATTCACCCAGCCCGATCAGTGGCAGGAAGAGATGGGCCAGAGGGGCCAGGTCGCCGGAGGCACCCACACTCCCCTTTTCAGGAACCACTGGTATCACTTCGTTATTAATATGCCAGATGATTCTTTCCAGTGTTGAAAGTTGTATCCCGCTGAATCCCTGTGCCAGGGCCTGCACTTTAGTGATCAGCATGATCTTGGCCACTTCCGGTGGAATCGGATCACCCACGCCCACACTATGACTTTGAAGGATCTTGTACTGAAGCGTTGCCGTATCCTCTGGTGATATCGCCGTATTAGCTAGTATACCGAATCCGGTGTTCACCCCATAAACCGTTTTTTGTTCCGCGACGATCTGTTTAACCGCATCATGACTGGCATTTATTTTACGGGATGCTTCCGCATCCAGGATGCCCCTGGTGGCTCCCGCAGCAATAGCCAGGGTGATAGTCGTGGTTAATTGATCTGTTCCATAATGAAATTGAGATGACATAGCAGGCAATTATAGCCGCAATTTAGTTGTTTTAACGGGAGCCTGTGTTTTTCAACACCTGAAGCTTGCAACCTTTGACGACAGTGCTTTATCTTTATGCCAAATAGTTCCCGCTATGCGCCGTATCAGCTTCTTTTTTGCCTGTCTTCTTTTTACCGGGCTCGTATCTGCTCAATCCCTGAAAAAATACAATCTGGCAGGCTCGGGCTGTTCATATTACTCTTATTGTGAAATCACCTTTGAACTATCCAGAAGCGAGGACTCCTCTTCTATCTGGACCGGTGAATGCCTGAAAGATGATATCAATTACGGCATCGTCTGTGTAAAGTTGCTTGAACCCGTAAGTGACCTTACGATGGCCGAAGAACTGATGATCAATTATTCCGATTACCTGAAGACCAGTTTCAAGATTACCAAAACAGCCGGATACGGTAAGGGGCACCGTTTGCTCAACAAAGAAACCACCCGGGGAATTATTGATTACTGGGGTGATATGGAAAAAAATAACTGGAAAATCAAGGCCTGGACCGATGGAAAGTATATCGGCTTTTTATTTGTTTATAGCCTGAAGGAATTACCGGAATCAAAGATCAATTTGTTTCTGGATGGATACCGTTTTCCGGGAATGTAAGAGCAAGCCCGTAGTCGTTATTCAATAATCCGGAGTTTCAGTCCGCTTCGCGGTTTTTATTGGCCACAAAAGCACACGAATTAATACAAATTCAAATCCGTGTCTATTCTTTTACCCACCTGCCTTTCTGTATTTTTTGTGGCCATTGCGTGATTTCTCCGAATTAGGCGGGACAGCTGTGGCCACCATTTTTGCCGCAGGCAAAAAAAAAGTCTGCCCTTTTGAGGACAGACTTACTGTGATCCGGATTGGATTCAAACCAATGACCTACTGCTTAGAAGGCAGTTGCTCTATTCAACTGAGCTACCGGACCAATCTGTAAAAGAACGAGCGGCGAAGGTAATTTTTTTTTAGCTTGCAGCCAAAGGAAAAACACATGGATGTAAAGATCGAAGCCTCTTGGAAATCAGCGCTTAAAGCAGAGTTTAACCAGCCCTGGTTTGTACAGGCGGCCATCCATGTGAAAACAGAAAAGTCGCAGGGCAAGACCATTTACCCGCCCGGGAGTATGATTTTTAATGCCTTCAACCAGACCCCTTTTGACAAAGTCAAAGTGGTGATACTTGGACAGGACCCTTACCATGGCCCCGGACAGGCTCATGGTCTTTGCTTTTCAGTGCAGTTGGGCGTGGCACCGCCTCCCTCACTGGTAAACATTTATAAAGAACTGCAGGCGGATATCGGGATCCCGGTTCCTTCACATGGCAATCTAACCCATTGGGCAGAACAGGGAGTGTTTTTGTTAAATGCCTCGCTTACAGTCAGGTCCGGCGAACCGATGAGCCATGCAAAAATCGGCTGGGCCCCTTTTACAGATGCGGTGATCAAAACGATTTCCGATAAAAAAATACATGTTGTTTTCCTTTTATGGGGGAAATTTGCCCAGGAAAAATCGGTACTGATCAATCAAAGCAAACACCTGATTCTGCGGGCTGCCCACCCCTCCCCGCTCTCGGCACATGCGGGTTTCCTGGGTTGTAAACACTTTTCAAAAACCAATGAATACCTGGTAAAGCATGGTATCGACCCGGTGGACTGGAGTCTTCCATAAGCCGGAAAAAACCAACGAACAAGCATGAGATTTATTAAAAATATCGCAGGACATCTGCTGGCTTTATGGGCAATACTCAGCTTTATCCTTACTTTCCTGGTCATCTTTATTCCTTCGCAGGTTACCTGGCTGATCCCGAATCCGAAAGGACAGGATATATTTATCCGCATCTCCCGTTTCTGGATGCAGGTATGGCTGTTAATGGTAGGTTGCCGTTATGAAATCAAAGGAAAACAGCATTTCAAAAAAGGGGAAACCTATATTGTCACCTGCAACCATAACTCATTACTGGATGTACCGCTTTCCTCCCCGTTTATCCAGGGACCCAATAAAACAATTGCCAAATCCACGTTTGCCAAAGTACCGCTCTTTGGTTTCTTCTACATGAAAGGTGCTATCCTGGTCAACCGGAAAAGTGACAAAAGCCGCCGGGAGAGTTATGATAAAATGAAAAACGTGCTGAAGGGCCATATGCACATGTGTATTTACCCGGAAGGCACCCGGAACCGGACCCCTGAGCCGTTGAAAAAATTCCATGACGGTGCTTTCAGACTGTCCGTTGATACCGGTTATTCCATCCTCCCTGCTGTTATTTTTAACACCCGGAAAGCGGTACCTGCAGATAAGTCTTTTTTTTTCCGCCCCATGAAGATCGG
The DNA here is from genome assembly GCA_964650455.1 of uncultured Chitinophaga sp. Taxonomy (GTDB): domain Bacteria; phylum Bacteroidota; class Bacteroidia; order Chitinophagales; family Chitinophagaceae; genus JJ008. Next base: position 8,372 of record CAZYTV010000056.1, on the reverse strand, counting down.
CATCCATTTTCTTGAACCAGTGAGCCCTGCAGGCAAAACAACCGAACAGTTAAAAGAGGAAATATTCAGGATCACCCGGGATCATTATGTAGCCGGAATTGATCAGTAGGTGTTGAAATAACGGGTCCGGTTTATTTTCAGGTCCTGCAATAAAGTAGACTTGGGACTAATTGAAAAATTAAAGGAGCGGGAATCCCCCACCGGTAAAACATTGATCGATAGCTGCCAGCAGTGCATATCGCGGTTGATGGACATTGTTATATACTGAAGTTTCATCGTTTCCAGGTCATAGCTGCCACTGCCCGTCAGTTTCCACTTGGGGGTGAGATTAAACCCTCCGTTAAAAGAAACACCTCCCAACTGGAAGTCTGTCTCATAGCCGCTGAAATCGGGTTTAATCCGGCTCACAAAGGAAAGTGAATAACTTAAGCCCAGGTTCCAGTCAATATTAAAATCCACAAACTGGGAGGGATTCTGCTGCATGAATTCGAGTAACCGTTGCTGATCACCCAGTAAAGCTGGGTCCTGCAGCCTTTCTTCCACCGCTTTTTTCCGGGCTTCATCTTTTTTCGCATCCTTAGGTTTGCTCTGGAAATTGGTGCTCATCGAAATACTTCCTGAAGTCAGCCTGCCCGGTTTAAATTTACCTCCCTGCCAGGCATATTTGGGAATATCATATCCCCGTTCATTGGTCTGGTAAGGGTTTAGTGTGGTGCTTGCATTGATATTAAGCTTTTCAAATAAAGTAGTACGGAAATAGAAACTGATGGGAGATAATCGGAAAGAGTCGCGGATAAAATCATAAGCACCGCTGAATCCAAAACCTTCGATCAGTTTCACCCGTTTAATGGCCAGGTCACCGGTATCTTTTTTGGAACGGACTTTCATTTCTATATTATTGTCCACCCCAAAACTCATGGCCCCGCTGCGGCGTGAACTGGTATTATACAGGATGGTTCCGCCAATCTCATTATAGTAAAGCACTTTGCCTGTAGTGTCCACCTGGCTGCTTTTTATATGCGAGGTATTGAGATCAGGTGTATAACTGAATCCCATCTGCGGCCGTACCGTATGCCGCAGGGCAATGACCCTTGACTTTTTGAATTGAACGGTACCAAACAGGGCTGTATTGAAACTGAGTGAAACGGAGCTGCGCTGGTCAATGAAAATTCCTTTTGCAGTAATCGTATCCACTTTTTTCAGGGCACTGTTCCATTGGTAATTGGTGGTACGCTGAATCCAGGTCTGGCTGTAGCTGATACCCGGGGAAACCAGCACCCTTCCTCCCAGGATCGGCGGCAGGGAAAGGGTGATGGGGATATTATGCTGGGCAGACCATTGAGCCGTGTCCAATAAGTATTGAAAGAAAGGTTTTATTCCGTTCTGCCCGTACTTGATCGTATCATTAAACGAAATGGAATTACTGAATGAACCATTATACGCGATACCCAGGTTCTCATACCATTTGGCAGTACCGGCCCTGTTTTTATTCTGAAACGGATAAAGGGTGCTAACGGTGAAAGCCGCATTCGGCAGGTTCAGGTTGACAAGACCCAGGTTATTGTTTTGTGAGTGGGTGGCACTTATGGATAAGTTATAGGGCTTATTCTTCCAGGTTTTACTGAATGTGATGGATGAACCCAGCAGGTTCTGGTAATTCAGGTAAGCGTTACCAGGAACCAGTTGATTGAATTTGGTGGAACCGGCATTTACGTTAGCAGAGAAACTGACACCCGGCCTGGCACGACTATCCATGCTATGATTCCAGGTTACATTAAAAATCCGTGTTTTGGAAAAATCAGGATCCCCTTTAAAATTCTGTTTAGAGGAGCGCAGGGTGAGGTTGAATCCCCCGCTGTATTTATAGATTTTCCGGTAAGTCATTTTTACCCCGGCGGCCCATTCGCCATAGGAAAACAGGTCACCTGAAAGTTCAGCATCCCAGTAATCATTCAGCACTTTGTAATAACCCAATCCTTGCATCCCGATACCCCGCACTTCATCGGTAATAAAATTGGGTCTTAACAAACCGGAATGCCGTCCCTGGCTCAGCGGGTAAAAACCAAAGGGAAGGTAAATGGGAACAGGAACCCCTTCAAATTCAGGATGGGCGGGTCCGGAGATGGCCAGTTTCTGGTTGATCACTTTCATCTTCGGGGTAACAAAAGCAAAGTGAGGGTCATCCAGCATACAGGTGGTGAAGCGGGCCCGTTTGATAAACGACGTGTTTTCATTTACTTTCTTGATCGACTCCCCCAGGATCAGTATCTCCCCTTGGGGAATCATGGTGTTCTTGGTCAGACCTACCTGAGTTTTAAAATTATACCGGATCGTATCGCTGCTGAACTCATTCTCCCCTTGTTTGAATTTGGCCGTTTCCAGCACTTTGCCGGTACTGTCTTTCCGGTTATAGGCCGTTACCACCTGGGTATTCTGGTCCATTTCCACTTTGGGTGCTGTGAGGGTGATATCGGTGTATTCAGTTTTCGTTTTTCCGTAGAGATAAATCTTTTTGGATTTAATCATCACTACCACAGAATCCTCGGCCGAATATTTTAACGGTGCTTCCAGGGAGTCCTTAGACAACTTCAGGTTGAATGTATCCGTCTTTGGTTTAAATCCGGTATCCGCTCCCGGTATATAGGAACTGTCTGCCCCCGGAATACGGCCGGTATCGGCAACGGAGAGGCGGTTGGAATCAGTGATGGTTTGAGCAAGCCGGAGGCTGTCTTTTTTCAGGACCGGTTTTGTAGTATCGCTGCTGCTTGTTAAAGGAGTCCCAAAATAATGTTGCGGCACACTGTTAGCAGCTGTTATCCACGTTTGTGAGTAAATTATAACAGCAGTCAGTATCCCGTAAGAAATGTAATTTGACCTAAATTTGTATAGAGGCATCATCAACGGGGGCAAATGTAATTCATTCTCCCCCGGCTACCTATTGATTCGACTAAACAATTTGTGAAACTTATGCCGACCCTGTGATGAAAAGTCCACCGGACGCAAAATGAAAAACTATGATCAAACGCATTTTCCTGGCCTTTCTTTTCCTGTCCATTTGCATCAGTTTCTACTCTTTCCGTTCAGGTACGCCGGCGGGTGCCGCCAAAAAACAGAAAGTCATCAAAACCATCATCGTGGATGCCGGGCATGGAATCATGACCAATGGCGGTCATAACGGGGCCAAGGGGTCTTATTCCTACGAGGATGAAATCTGCCTCGCGGTATCCAAAGAACTGGTGAAAAAATTCCATGATGAAATGCCGGAGATCCGGATCGTGGAATCCAGGCCTACCGAAAAGATAACCCCGATCCACCTGCGGGCCGAAATCGCCAATGAAAATAAGGGTGATTTGTTTATCTGCATTCATGTCAATGCCGCTTTACCAATCAAACGTTCCGAACAGATCGGTAACAAAACCGTAACCTACTATACCGGTAAAGGGAAAAACAGAAAAAAACATACGAAGACCGTTCCCAAATACCGCACTTACAGTCAGCCCAATCCTGCCAAGGGAACCGAAACCTATATCTGGGGATCTCATAAAAATGAGGATAAGGAAGTGGCCATGCGGGAAAATGCCCCCATGCTGATGGAAGAGAATTACAAAAGCAATTATGGTGATGTGGATCCCAACTCACCTGAATTCATTGCGCTATCCCTGTTAAAAACAAAACAGTTTTTTAAACGCAGTGCCACACTGGCTGGCCTGGTACAGGATGAGTTTTCCAAAGTCGGACGGGTGGACCGGGATGTACGTCAGCGGGGTGTCGGTATCTGGGTGTTACAGGCAACAGCCATGCCCAGCATATTGATCGAAACCGGTTATATTACCAACCGTTCTGAAGAAGATTATCTCAACAGTAAAGAGGGACAAAAAGAACTGGCAGGTTGTATCATTCGTGCGGTTTTCAGTTATATTGCATTGCTGGAAAAACAGCAGCAGACCAGTGAAAACGATAACAGTGGAAACAGCAACCGGCATGACACCCGGAATGTATCTGTCATCCTGAACAGGATCGAAGAAATGGAATGCAGCAAAGCCCGCTGATGTTACTGAAGCACGAACTACCATTAAACAGGAACCGAATGAAAAACGTATTGATTGCCTTTACCCTTCTTACCTGCTCCTGGTGGACCCCTGATTTATCCGCGCAGCAAGGAAGGAAACCGGTACAAACCATTATCATCGACCCGGGTCATGGAGGACTTGATCCGGGGGCACCCGGTATGAAATCAACTGAAGCGGAGGTATCCCTGCAGGTTTCACTCAAACTGGGTGATACCCTGGCCAAAGCCTGGCCCGATGTTAAACTCATTTTCACCCGCACCACAGATATCCTTCCAGGTAATAAACCCAATAAAGACGCCGCCCTGAAGTACCGGGCCGACCTTGCTAATGAATCCGGTGGCGACCTGTTTATAGCCGTTCACTGCAATTCAGCGGGACATAAACCCGGGGGTTGGTATGAACGCCGTGTTGTAAAAAAAATACCCCGGACTAAAACGGTAAAAAAGGGTAAAAAAACCTATAAGAAGACCTATTACGAATATGAATACGAGAATGTCTGGGTACCCAATAAGGCGAAGGGAACGGAGACCTATGTATGGGCAATGAACAAAAATGATGATAAGATCCGGTCTGTCAACAAAACGACGGATTATACCGGTGAAATTGACTCCACATCCACCCTATCCCTGCCTGACCCTTCCGATCCGTCCGAAAAAGCGAGGATGCTGATTTACGCACAGAATTATTTCAGGAAAAGCCTGAATCTGGCCGACCTGGTGCAACAGGAATTTATTGCCGCAGGACGTGTAAACCGGGGTGTTAAACAACGGAATGATAAAGGAATCTGGGTATTACAGGCCACTGGCATGCCGAGCATACTGATCGAAATTGGCTTTATCTCCAACCAGGAGGAGGAAGAATACCTGAATAGCGAAAAAGGCCAGGCGGAAATTGTGGCCAATATTTTTACAGCTATCAAAAACTATAAGGAAAAGCTGGAATTAAGGGCAAAACCCACTGAAATAACAGAAGAAGCTCCGAAAGGATTCTGACCTCATCAGGCGTTTAAAAATAATTAGTTAATTTGGCACCCGGAATGGCTTTAATCAGCCTTATCGCAGCAGAATGAAAATCAGCAACGAAACCAAAGTTGGAATATTAACTATCGTAGCCCTCGTTATCCTTATCGTCGGCTTCAATTTCCTGAAAGGCAAAGACGTATTCAGCCGGAGCAAGAAGATCTATGCCGTTTTTAAAGAACTGGGCACCCTCGAGAAATCCAATGAAGTTAAGATCAACGGTCTGCCGATTGGTAACGTGTATGAAAAAAAGGAAAGAGATAAGGATGTGAGTGCGGTAGTGGTTACGATCAGCCTGACCCGTGATATTAATATTCCCAAAAACTCGGTAGCCTATATTTCTTCCAGCCTGGTGGGATCTTCCTATATCATTATTGAAAGAGGGAATTCCACCGAAATGATGGGCAATGGTGACACCCTGAGTACCCGTATGGAAACCGGTATCCTGGGCGATGTGAAGGCGCAGATGAACCCCACTATGGCCCGTATCAGGGATGTGCTGGATTCGTTAAAAGAAACACTGAGCGGCGTCAACGGTATGCTCAATATGGAAAACAAAGCCTACCTGAAACAAACATTGGCCAACCTGAGCCAGGCCAGTAATGCCCTGAATGGCTTGCTGGATAACCAGAATGGTGCCCTGGCCAAAACACTCAACAATGCACAGGCCATGACCGAAAGCCTGAAAAATAACAGTGCGGATATTACTGCCACTATCAGTAACGCAAAAAAAGCGAGTGAAAAGCTGGCGGCCCTTGAATTGCAGCCCACGATCGATTCTTTAAATACCATGATCAGTTCATTAAAAGCTACAGCTGCCAAACTGAACAGTACAGATGGCACCCTGGGCGCATTAATGAATGACCGGACCTTATACAATAAGTTAAATGATGCTATCCTGAGTGCGGAAATACTGATCGATGATCTGCGCACGCATCCTAAACGCTACGTTAATCTTTCCATCTTTGGCAAAAAAGATAAAACAGGGCCATTAACTTCGCCTGCGAAAAAAGATACTGTTTCGGCAGTTGGTAACTAATGCGCAGCTTCATTTTTATTTTCGGACTACTGCTTACAGGAGTATGCTTCTTCCCTGTAATGAGCACCGCGCAGGTAAAAGAGCCGGCTGCCACACCGATCAACCCGCAGGCAACAGCCGACTCCCTCACAGATATACAAATTCTGGGCTCTGACAGGTTTACGATGTTGAAAGTGGATGATAGCACCACCCTGCAGATCCTGGCCGGGCATGTCCGGCTGAAGCAGGGTAAAAGCTTATTCAACTGCGACAGTTGCGTCCTCAATAACGGGATAAAAATATTTGAAGCCTGGGGTAATGTACATATTAAGGATGTGGACACTGTAAATATTACGGCCAGCCATCTCCGTTACCTGATAGATAAAAAACTTGCTTTTCTCGATGGAGGGGTTAAACTCACGGATGGCAAAGGTATCCTTACCACTCCCGACCTTGAGTATGACATGAACACCGAAATTGGTATTTACAAGAACGGCGGAAAAGTTGTCAACAAAAAAACAGTCCTGACCAGCCAGGAAGGCTGGTACTATGCCAATCTCCGGGATATTTATTTCAAGAAAAATGTGGTCATGAAGGACCCGGCTTATGATATCATTACCGATTCTTTGCTTTATAATACGCAGAGTCAGACCACCCGGTTTATTGCCGAAACACTGATTAAAGACAGCAGTGGCCGGACCATCCGGACCAGGGACGGATATTATAATATGGCGACCGGCAAAGCGGAGTTTGGCAAACGACCCATTATCAAAGACGGTAACACAACTATCACCGGTGATATCGTTATCCTGGATGATAGTTCGCATACCTCACAGGCAAGAGGCAATGTGGTGATCGTGGATTCGGCCCAGGGCACCACGATCCTGGCCGGGGAAGTATTCCGGGATAATAAACGGGAGCGGCTGCTCGCCACCCGCAAGCCTCTCATGATCATCAGGCAAGACAATGATTCGATCTATGTTACCGCAGACACCCTGTTTTCTGCCCGCCTGAGTGAACTCTATGCATCAAAAGATTCGATGGAAAGGGATACGGTTAAGGGAGTGAAAGTGATTGAACTGGGAAAGAATAAGGGAACAGACAAAAAAGACAGCCTGATGGCCCTGCGTACAGGTAAACAGGTATTGGATTCACTGACAAAAAATAATATGACTGGTGTACCTGACCTTTCGCTGGCAGCAGATTCCCTGAAAAATGACAGTGTTGATGTAGCTCCAACTGTTGCCACCAATAAGGATATTATACTGCGTGACAGCAGCAAACTGGTAAAAGTTCCGGCAGGGACTCTTCCCGCTAAAGACACGGTAAAAGCCGGCAGGATTACGGACTCGCTGGCTATTGCTAAAACAGAGCCTGGCAAAAAAGACAGTACCGACCGCTATTTTGAGGCTTACCGTAATGTGCGGATCTTTTCCGATTCTATGCAGGCGGTAAGCGACAGCCTGTTTTACTCGTTTAAAGACTCAGTGTTTCGCCTTTTTCAAACCCCCATCCTTTGGGCAAAAGAAAGCCAGATCACGGGCGATACCGTGCTCTTATTTACAAAAAATAAGAAAGCGGACCGGGTCAAGGTATTTGAAAACAGTTTTCTTGTCAATGAATCCGATCCCGGTGTTTATAATCAGGTAAGGTCTATCCGCATGGACGGCTGGTTCAAAGACGGATCACTTGATTCTGTCAGGGCTGCCGGTTATGCAGAATGTATTTATTTTATACAGGATGAGGACAGTGCTTATACCGGTATCAATGAGTCGAAATGTGATGTGATGGATATTTATTTCCTGGCAAAGGAGCTGGATAAAATCGTATTCCGCAGCGGGGTTACCGGTACCATCTGGCCCATGAGGGAAAAGCAGCCTTCTGAAATGCGGCTGGAAAAATTTCAATGGCTGGACAGCCGGAGGCCGAAGACCAAATATGAATTGTTTGATTGAAGCCCTTAGGAAGGTTCAGATGTTTAGATGTTTAGACGTTTAGTTGTTTAGAGGGGCATCTTTTTGGCAAGAGCTGTTACCTGACAGCTGACAACTTCTTCAAATACAAGGTCCCTCCTTAGTCGGGATGACAATGTATTGGGGGGATTAAAAAGGAAATACAAGATTTCTCGCTACGCTCGAAATAGCAGTAACAGTCCGTTACTTTAGATAGAACATACTAAGAAGGGGCTGTTTACTCCCGACTACTAACTCCCGACTCCCGACTAATTTTTGCATTTCCTTTAGACTTTGCTGGCATCATTTTCGT
>CAZYTV010000055.1:0-19749 GCA_964650455.1 uncultured Chitinophaga sp. | reverse complement strand
CCAGGTCGGCTTTTCTCATTTTTGATGGGTTTAATTGGTTAACAAAGACCAATTTAGAACAAAATTATATGATAGTCAACTAAATAGGAATATTTTTTTTCTTCCAAACCAGAGATTTTTCCCGAAATCCCGGATATTTAACCCCTGAAACCAGCGAAAGACCTCATTTTTCATGTTTACCCCCCCTTCACCCCCCCTCAAAAAAGCCTTTACCAAAGGACTCCTTGACTGGAACCGGAAGCAGAATACCCGGGAAATGCCCTGGAAAGGGGAAAAAGATCCATACCGGATATGGATCAGCGAAATTATTCTTCAGCAAACCCGGGTGGAACAGGGACTGGCCTATTATAAAAACTTTATCCGGACTTTTCCTTCGATCCGGCAACTGGCCAACGCACCTGACGAAAAAGTTTTTAAATGCTGGGAAGGCCTGGGTTATTACTCCCGTTGCCGCAACCTGCTGACTACCGCCCGTTTTATTGAAAATGAAAGAAAAGGAGTATTTCCTGCCCAATATGAAGAGATCCTGAAACTGAAAGGGATCGGCCCTTATACTGCTGCGGCTATTTCTTCTTTTGCTTTTCAATTACCCCATGCCGTGGTGGATGGGAATGTGTACCGGGTGCTTAGCCGGTATTTCGGAATTGACCGGCCATCCGATTCAACATCCGGAAAAAAATTATTTACAGAACTGGCCCAGGAATTACTCGACCCCAGGCAACCCGGACCCTATAACCAGGCGATCATGGATTTCGGAGCCGTGGTTTGTAAGCCAGTGGCTCCTTTGTGTAAAGAGTGTGTGTTCAGTAAAAAATGCGTGGCCCGTAAAGAGAACTGCGTTGATGCATTACCGGTTAAACAAAAAAAGTTGAAAGTCCGTGAACGATGGCTGAATTACATTGTTGCGGAGTATAAGAATGAGATTGCACTGAAACAGCGTACTGAAAAAGACATCTGGCAGGACCTTTTTGAATTTCCGCTGATAGAAACAGCAAAAGCGATACGTCCCGAAGCCCTGTTGAAATCGGCGCCCCTGAAAAAATGGCTGGAAGATGCAATTATAGTAAAACAGGAAAAACCAGTTCCGATCCGCCAGTTGCTTTCGCACCAAAGGATTCATGGACAGTTTATACGGGTGCAACTGGACCGTAAACCAACAGCAAACCATGAATGGCAGTGGGTGAAAAAGAATAAGTTAGATGAGTATAGTTTCCCCGGACTGATCAATCAATACCTGTCAGCGTAATACCGGGAGCAAAAATGAAACGCGTGTAAAAAGCAGGAAATGCATGCCATTTTGTTGTTTCAGCTCAAAAAAGGAATTAACTTTAAGATGATTGCAGCCCTTAGATGAATTTCTAACCTAAAGATAAATGTATGAGAGGAGTTAACAGAGTTATGCTGATCGGAAACCTGGGCAAGGACCCCGATGTACAGCATCTCGAGGGCAATATCGCAGTGGCCAAATTTCCATTGGCAACGACGGAAACCTTTAAAGACAGAACCGGTAAACTGGTTTCACAAACTGAATGGCATACCGTTGTCCTTTGGAGGGGATTGGCTGAACTGGCTCAGAAATACCTGCACAAAAGCAGCCTGGTTTATATTGAAGGCCGTTTACGTACCCGTAGCTGGGATGATAAGGAAGGCAACCGGAAATTTGCCACCGAAGTGGTGGGGGATAACCTGATCATGCTGGACAAAAGATCAGAAGGCGGTGCCCACGGCGAAACCGGCGGCATGGAAGGAATGGGTGGCAATGATATGTCTTTGGGCGATCCTTCTGAAAACCTCCCCTTTTAGTCATAAACTGTAAATACAATACCTTTGCGGGAATGACGGCAGGACCCAGGTGCTGCCGTTATCATGACTGGCCTTTCCAGTCTCTTTTTAATAAAATCCATAGCATTGGAAATTCTACCGGACATTGCATCAATTACTGATCGCCTGCTTTTTTCCCTGTTGTCAGTGAATTTGCAGGGAACCACCTTTCTCTCCGTTACCCTGCTCGTGCTGCTGGTGATTACCTTCGCTATTTCCGGCTCCGAAGTGGCCCTGTTCTCCCTCAATAAAAAAGACCTGGATATGCTGAAGACCAAACAGCATGCTTCGGCAAAAAGGATTGTCACCCTGCTGGAAGAACCCAAAGAAGTCTATGCCTCCCTGCTGATCGCCGGTACATTTGTAAACATCAGTATTATTGTACTCTCCAATTTTTTACTTTCCGAACTGATCGATTTTTCCCCGATTGGTAAATTCCCCGAACTGGTGATCAAAGTAGTGGCGATTGTGATTGTCCTTGTTTTCATCGGCCGCATATTTCCTAAAGTATGGGCCACCCAGAATAACCTTCGCTTTGCTTATGACTGGTCCTTCCTGGTGGAAGGCCTGCACCTGCTGTTGAGAAGACTAAGCAAATGGATTGTAAAACTGGCGGACGGCATCGGGAAAAAAGTGGGGGCCGACAAATCAGCCACATTGACCATGCAGGAACTGGATGAAGCCATCGATATTAAAACCGACGAAGAAGCCTCTCCGGAAGAAAAGAATATCATGAAAGGGGTGGTTAAATTCGGGAATATATCCGTGAAGCAGATCATGCGGAGCCGGTTATATGTTAATGGCATCAGTTATAAGTCCAGTTTTTCTGAACTGGTACACCGGGTAGAGGAACTGCACTACTCCCGCCTGCCCGTATATAAAGACAGCCTGGATGAAGTGGTGGGGATACTGAATACGAAGGACCTGATTCCTTTTCTCAACGAAAGTGAAAACTTCGACTGGCATTCCCTGATGCGCCAGCCTTACTTTGTACCGGAGCCAAAACTGATTGAAGACCTGCTGAAGGAATTTCAGCAAAAAAGAACACACTTCGCGGTGGTGGTCGATGAATTTGGCGGCACCAGCGGCATTGTTACCATGGAAGATATTCTGGAGGAAGTGATCGGGGATATCCGTGATGAATTTGATGAGGAAGAGAACGATAGTTATAAACTGGATGATTACAATTATATTTTTGAGGGAAAGATCATGATCCATGATATGTGCCGGATCATGAAAATTCCGATGAATACCTTTGATAATATAAAAGGCGAGAGTGAATCGCTGGCGGGACTGGTACTGGAACTGGCCGGCGAACTGCCTACCGTGGATTGGGTGATTCCCAGTGGCGATTTTGAGTTTGCCATCATGCAGGCTGATAATAACCGCATCCAGTTAGTCAAAGTGACCCTTAAACCGAAACAATAATCCGGATGACCAAACAACGTTTTAATTTATTTCTTTGTTCATTTGTGATTGTAACGTCAGGCCTCTTAGCCTGCAACAGTGATTATACCGCAGGTAAAAAGAAAGGTTATTTTAAAATTGATTTTCCGGAGAAAAAATACCAGGTATTTGACCAGCCCGGCTACCCCTATACGTTTGAATACCCGGTGTATGCCCATGTAATCAGGGATACTACTTTTTTTGAGGACAAAGCCGGTGACTGGTGGATCAATATTGATATTCCACGTTTTGAAGGACGGATTCATGTAAGCTATAAGCCAATCAATGCGGCCAATAATTTTGATTCACTGGTGCGTGACGGATTTAAGATGGCATACAAGCAACACGTCGACGTGTCCACCGGCATTAATGACAGCCTGATACAAACACCCAATGGGGTGGAAGGTATTTATTTTTCACTGGGTGGTAATACCGCAACTGCCAACCAGTTTTTCCTGACCGACTCCACCCGTCACTTCTTAAGGGGTGCGCTCTATTTTAATGCGGCACCCAATGCAGACTCACTGGGAATCGTCAACGATTTCCTGAAGCAGGACCTGAAGCACCTGATCAATACACTGAAATGGAGACATGTTGGTGATAACACCAACTAGCAGTATCTTGTTTCTTGGTGTTTTCACCAACAACTGGCGTACCTTTGAAGCAAATTTTTACAATTGATAGTAATAGATAATATTCTGGTTAGTGAGGATGTGGTGGACAAACACTTTGTTTGCGATCTGAATAAGTGCAAGGGCGGCTGCTGCGAGGAAGGAGATGCCGGGGCCCCGGTAGAAGAGGAGGAGATGCAGATCATCCGTGAAGTCTATGATCAGGTGAAACACCTCCTGCCGGCTGATGCCATTAAAGAAATTGACCTCAGCGGTTTATTTGCCAGGGATGATGAGTTCGGCTGGGTGACCAATACGATCGGCAGCAATAAAGGGATTTGTGTATTTGCTTTTCATGATGAGCTGGGCATCATCAAATGCGCTTTTGAACAGGCAAACCGCGAAGGACTGATCAGTTGGAAAAAACCGATCAGTTGTCATTTGTACCCGATCACTGCCAAAAAAGGGAAGAACGGGGATTATGAACGGGTGAATTATGAACCGCGTGAAGTATTGTGCAAGCCGGGTTGCCATCTCGGGGAGGAATTAAAAGTGCCCGCTTACCAGTTTCTGAAAGAGCCCCTGATTCGAAAATACGGAGAGGATTTTTATAATGCCCTTGATACCATTGCAAAAGGCGAATGGCAGGAAATTGATTTTAAAGAGAAATAAAAGCAGTCTCGTGAAAGAAAAATTTGCTGATTTTATTGCGAAAAGCACCATCAAAGCAGCGGACCGTGACCACCGCCGGAAGATCAATTTCAATATCGGCAAATATAATTCCGTGGTGCCGCAGGGTAAGCAACAGTTCAGCGACCTGCACCTGGCCCGCGAAAGGGCTAAAAACATAAAGTGGAAAGCAATCTCCACACTCGATACCCAGCTTGAGGATTTTGAAGCAGCCATTAGCAAAAGAGGGGCAAAAGTTATCTGGGCGGCGGATGCGGCAGAGGCACTGGAAGCGGTAAAGAAGATCTGTGAAGAAAAGAATTGCAGGACACTGGTGAAGAGTAAGAGTATGGTGACAGAGGAGATTCACCTCAATGAATTCCTGGAAAAGAACGGCATCGAATCAGTGGAAACCGACCTGGGAGAATATATACAACAGCTCGATGGGGAACCCCCTTACCATATCGTTACACCGGCCATGCACAAAAGCAAGGAAGATGTGGCCAGACTCTTTTCTCACAAACTGGGTACGGACCCCAAAGCCACACCGGAGCAACTCACGCTGGTAGCCCGGAAATTACTCCGGGAAAAATATGTACAGGCCGAAATTGGGGTAACCGGAGCCAATTTCATTATTGCGGATATCGGCGGGATTGCTCTTACAGAGAATGAAGGTAACGGGCGGCTGAGCTGCTCCATGCCTAAAACACATATTGTGATTGCCGGTATTGAGAAAGTAATTCCTTCCATGCAGGACCTGGCGCTATTCTGGCCCCTGCTTTCCACTTTTGGAACCGGCCAGCGGGTAACCGTTTATAATACGATCATCACCGGCCCACGGCAGCCAAATGAAAAAGATGGCCCGGAAGACATGTATGTGATCCTGCTCGACAATGGCCGTACAAATATCCTGGCAAATGAAAAAATGCGGGAGAGTTTATATTGTATCCGTTGCGGTGCTTGTCTTAACGCCTGCCCCGTTTATAAAAATATCGGCGGCCATACTTACGGGGCTCCTTATAGCGGACCGATCGGTTCGGTGATTACGCCTCATCTGCAGGGACTGGATGAATTCAAACACCTGAGTTATGCCTCCTCCCTTTGTGGTAACTGTACCGAAGTATGTGCCGTAAAGATCAACCTGCATGAGCTGCTGCTGGAAAACCGGAATGAAGCAGTGGAAGGCGGTCACAATACCCTCACCGAAAAAGTTGCCTGGAAAATGTGGAAGCAGGCCATGCTCCGCCGTTCCTGGATGAATATGGTCAATGGTGGCACGAAGAGCTGGGTGGTGAACAGTCTGATGAAAGGCTGGAAAGAACACCGCGGTACACTGGATTTCCCTCAAAAATCATTTAACCAGTTGTGGAAAGAAAGAGGGAAGTCATAAGTTGTAAGTTATAAGTGGTAAGTTTAAGCGATGCTTCTTTTTTCCGAAATCATAACACCCCGTCTCCGTTATATAACCGGGTTTATCGGTAAAGAACTCATAGACGAGCCTTTTTTACTTACGGACAAACGAACCGATTTTGAACAATACACCGGCGCAAAGATCAACTATAGCGCAAAAAGGATCACCGGTCAGGAAATACAAATCCACCCTGTTTCCTTATTATTTGAAACGGGTGTACAGCACCAGGAAATAAACTGTTTTGACGATAAGGGCCGGAAAGTATTTTTTAAAACATCCGGCGATCTGCCCTTTGATATTTTCGCCACCACCTTCTACCTGCTCAGCCGTTATGAAGAATATCTGCCACATGCAAAAGATATGTACGGGCGTTATGCGCATACAGCATCACTGGCTTTCAAAGAAGGGTTTCTCGATCAACCCCTGGTGAACTACTGGCTGAAGGATTTTTCAGCACTGCTGAAAATGAAATTTCCATCTTTGACATTCAAAGAACCGGTGTTTACTTTCCTGCCAACCTATGATATTGATGAAGCCTTCTCTTTTCGTCACAAAGGTTGGTACCGGAATACAGGTGGTTTTCTGCGTGATCTGTTTATGGGTAAAATCAGTGATTGCGTTCACCGGCTGCAGGTGCTGGCGGGAAAGAAACAGGATCCATACGATGCATTTGAAATCATGCATCGTCTCCATGATAGATACCAGGTCAGTCCCCTTTATTTTTTCCTGCTGGCCAGCCGCAAAGGGATATACGATAAGAACACAGACCCGGCCTGCCCGGTTATGCATACACTGATCCGTTCGCATGGAGTAAAATACCGTACGGGCATTCATCCTTCCTGGCAAAGCGGGGATGATGAATCCCTGTTAAAGGAGGAAAAGGATATACTGGAAACACTGGGTGGCAAACCGGTAATGGCTTCCCGCCAGCACTATCTCCGGTTTACATTGCCGGATGGTTACCGCCGGTTACTGGGTGCCGGTATCTGCGAGGATCATTCCATGGGTTATGGAACAGTGAATGGCTTCAGGGCTTCGGTAGCCGCCCCTTTTTACTGGTATGATCTGGGAAAAGAAACTACTACAGATCTGCGGCTGTATCCTTTTTGCTATATGGATGCGAATTCCTTTTATGAACTGAAGCATACGCCGGAACAGGCGCTTCAGGAAATGAATCATTATTATACTGAAGTAAAGAATGTGAACGGGTTGCTGATCACCCTCTGGCACAATACATTTCTGGGTACGGATAAAAAATTCAAAGGCTGGAGGGAAGTGTATGAGTCGTTCCTGGAATCAGCAGGGTAAAGAAGCTAATGCTATTTTCAGTTTGGACCGTTTAAAACCATCTTCAGATGGTTACATTCCTTCTGTCTCCGGCTGCTCCGGCGGTGGTACACCTGCTTTAAAAGCTTTATTGATCAGGTATACACCCAGTAAAGTAACCAGTCCCCCGATAGTTATATAGATCGTGATTTTTTCACTGAATAACAACCATCCAAAAAACACGGCCACAATGGGATTGATATAGGCATAAATAGAGGCCTGTTCGGTAGGCAGGTTCTGAAGCGCATAGAGGTAACAAACAAAGGCCGTCAATGAACCAAATAATACAAGGTACCCGATAGCGGCCCAGGATTCCCAGGGAATTGCAGTGAATGCAATAAACGGAATAAGGGGCTGTGTGCCGCCACCTTCCGCAGCAATCATTACCTGGCTGCCTGTTTTAGTAAGTATCAGTAATAAAGTACCAGAGATCACCATTTGCAGTCCGAGACTGAAATAGGGGTTGAACCTGGCTGCCTGTTTTTTGGTATAGATGGTGGCGAAGGCCCAGGTCCAGGTGGCTACCAGCGATAAAAGAATACCCAGCCTGAACTCCGGATTCAGAAAATCCATCATGTGGTCATAAAAAATAACGCAAACGCCTGCAAAGCCGAGCAGCAGTCCCATAATGGCCTTTGTCGGTATTTTTTCTTTTGAACTGAAGAGACCAATGATCACCAGCCATAGCGGGAAAATGGCACCCATGATGGCTCCCAGTCCGGCGGATATATACTTCACGCCCCAGGTACTGAGGCCGTTGCTCATAATAAAATTCAGGAAACTCAGCACCAGTACGGGAATCCATTCCCGGCCCTTTGGCAACGGGGCGCCGCGGGAAAGAAAGAATGCCACATAGATGATCCCTGCAGCCAGTTGACGGATACCGGCCAGCTCTAATGCCGGCATATGTCGTACCCCTTCCTTGGAAGCGATCCAGGTAGTGCCCCAGAGAAAACAAACTGCGGCGAGTGCAAACAACGCCTTGGTTCGGGTTCCTTTTTTGTGAATGGTAAACGGATTGAATACCGACAGTTTCTTCAGTGAATCGGCTGAGGATTGAACGATGGTTTTATGGAAGTCAAAAATGTTCATACCGTACACTTTCCCATAGGGATTGATCGTTCAGGATTCAAAAAATGATACAGCGGGTTGGCTGTACGTTGGGTTTATCAATGTTTAAAATGCCGTAAGCCAGTCATGATCATGGACAGGTTATGCTTACTGCAATAATCGATCGAATCATTATCGCGGATGGAACCTCCCGGCTGAATGAAGGCGGTGATACCGGCTTCATGACCCAGCCGTACACAATCATCAAAGGGGAAGAAGGCATCGCTGGACATAACCGCACCATGCAGGTCAAAATTGAACTGCTTTGCTTTTTCCAATGCCTGGCGGAGTGAATCTATCCGGCTGGTTTGTCCGCAGCCTTTGCCGATCAGTTGTTTATTCTTTACCAGCGCAATGGCATTTGATTTTAAATGCTTGCACACGATATTAGCGAATACCAGGTCCGCTTTCTCTTCCGGGGTCTCTTTACGCTTGGTGGTTTCGGTCCAGTCGGTGAAATTGCCGGCGTCAATTTCCTGTACCAGTACTCCGTTGAGCATGGATTTATATTGTGCCTGGCTGGCCGGTTGCGCTTTTAACTGCAGCAGGATCCGGTTTTTCTTTGATTTAAGAACCACCAGCGCATCTTCATTATAAGCAGGTGCCAGCAGTACTTCAAAGAAGATTTCATTGATCGCTTCTGCGGTGGCTTTGTCGATCGTGCCATTGCAGACCAGTACACCTCCAAATGCGCTTTCCGGATCACCGGCCAGGGCGGCATCCCAGCTTTCTTTTACCGTATCCCGCTGGGCGATCCCGCAGACGTTGGTATGCTTGATGATCGCAAACGTGGTATCTGTGAATTCACGGATCAGTTGCATGGCGGCATCTGTATCCACGATATTGTTATACGAAAGCTCTTTTCCATTCAACTGATCAAACAACTGGCTCAAATCACCATAAAAAACACCTATCTGATGGGGGTTCTCACCATAGCGCATGATCTTTGGTACTGGAATCGATTCCAGGAAATAGCCGTTATCTGGGGTGGAAAAATATTTGGCAATGGCCACATCATAATGCGCCACCACTTCAAAAGCTTTAGCGGCAAATGCCTTACGCTGTTCAATGCTGGTACTGCCATTCTGTGTTTTCAACAGGCTTTCTAAAGCCGCATAGTCTTTTTTTGCAGCGATCACCAGCACATCCCTGAAATTCTTTGCGGCACCACGGATCATGGAAGGTCCGCCGATATCAATTTTTTCAATAATCGCTTTTTCCTCGCTGGTGCTGGCAACGGTTTCCTCGAAAGGATAGAGATCCACGATCACCAGGTCAATTTCCGGGATATTATACTGTTTCATTTCTGCCAGGTGAGTGGCATCATCCCTTTTTCCCAAAATACCTCCAAACACCGACGGGTGCAGGGTCTTTACCCGTCCGCCCAATATAGAAGGGTAGGTAGTCAGGTCTTCAACAGGTACTACTTTAACCCCCAGTTTTTCGATAAAACTCTGTGTACCTCCTGTGGAATAGATCGTTATGCCGAGGCGGTCGAGTTCGTATACAATGTTTTCCAGTCCGTCTTTGTAAAAAACAGAAATTAAAGCTGATTGAATCTTTTTGTCCATAGTAGATGATAATTGTAGGCAGGCATTCGAAAGAGGCCGCAAATTAACTTAATTCAGGGTCATCACAAAAGCCCCTTTCTCCCCGGTATCATGACAGGGAATCCGCAATGAATCACAATCTTTTTTCCAAAAACCGGCTTTTCGGGCGGGTACTGATCCATCGATCACCACCTGGCGGATATCCAGAGCGGATGCCAGCCGGTTAAGATACAGGCGCGGATTACCGGAAAGGACCAGCAGGTCGATCACCGGGCGGGGGCTGTCTGACGGGGCTGTAAAGGAAATGGACGTATCAAGACAGAGGATATTTTTTCCACCGAAGCGAAAATATTGATCAAAGTAAAGTAATCCGTTCAGACTGCTGGTTTCACTGACCCGGTGCAGTACCCGGGCAGGACGTAAATGAAAATTCCGGGCCAGTGTATTTTGCTGAAGGGTACTGTCACCGGCAAAACAAAAAGATCTTCTGTCTATAAAATCAATAGCTTTTTGCCGGGGCACATGGTAAACAATAATATTTTGTTGCCTGGACACAGCCCAAAATGAACTAAACCGTTCTGCTGAAAAAAAGAGGAGGAAGAGCAGGGCGGCAAAAAATGCTCTTTTGGATTTTTCCATGAGCCAGTAACTGCCGGTCAGAATCATTCCCGTCAGCCATACCGCCTGGGTTGAACTGAGTTGTATGCCTTCCCATACCGAAAACGGAATTTGTTCCACCCGCTCTACCCAGGCATTCATCAGCCTGATGCCGGCTGCAATAGCTTTACCGGCAACCTGGGCTACCGGGGTATAAAATGAAACAAGACATAAAAAAATCTCTCCCAGCAAAATGAGACTTGACAGGGGCACCGCGATAAAATTGCTGAACAGAAAGGATACCGGAAACTGGTGGAACAGGTAAAGGCTCACGGGCAGGGTGAGTACCTGGGCCGCGATGGTTACCGCATTCATTTTCCAGGCATAGTCAAGCAGTTTGTTTTTGAAATAAAACCAGTTATACACCGGTTGATTGAAAAGCAGAATACTCAGTACGGCTGCATACGAGAGCTGGAAGCCGGCATCCCATAACCAGAACGGATTATAACACAGAAGTATAAACGCAGAAACTGCCAGGGAATTGACCGCGGGTGTTTTACGTTTAAAGGAATTGCCCAGTACAATACAACTGAACATCAGTGCCGACCGGAGTACAGAAGGTTGTGCACCGGCCAGCAGGCTGAACGCCCAAAGTCCGGCAATAACAAGCCCGGCATGCAGCCACCGTGTACTCCCGGATCTGGTTAATGGTTTTAATAAAAGCAGGAGTAACCAGTAGATCAGTCCCAGGTGAAGTCCCGAAATAGCAATGATATGCACCACACCGGTATTACTGTACGACTGTACGATCTCCGGGTCGAGGTCTTGTTTATAACCAATCAGCAGGGCTTCTGCCAGACCCGCTTCCCGTTGACCAGGAATAAAACGGCGGAGCAACTGAACCAGCCGTTGACCCGATACAAATACCTGTTTTTTCAGCCAGTTTTGTTCTTTACCGGGCAGTAGTTTATAGTCGCCGGGCCGCAGGTATACCTGGTGGGTGATACCCTGAAACAGGGAATAGCGTTTAAAATCAAAGGCACCCGGATTACCGGCATTTTTTAGTTCGCGGACCAGCTGGCGTATCAGAAGTGTTGAGCCATAATCCAGTTGCTTCAACGTACTGTCTTTGCTGAAATAAATAATAATATTCCCGCTGACCGGCTCTGGTTTTTGCTGAGGCATCAGGGCTATAACACGGGCAGTGGCTTTAAATGATCTGGGCTTTTCAACAAGAGGTTCCTGCAATACAAGCACCAGGTCCGTTGAGTCATTGTATTGCCTGCCAAACCAATCAGACCGCTGCCGGATATCCTGTTGCCGGCAACCGGCAGCCCCCAGTGAAAAGAAAAGCAGGGCGGTACAAATTCCCGGAATCACCGACAGCCGAAAACGGGTGAGTACCGGTATCCAATGAAAAATTAATAGTACGGATAGTGACAGGGTAATAAGGACATACATGACCAATGCAGGAAAGGGAAAGTACCAGTTGCATAGAATACCTGCTGAAAATGGAATCAGTAATTGCAGAATGGGACTGCGTTTGAAGGGATTGCTGCCATACAGGGCCATGGCTGAAATTAATCAGCCTGATGGACGCGTACAATACTACTTTCCGGGTATGCTCAGTTCAGTTGTTTTTGTGCATAAGCGATCTGTCCCAGGTGATAAATCGTATGTTCGATCAGTCCGTTCAGCAGAAACCGGAAATTATAGTTACGGTACTCTACTTTATCTTCCAGGAAGGAATCGTTTTTTGTTTTGAGTAGTGTAATGATCTGTTCATAAACGGATTTGAATTCCTGAATTCCGTTTTTCCAGCTATTCATGGAAGGATCAATGGGGCGCCAGTCGAGGGATTCAAATGCGGGCATATCCGGTTCCGGCTTTTTTTCCACCCGGTCGAGGGTAAACTGTGCCCAGGTAATCATATGCCAGAGCAGGTCTGAAAGGGAATGCCCACCATTTCCTGCTTTCATAAAAACCAGGGCGGGGTTTATTTCTTTCAGTATAGAATAGGCGGAGCGGCCGAACCAGGGCTCTCCGTTTAATGCGGTTTCCAGCCGCAGTACAATATCGCCGACTGCATTATTCATAACCTGAATTTAATCAGTATCTGTCAAACCTGCTTTTACTTTTTTCTCTACATACTGACGGTATGAAATACGCTGGATCCTGCTTTGCAGCCAGCCCGGGAAATTAAAAATAGCAAAGGCCCGTTGCTGTACGGTGTTCCTGCTGTTTTCATCAAACAGATCAAGGGCTTTTTTAAATTCTTCATTTTTCGGTTTGTTCTCCGTCATGTAAAAACTGCGGTGCAGGCATTGAAACATGGCTGTTTCAAATTCCTGTTTCTTTTTTCGTTTATAAAAAAACTGGTAGGTAACGCGGTACTGGGCATCAAAGAGGCGGGGATTATTGAGACAATAAGTGATCAGCAGCAGTACTAACTGTCCCACCACATTATGTTCATCCCGGGTGCCTTCCGGAAAAGCAGAAATGGCCCGCTTGGTAAAGAAGAGGGCATCGTCATATTGTTCCAGGGCAAAATATCCCACTCCCAGTGAAAAATTCAGGGTACTGTTGAGCTCCTCATTCAGGGAGGGTTCCCAGGTGGCATATTTTGCTTTCATCTGGGCCAGCACTTTTTTCACTTCTTCATAGCGGGCCGTTTTATTATAGATTTTATTCAGGGCCAGGTAGCGGATCACTTCAAAATAGGCCCGGTGTGAGGGTTCAGTGAGTTGCTGGTTCAGCGGGTCATTAAATACGGCTGTAACATATTCATAATCGCCATGAAGAATACCCGCGTAATTGATCATGTAGAGCAGTTCGATATAAAATTCCCCATGGGTGCCGGCAAACCGTTCCTGTTTTTTCCAGTTGGTAAAATGCTCTTTCAGGATCAGGAGGGCAGCCGCCACATCATTGAGCAGGTAGAGCAAAGTGGCTTTACTCATTAAATAATAGTGCCGGAACCAGAAGGAATGACCATGGCTTTTTGTATCTGTCCGCTTGACCCGGTCCAGCAGCGAATGGATGGTTTTCAGCAGGTCCCTGTCCTGACCAAAATGGGTTTTCTTTTTCAGCAGGAGGGTTTCCGTATAAATATCCCGAAGGGTGATCAGTTCCGTGTATTCGGCATACGTGATCACATGTTGTTTGAAAATAGCCAGCAATTCATCATGATCTGAATGCGGCGGACTGAGGATGACCATTTTCTCAAATTCCGTTTTCAGCAGGTTCAGCATGGCAAAGGCTTCACGGCTGCGGGCCTGTTCCACTGCTTTTTTCCAGCAGGCGAAGGCTTCATCATACAATCCTTTTTTCCGGTAGATACGGATCAGTTGAATACTTGTATAAATATCCTTTACCGGATTCCTGATTCCCTCATACCGGACCAGGGCTTCACAAACCTGTTTCTGGAGGTAATGTTTCTGGTAGGCGATATTCTTTTTATTCAGCGCCGGTTTGAATTTTTCCAGCAATGCGTTTTCGTTGTAGGTTTTCTGTGCGGCAATCGCTTCAAATAACCGGAGATAGAGTTGCGCTCCTTTTCCGGCCACCGGGATAAAATTCCGTTTAAAGAATAGTCGTTCATTCCGGCTGAGGCCCTGTATTAACTGCCAGGTAAATGATGAGGGGGTCTTCATTTATAACGTTTCTGGGAATAGGAAAATACAAAAAGACCGTTTATGTCCCAAATATATTACCTCAGATTTGGTATGTTATACATTTAAATATCAACTATTTGTATCAACAGGAAATGAAAATCAGTGATCTATGAGCCAAATATTTAATGAATAAAAAAACGCCCCGCTTATGCGGGGCGTTAGATTTGCAGTGCATTGATTTAACAAGCCAACATCTATATTTTATTTATGCCCGTCCAACCACGGGGGTTCCATCGGAGGCCATTACCCATTAACCAGCTGTATCACTAATCAGGTACAGCTTTTTTATTTACTCAGGTACATGCTACGGTCTTTGTACAACTGGCGGAAATAAGGGTCACGCAGGTTTTTAATAAAGCGGATGGCTTCACCGGTTGATTTCATTTCAGGGCCGAGTTCCTTATTCACTCCAGGGAATTTATTGAAACTGAATACCGGTTCCTTGATGGCAAACCCATCCAGGTGTTTTTCTTCCGGTATATCCGATACTTTCATTTCACCCAGCATGACCTTGGTGGCATAGTTCAGGTAAGGTTTATTATAAGCCTTTGCAATAAACGGAGTGGTACGTGAAGCTCTCGGGTTGGCTTCGATTACATACACTTTGCCTTCTTTGATGGCGAACTGTATATTAATTAATCCTATTACATTCAGTTTCAGTGCGATCTTCTTGGCATAATCCACCATATCCTGTACTTCCAGCGGCGTAAGATTGAAGTAAGGCAGAACGGCATTACTGTCTCCGCTGTGAATACCCGCGGGCTCGATATGTTCCATAATACCCATCACATGAAATTTCTCCCCGTCACAGATGGCATCTATCTCCGCTTCCTGGCAGCGGTCCAGGAAATGATCCACCAGGATTTTATTTCCCGGGATATGTTTCAGCAGGCTGATCACTGCTTTTTCCACTTCATCATCATTGATCACAATCCGCATTCTTTGTCCACCCAGTACATAAGAGGGACGGACTAATACGGGATAACCCACTTTGTTGGCTACTTCAACGGCTTCATCCACCGACCAGGCAGTGCCATAGGCCGGGTAAGGAATGTCCAGTTCTTTCAGCATATCACTGAACCGGCCGCGGTCTTCGGCTATATCGAGGCTGTCAAAAGAGGTACCTACGATACGTATTCCTTTCTGGGTCAGTTTTTCGGCCAGCTTCAGGGCCGTTTGACCACCCAGTTGTACAATCACGCCATCTGGTTTTTCATGTTCAACGATTTCCCAGAGATGTTCCCAGTATACCGGTTCGAAATAAAGTTTATCAGCCATATCGAAATCGGTACTCACGGTCTCGGGGTTACAGT
Source organism: uncultured Chitinophaga sp. (assembly GCA_964650455.1). Lineage (GTDB taxonomy): Bacteria > Bacteroidota > Bacteroidia > Chitinophagales > Chitinophagaceae > JJ008. The sequence continues at coordinate 4,221 of CAZYTV010000055.1, read as the reverse complement.
TGACCATAATGGCTTCATACCCGCATTCTTTGATGGCTAATAAACCGTGCACACAGCAGTAATCAAATTCAATGCCCTGACCAATCCGGTTGGGACCGCTGCCAAGTACAATGATCTTCTTTTTATCAGATACTTTGCTCTCGTTGCTGTTACCGCCTTCAAACGTTGAATAGAAGTAAGGTGTCTTTGCCTCAAACTCAGCCGCGCAGGTGTCCACCATTTTGTATACGCGGGTAATACCGGCCTCTTTCCGTTTGTTATAAACATCCTCTTCGTCTCCATGTTCCAGGATCCGGCTGATCTGCTCATCACTGAAACCATTTACTTTGGCTTCACGCAGCAGTTCGATGGGTAAGGTATCGAGATCGTATTTGGCAATTTCTTTTTCCAGGGTACAGATTTTCTGGATCTCATAGAGGAACCAGCGGTCAATACCATTGGTCGCTTTTGAAATTGTACCCACGGAAATACCCGCCATCAGGGCATCCTTGATCCGGAAAATCCGGTCCCATTTCGGGGTCTTGATATATTCGAGCAGCGCTTCCGCATGCATCATGCTCTTGCCATAATAACCCAGTCCGACTGCATTGTTCTCCAAACTCTGACAGGCTTTCTGAATCGCTTCTGTAAAACTTCTGCCGATGGCCATTACCTCACCCACACTCTTCATCTGCAGGCCAAGGGTATCATTGGCACCTTTGAATTTGTCGAAGTTCCAGCGGGGAATTTTTACAATGACATAGTCCAGTGCCGGCTCAAAATAAGCGGAAGTGGTTTTGGTAATCTGGTTTTCCAGTTCATCGAGGTTGTAACCGATCGCCAGTTTTGCTGCAATCTTTGCAATGGGATATCCGGTGGCCTTACTGGCCAGTGCAGAAGAGCGGCTCACACGCGGATTGATCTCAATAGCAATGATCTCTTCTGTATCCGGACTCATGGCAAACTGCACATTACATCCACCGGCAAAATTGCCGAGGTCCCGCATCATCATGATGGCGGTATTCCGCATTAGCTGCATAACGGTATCACTCAGGGTCATGGCCGGAGCCACCGTAATGGAGTCGCCGGTATGCACCCCCATCGGGTCAAAGTTCTCTACCGTACAAATGATACAAACATTATCGGCGGAGTCGCGCAGCAGTTCCAGTTCAAATTCTTTCCAGCCAAGCACCGCTTTCTCCACCAATACCTCATGTATGGGAGAGGCCTGTAAACCGCGGTTCAGGGCTTCATCCAGTTCATCTTTGTCATGAACAAATCCACCGCCGGTACCTCCCAGTGTAAAGGAAGGGCGGATGACCAGCGGGAAACCGATCTCCTGGGCAAATTCCTTTCCTTCCAGATAAGAGTTCGCAGTCTTAGCCGTGGCAACGGGCACACCCAGTGCGATCATCCACTGGCGGAATTTTTCGCGGTCCTCCGCTTTGTCAATGGCTTTAATATCCACCCCGATCAGGCGCACATTGTATTGTTTCCACAGCCCCAGGTCCTCTGCTTCTTTGGCAAGGTTGAGGGCGGTTTGTCCTCCCATCGTTGGAAGCACCGCATCAATCTGGTTTTCCTGGAGTATCTGTTCGATACTTTCTGCGGTCAGGGGTAAAAGATAAACCCGGTCTGCCATCATGGGGTCTGTCATAATGGTGGCCGGGTTACTGTTTATAAGTATGACTTTAATTCCTTCTTCTCTCAAACTCCTGGCAGCCTGTGTGCCGGAATAGTCAAATTCACAAGCTTGTCCGATGATAATGGGGCCGGAGCCGATAATGAGCACCGATTTAATCGAATTGTCTTTTGGCATTTTTTGTTTTTAAAATGGTGAGCTGGCAGGAATCGTTGCTGAAAAAACAAATTGCGCAAAAGTAGGGGAATCGAAGGGGATTGGCCCTTAGTTTTCCGGAAAAATTTCCCCCCATATTTAAAGTGGCTGAAAGCAGGCTGCTTTGGGAATTTTCCGGCTTTACCATCCCTCCCGGTTGACCGTACCTATCCGGTAAAATGAGAGAAAATGGTACAAAAATGACATTTAGCCTTCGATTAGTTGGCCGGGCGCTTTTTCCGGCTGGCATAAAACAGGATGGCCCCCAACCCGAGCAGGATAATGGATCCGGCCAGGATCAGGTTATTACGTCTTTTTTCTGCTTCAAGTTTTTTGTTTCTGCCACTAAAGCTATCCACCAGTCCCTGGATGGCATCTGCGCTGTTTTTCAGTTTTTCCGGGTTGGTTACCTGTTCAATCAGTTGTTCCCCGATTTCTGATTGTAATTTGCTCAGTTTCCGGTTAAAATAATGCGCTTTCCAGGATGGAACCGGAATCTTATTCTTCTTGAGGATGGGTTTCAGCGTTTCCATTTTTGAGTTTACCCCAAAATGATCCGCAGAATCATTCCGCAATGCAAAATCATAAGCAATATAAGCCAGTTCAACAGATTGCTGGGTGGCATACAGATCACCGAGTTCATCAAATACATTGGCCAGCAGTGCATCGGGAAAGGGGGTAAAGGGAATCCGCTCCTGTAACTGGTATTCCACATCCCAGGCCTTATCATTGAGTGCGTCAGATTCTTTTGAGTCAAACTTAACTCCGGTTTCCAAGACGCGGTTTTTATAAATCCAGTCCGGCTGACCGGCCATATTTAGTTTGGCTTCGAGGATCTTCACATGCACCCACTCTGAACCTTCGTGTGAATCCGGGTTCAGTTGCAATCCCTTTTTAATAAATTGTAAAGCCAGTTCATTTTTTCCCAGTAATTCATAGGTAGTGCCCAGGTTGGCGGCGATATTGTAATCCGTTGGATTTTTCACCTGCAGTTTTTTTAATATCTCCAGGGCTTCCTGGTAACGACCGAGATAACCCAGGTTCACCGCAATGTCGGATTGAATATCCTTGTCATAACTGTTTAATTTATTCAGATCATATTTTGTAAGGAAGGAAGTTGCTTCTGCTTTGTCTGGTTCATTATAAAAAAGGGCCATGGGTTCTACCCGGTTGGTTTGTTTTCCGCGTCTGTTAATATGTGATTCATTGTAGCAGGCAAGCGCCGGGGTAAAATAGATTACGGTGAACGCGAATACGATTATCAATTTCATATCGGATATGGTTTATTTTTATATGATTCCTGGTGATTTTGGGAGTAGATTTGTTTTTAAATTTAATAAAAAGTAATCAGCCTGATGGTTAAACCGTTTATCCTGTTTTTTTTCCTTATCTGTCATTTGTTTGTTTCCGCACAATCCGGACCGGCCTATCCCAAAGGTTATTTCCGGAATCCTGTCGGTATCCCACTGGAACTATCCGCCAATTTCGGTGAGCTGCGGCCCAATCACTGGCATATGGGATTGGATATTCGTACCAAGGCAAAGGAAAATCTGCCTGTATTCGCCGCGGCGCAGGGGTATATTGCCAAAGTGGGTATCAGGGCCCAGAGCTTTGGACGATTTATTATTATCAATCACACAAACGGTTTATCCACCCTCTACGGGCATCTTAATAATTTTTACCCGGAACTGGAAGCCTGGGTAACAGCGCAGCAATACAACCAGGAGTCCTGGGCGGTGGAACTGGACATTCCCAAAGAGAAGTTCCCGGTCAGCAAAGGCAGCTTTATCGCTTATAGTGGCAATACCGGTGGATCGCAGGGGCCACATGTACACTTTGAGATCATGGATACAAAATCCAGCAAACGGTTGAACCCGCTCCTGTTTGGTTTTCCGATAGCGGATAATATTCCCCCGGCCCTGGTCAAACTGGCGGTATATGACCGCAGCCGTTCGGTGTATGACCAGTCTCCTTTTTTTTATCCGTTGAAAAATACGGACAGTGGTTATATCATACCGAAACTGCCGGTGATCGAAACCGGCAAATCCCGGATCAGTTTTGCCCTGCAGGCCTATGATCGTCTTTCAGGGTCCACCAATCCAAACGGGATATTCTCCGCGATACTTTACGTGGATGAACAACCACAAGTGTCCTTTGTACTGGACAGTGTGGATTATGATGAAACGGTTTATATGAATGCGCACGTGGACTTCAAGCTCAGGTCCAATGGAGGTGGCTGGCTGCAACATTTATCGGTAATGCCCGGGGATGCAGGCTCGGTGTATAAGCGGATCAACGGGGATGGTGTGATTACCCTTTCAGATACATCCCTGCATACAATACGGATTGAAGTGAGCGATGCCCATGGCAATAATATCGGCGCCGATGCCGGCGACCACCACGGG
>CAZYTV010000054.1:0-19779 GCA_964650455.1 uncultured Chitinophaga sp. | reverse complement strand
CCACGGCATTGGCCATTTTATCAAAGACCATCAAAAAAAACTCCGTATACAGGGCATCACTACAGAGGGTTTCTGCAACGATCTGGTCGATAGCTTGAGAAATAAATCTGTTGATCAAATGAAGCGCCGCTATAGGGAATCCGATATCTTTCTGCTCGACGACGTCCAGTTTTTGCAAAATCGCCTCAATTTTGAAGAAGAGCTCTGGAATACTTTTGAAAGCATGATCAACCAGAATAAGCAGATCATCATCACTTCCGATAAACCGGTATGTGTAGCCCAGTACATGATCACGCAAAGCTGTGATGGGGTCAACAGTGACCCGGAAATGATCATCCTGAACCCGATCGAACAAACACTGAGTGATATAACGGTCTTGTCTGCCCGAAATGACCTGACACCTCCCAATACCAATATCACCCGCCATTTTCTGAATATTATTATTAAAACCGCCGGACTCATCAGCCTGCGTATTGACGGGGCTCCGTACACTTCTGCACCGGTGGCCATTGGCACAACAGGATACTCGTACCTGCAGGAAGAAGTCACCAACTCCACACTGACCAACCCCACGCACCGGGCCGTGTCTGACAGTGGTTTTGTGGCCATTGCCTATGGCTATGGGAATGTGGAGTCCTATGGATACAATGCCGGTACCAATGTGCGGGACCTGTACCAGTTTGTCAATATCACGAATCAGTATGCAACCGTGGATTTTCCCGCGGCCTGTAAGGATTCGCCTTTTTATTTCTCCATGGTATTCCCTTACCAGCCCACCCAGATCATCTGGAATTTCAACGGACTCTTTACCAATATCACGATCAATACTCCCGTGTACGATTCCACCTGGATCGTAAATGGGAAACAACTCTATCGCTATAAACTCACCACACCCTATACCATCAATACAGCAGGCACTTACCCGATCCGGGTGACCGCACAGAATCCGACACCGGATGGCTGCAGTGGCGAACAGCAGATTGATTATGAACTGCAGGTCTTCAATCAGCCTGTCGCCGACTTCGGTTATGCACCTGTTTGTTTTCCCAACCCGGTTCAGTTTGCCGAAAATAATAATACCGGCGGCCGCCCCATCATCAACCGTTATTGGGAATTCGGTGATGCCAGTACGGCATCGAATAGTAATCCCCTTCATACTTATGCGGCTCCCGGCAACTATACAACCCGCTTTGCCCTGATTACCGATGTGGGCTGCCTATCCGATACCACGTCTCATATTGTTACCGTATCGCCATTACCTACCGCCAGTATTAGCGGTACAGTGGCAGTTTGCCAGAACGGAAACGCCCCGCTGGTGACATTCACCGGTGCTGTGGGTACGGCACCCTATACGTTTACCTATACCATCAATGGGGGAGCGCCACAAACCGTAACCAGTACCGGCAATATCGCCACGGTAGCGGCACCAACCGCCACTGCAGGAACTTACACGTATGCACTGGTGAGTGTACAGGATGCCAGTCCGGCAACCTGCAGCCAGTTGCAAACCGGAACGGCTGTGATCACAGTCAACCCATTGCCTACGGCAGCAATCAGTGGTACCACAACGGTATGCGAAAGTGCTGTTGCTCCACTGGTAACATTTACCGGTGCCACAGGAGCAGCTCCCTACACGTTTAGCTATAATATCAACGGTGGAGCGACGCAAACCATAACCACCACCGCTGGTAATTCTGTTAATGTGGCCGCACCTACATCCACACCCGGAAGCTTTGTGTACACCCTTTTAAATGTAACCGATGGCAGCAGTACGGCCTGTACGCAGAATCAGACCGGAACAGTGACCATCCTGATCAACCCTTTGCCCACCGCCACGATCGCAGGCAGTACAGAGCAATGTGAAAACGGAACACAACCGCAGGTCACCTTTACAGGCGCCACCGGTACAGCCCCTTATATATTTTATTACCGCATCAACGGCGGACCCTTACTGAATGTAACCAGTACCGGTAATACCGCTACGGTGAATGTACCAACGGCCATACCGGGGACTTATGTGTACACTTTAGTGAGTGTGACCGATGGCAGCAGCACGACCTGCAACCAGTTGCAAACCGGATCAGCTACGGTGATCATTCATCCGCTGCCGACAGCCGCTTTTAATTTCTCTGCACCGCAATGCCCGGGTATAACGGTTGACTTTACTGATCAGTCACTACCTAATGTGGGTAACCTGACCAACTGGAACTGGAATTTTGGAGACCCCGGCAGTGGGGGAGCGAACAGCTCTGTGTTGCAAAACCCTTCACATATTTATTATACGGCCGGAACATATACGGTAACTCTGACGGTTACCAATGATGAGGGTTGTGTCAGTACTATACTTACCAGGCAGATCATCATCCGGGCCAAACCCGACGCCGGCTTTGTATTACCCGATGTTTGTCTCAATGATACTTATGCCCAGTTCAGCGATACCAGCCTGGTGGGTACACCTTCGGTGATAGCTGCCTGGCTCTGGAATTTCGGGGATCCTGTCAGCGGGGTGAATAATACTTCCGTGTTGCAAAACCCGCAGCATAGTTATACGGCGGTGGGTGCATATCCGGTAGAACTGATCGTGACCAGCAATCATGGTTGTAAGGATACCGTACAGACACAGCTCTATGTGAACGGCAGTTTTCCTGTCGCCAACTTCACGGTGAACAGCCCTGCCACTCTCTGTGCCAATGATTCGGTGTCGATAGTGGAAGCCTCCACGGTATTCCCGGGTAATATCACCAAAGTGGAGATCTATTGGGATAACCTGGGACAACCCTCGGTATTTGATATGGATGATGTGCCGTTTTCGGGGAAAGTATATAAACACCTTTATCCGAATTTTCAGGCTCCACTGACCAGGGTATTCAACATTCGTTACAGGGCTTATTCCGGTGGGGTATGTGTGAATGAGGTTTTTAAAAATATAACCGTCAATGCAGCTCCACGGGTTCAGTTTACGGCGGTACCGGATATCTGTCTCGATGCCGTTCCTTACCAGGTCACGCAGGCTACCGAACAGGGTGGGGTGCCGGGCAGTTTTGTTTTCAGCGGACCTGGAATATCGCCCACGGGATTATTCAATCCGGCAACGGCGGGACCAGGTACACATACCATTAAGTATATGTTTACCTCCACATCAGGAGGGTGTATGGACAGTATCACCCAGACCATTCATGTGTATGCGGCACCAGTGGCAGTATTCAGTGTCAGTTCGCCACTTTGCGAGACCCGGACCGTTACCTTTACCAATAGTTCCACCAGTACCGAAGGTTCCCTGGTAACCTGGATCTGGGATTTCGGGGATGGATCGCCGTTAGTCAACATGAGCAATGGCAACCCGGTTACCCATACCTATTTGAACTGGGGCGACTATGATGTAAAGCTGAACGTTATCACCAGCAATGGTTGTGTCAGTACAGCCGCCATTTCCCGCATCCATGTCAATCCGAAACCCAAACCCAATTTCAGTATTCCGGCCAGTGTCTGCCTGCCGAATGCCAATGCGGTCTTTACCAACCTGTCAACCATTGCCGATAATACCGAAAGCAGTTTTGTATATCTCTGGAATTTCGGTGATCCCGGCAGCGGGGGAGTGAATACCTCAACCGCCATCAACCCATCGCATACTTATGTGACCACTGGTCCTTATGCCGTAAACCTGCAGATCACCAGCGGTGCCGGTTGTGTGCATGATACCACGATCTCCCTGAATACGATCCACGATCAGCCCCTGGCCAGTTTTGTGGTGGATAAAGAGGAAGTCTGTATAGGTGATGACATTCAGTTTACCGATGCCAGTAACCAGATGGGAGGAGTGGCTACTGCCTGGACCTGGGACATGAATAATGGCAATACCCGGACCACCGGAATCTTCAGTTATACTTATCCTGATCCGGGAACCTACCAGGTCAGTTTGTTTACCGTAAATAATTTTGGTTGCCGCAGTACCACCTTCACCGACTCGGTGGTTATTGATGCCTATCCGGTTATCAGTGCAGGTCCTGATCGCTTGGTACTCGAGGGCGGCCAGATCACTCTGCAGCCAACAGCTACAGGCGTAAATCTTGTCTACCTCTGGACCCCCAACCAGTATTTCTCCGGCTCCAATACCATCCTCAATCCCATTGTGCTTGGGGTGGATGATATCACGTATACATTTACGGTTACTGGTAAGGGTAATTGTTCCGTGAGTGATCAGGTCTTTGTCAAAGTATTAAAGCGCCCCGCCGTGCCGAATATCTTCAGTCCCAATGGCGACGGCATCCACGATAAATGGGAAATCTTATACCTCGATTCCTATCCCGGTTGCACCGTCGATGTGGTCAACCGTTACGGACAACCGGTATTCCATTCAGTAGGGTACACGGTACCCTGGGATGGAAAGATCAAAGGCAAGGATGCGCCGGTGGGGACGTACTATTATGTGATTGATCCGAAGAATGGGAGAGCACGAATAGCGGGTTATGTAGATGTTATCAGGTAAATATTGTTTAATGCCGTAGTATTGGTAAAAGCTACGAGTTACGAGCTGCACCCCTTGTCATGGTGAGCTTGCCGAAGCATTAGCTGGTGCTGTTGTCATGCTGAACCTGCCGAAGCACGACCATCCAAAATGTATTTTTTTCTGCTCACCCTTCGCTACGCTACGGTCGGCATCCAGGATGACACGATCGTCCCGTTTCTTAAGAAGCTCCGTTGAAGTGCTGATTGAATTCTTATGTTAATTGCTGCCATACTACTTTCGGAGCCGAATGATCGTGTCATCCTGAGTAGACGCCAGCGTAATTAATCAGGGCTGGAGATACAATTTCTGCGTCGTATCGAAGGAGACGGCCCCGGCTGTTTACTAACGACTAACGACTAACGACTAACGACTAAAGACTAACTATCTTCTTCCCCCTCATCGCCTTCAGCTTCCTCAGACTCTCCTGCAGATTTCTTTTTTTATCATCAATCGATTTGAGGGTAATATCCGTATCGGGAATACTGTTGATCCGTTGTTCCACCATTTCCTTCTTCACATCATTCAGCCGCATGGCCACATCATTATACACCCGCTGCAGACTATCAATGCGGATCTGGTTCAGGGCGCTGTTCAGTTGGACATTCACCTGGTCCCAGTCGATCTGGGCATAAGCGAGTTTCAGCTTATTCTCCAGTTGCGGCCAGTTGAATTGATTCAGCTCCTGTTCGTACACGTTTTTGATTTCTTTCTTTTCCATTTCAGAGAAAGCATCGGCGATGCTCTTCTCCACTTCCTTCCATTGTACATTCTCCAGCACACGGCGGGAAGCTTCCATGGCATGTTTTACCTGGGTCTCCTGGTATTTTTTCAATTCAGGAATCTGTTGTTCTTCAAAACCGGCAAGGCGGTAAGCCATGGTCATTGCGTCCGGGTGTACGGGGGGCTGCGGCACCTGCGGATCGGCTGATACCGGTAGTTCATTGTCATTCACCGCAGTGGCCGGAGAATAATTATTGGCAATAGCCATCGGGAATTCAGTGGTTCCGTTCGTTGTACCGCCTGGTTCATCGTCCCCATAAACCAGGTCCATCGGGGACAGTGATGTATGGTAAGCCGTCAGGGCCTTGCTGCCTGTCCCACTGCCGGGAAGGATTAAAAGCAGGTTCAGGACGATCACCCCAAAAAGGATCGTGAGCAGTCCGCCTATTTTACGGGTGGTGAATGCCGGGTTGGCCGGATGTCCCATGATATGCTCGATACGGTGCAGCAGGTCACCTTTTTTACCACCGGCTTGCAGGATCAGGGTATGAGGCTGCCGGGTGGATTGTTCTAGTGTGAGCAGGGCTGTAGCGTATTGAAAAGGGTTGTAACTGAACTGGAGGACCAATTCATCACAGCTTTTTTCCCGTTCTCTTTCCAGCACTTTCACAAGGGCTGTGATAAAGGGGTTGAAATATAAAATGGTCCGGATGATATTCACCAGCAGGTTGAGCAGGTAATCATAGCGGCGGATATGGGCCAATTCATGCAGCAGTACCGCTTCCATTTGCTGCGGACTCAGGTGATTGATGGCGGCAGCAGGAACCAGAATCACCGGTTTGAGAAAACCGATGGTAACCGGGGAGGAGACGAAATCTGAAACCCAGATCTGTACTTTTTTCCGGATGCCCATCAGGGCGGAAGTATTTTGTATAAATATTCTCCAGTCCACCTGGATCTTGTTGAGACCATAGGTTCTGATAACCTGTACATAGCGATAATTGCGGATAAAGCGCAGGACCGGGATGATTAATAAGATGAGGTAAATGCCGGAGATCAGGGGAAGGCTTTGTGGCAGCCATTCGCTATACATGGTAGTTGCGATCGGGCTGCTGATGGTATTTCCGGCTTCAATATCGAAGTAGGTTATTATAAACGTGCTGACAAACCAGCCGAAACCGGTCAGCAGCAGGGTGCTGGCCAGGGCGGCGCGTTGGGTGGCTTTTGCCTTATGCAGGAAAAGACTTACGGTCTGGTAAACGATCCATAAAAGGGCCATTTGCCAGAGGCTGTTGAGCAGGGCCCAACCCAGGGAATGCAGCAGTTGCAGATACATGGTTTAACTTTTTTTAAGACTGTCCAACAGGGCCTGGATGCGTTCCAGTTCCTCGGGGCTGGCCTTATGGCTTTCATCACCCAGGGCCTGGATCACCAGTTGTGTGGGGGAGCCGCCAAAAAGGTTGTCGATCATTTTACCCAGCAGGTGTTTTTGGGTTCTTTCCTTATTCACGGCTGCCTGGTACACGTGGGTACGCATCGAATCATCCCTTTTCACAATGCCTTTCTCGTTCATGATCTGCATCAGCTTCAGGGTCGTGGTATAGCCCACGTCCTTGGTTTTGGCCAGTAACTCATGCACTTCCCGCACGGTGGCTGTTCCCTTAGCCCAAAGGATCTGGAGAATTTCCAGTTCTGATTCTGTGGGTTTTACCAATTTAGGTGCTGACATTTCTTCTAATTTTAGGCTAATGTACGATTTTATTCGTAAGACCAAAACTAAAGGCCGTTTTTTAAGGTTTTTTAACATAGGGTAGGACGTATGGGGTTGAAAAAGGTTACAATGGAAACCTGTCATCCTGCCTGTCCCGATTATTTCGGGGAGCTTGTCGAAGGGTGCCAATATGCCAATGGTGGAATTTGTTTAAAACTCCGGATGGATTATATAATTAGGGGAGTTTAAAGAGGGGCAACACTTAAAGATAGGCGTGAGTGGGAGAGCAAGACTTACATATAGGTCAAAATTCACCTTCGCAAAACCTGCCTGTCCGGCAGGCAAGGCTACGGAGGATAAAAAAGAAAAAGGAGAGTAAAGAGATCGTGCTTTTGGAAATGTGCCTATAAACTGTATTAGTTAAGACTTCATCTGACTTTTTGGGGTTATTAATTTAGTTTGTCGTTACACTAAATTAACCCCAACTGTCAGATGAAGTCTTAACTAATACAACTTATGATTGCCCGGGCCCTGGAGGCATTGGATTATGCCGCACTGGAAAAGAAGTATGACGCGGACTTATATACTCAGCAGCAGATCTATCCGCGGGGTTATACCTGGAAAAAGGAAGACGGGGGAAAACTGTTAGAAAAACTAAAAAATTTATTGTTTTTTGTAAGTGAGGCCGGAAAAATGGGCCTGTGGTTATTTCGTGTTTTCTGCTGAAATTGCATTTTATGCTTCCGCCATTTATTTCCCGCCCATACAACCCCGCCGAACTCCGCCTTTTAACTACCCTGAAAAAGCGGCTGGAAAAGGAGCGTGGCTCAAAGCTGAAATTCTATCATTTTATCATCGCTGCCATTTTGGGTGCCGGTTTTACCTGGATCGCAGCCACCATCCCGGACAGTTTCTGGACCTTTCTCACTGGTACTATCGCCATACTGTGTTTTTCATTTATTGTTTTTACTCCTCATGAATTCTATAAGCAGAAACGCAGGCATCGTTCTTCCTTGCAAGCCCTAGACCAGGCGATAGACAAGGGTTCGGTGGCGGTCTGTACCATCAGGGCCCGGCAAATCGCCCTGGCCAAGGAGTATGAGGATGAGGGCGACCTGTATATCGTGGAATACGAGCCTGGTAAAGTGCTTTACCTCTGGGATACGGATTATAACCTGAATAAGAATTTCCCTTGCCTGGATTTTGAACTCTACGAGGACTCATTTTATAAACTGCTGGGGAGGCGGCTTTATCCCATAAGTGAAAAGATCAAACCCTTGCTGATCGACCGGAAAGTCAAATGGAATTATATGAAGAAATATGGAGCGCCGGGACATCTGGATACGAAGGCGATCGGATTTGAAGCCTTACTGGAAAAATATAATAACATTTTTTAAGACACAAATGATTGCCTCAATATACCAGGAAGCCTGCTCACTACCTGCTCTTGCCGGCGGGCAGGCTCTGCATTCTCAACACACCCTTCTTAAAAGAAACAATCTACTTCAAATTCGAAATAATCGAATCCTGGGTATCACTGATACTTTTCATTATTTTGCTCATGGCGCTGTTAAATTTAACCGACCTGTCCATCATCATTTGTAAACGAAGGGAAGTGGCCTCACCCATTTCATTAATGGAATCAAGTTTGCTTTTAAGATCAACCTTCAGCGCTTTTAGTTCTTCTACAGAAGCAAGTTGTTTAGTACTATTCGTATTGATTTTTTGGATTTGGTTGGTTTGTATATTGCCAGGTTGCGAAACGGCAATCTGTTTATTGTTGCTGACCCTTGTGAGCAACCGGAAAGAATCAAGTGTTGACTTTGGCATCTTTAATCCAGAACTTCCATCGGAATATTTATTTGCCTGATTGCTGATTGCCCGGAATTTTTCCTTTTCCTTGTTGATGTTTTTTACATCATTCATGATTGCCTTCAGGTCTTCCTGAGCACTTTTTGATGCTTCCATCATAACGAGGAAAGCAAGTGCCATGATATCCTGCTCTCCCAATCCCCAAACGGCCCCATAGCTTCCTGCCTGAGTATTTATCGCCGCTTCATCTGATTTACTGTTGTTTACGTCAACCGCGGTTTGTTTGATCCAGGAATAATGTTTTGGATTGATTTTAGCCACTGCTTTTTTATAAAATACGGCAGCATTCTCAGGAATGTTTTGTTGGGCATTTACTACAACAGGCAATAAAGCCATACAGCAGGCAATGAGTATTTTCACATAGATTGATTTAATAAAGAAGTGAATAGCTATCCTGTATTATCATTTAAACACGGAAAGAGTTACTTATAAATCCTCGAAGCAGGATGATCAGCTTGCTAATTTAAATATACAAAAACAAAATTGGAATACATCAGGAAATAGGAGCCCCGGATCACTTGCAGACCGGGAGACCGGATTTGAAGTCATGCCGGCAATGTACATGACCTGTTTATATGGCTTTAAAGTTATCGTGTAAATGTTTATTTTCATGGAGTAACAGGCTGTCTCAAGGTCCAGACGGTTCGTCTGCCTGGCAATCGGACATTCCTGCCAGATAAAAAATGATGTCAGAAAATACAGATAAAGAACCCCAAAAAGCAGCGCAGAATATCCCATCCGGTCAACCACCGATTGAGAAGGCCGATGTCAATGAACCAGTCCCCGATAACCCCCCACCAGAAACAGAAACTATGGAAGTACACCAGCATTCACACGGATCGCACGGAAAGAAGAACTGGAAAAGCTATTTCTGGGAGTTTTTAATGCTGTTTCTCGCCGTGTTCTGTGGGTTTTTAGCGGAGTACCAACTGGAACATAAGATAGAAAGAGACAGAGGTAAACAATATATCCGGTCCTTTTATGAAGACCTGGTCACTGATTCATCCCATTTCAATTTTCTTTTTGACAGGTTTGAAAAGAAACTATCCGTTTTACAAACTATGTCTCCCTGTTACGACTCGCTGTTGAGTGACCATCTTCCCACAAACTGTTTAAACAGCATCGCATCAAATTCCTTTTCTTTCCCGGATATGACGTATACAGACCGCACTTTAATGCAACTGAAAAATGCAGGAGGACTTCGCTTATTAAAAAAAGCAGATGCGGACAGTATCCTGCAGTATGATAACCTGTTGCGGGTATATAAAGTATCTGAATCCACCGGAGTTCAGGAAATTCAATCGGCTTTACGGGAAACTTTAACCACACTGCGTAATTATGAAAGCTGGAAAGACACAACCATTACCCCACGGGTATTTGAAATATATGGCAATAACAGAGAATTGTTAAACAAGTACTTCAACCAGTTGTCCATCTATTCGATTTGGTGTAAGGCAAGAATCAATGACTTACAAAAGCTGATAAAAAGAAATGCAGCACTCATCACCTATTTTAAGGCCAGGTATCATTATGAATGAGATCAGTAAGGTTCGTATGTACAACATTTGGCTTGCCGGAAGGCCAGCGGTTGGGGTACGGCAGTGTGGCAATCCTTGTCCAATTAGTTGAATCTGATTTCAGGTCAGCATCAGAAATAGCCTTGCAGTGATAATTCCTGCCAGGTTTTTGTTTAATTTCATGTATTGACTTATGGACCAAACCAACGAATCATTACAACCTGCAGCTAATTCCCCTTCCGGACCCGTGCCGGAGCCAAAAGCTGCTTCAAAAGAAACCCCAGATCAACCCCCAAAATCAGATACCGAAACAATGGAAGTACATCACCATTCCCATGGCGCTCATGGAAAGAAGAACTGGAAAAGTTATTTCTGGGAGTTTTTAATGCTTTTTCTCGCCGTGTTCTGTGGCTTTTTAGCCGAGTACCAGTTGGAGCATAAGATCGAGCGGGACAGGGCCAAAGAACTCGCTAAAAGCTTTTACCATGAACTCTTGAACGATTCCCTGACGGCCGGTATCAAAGTGCAGAACCGGATCAAACAGGAAGCGGCTTTGCAATATATGATTGGTTATTTCCGGGACAGCAACCTGGCCCAGGTGCCCAAGGAGTTCGCGGTCAATTTTGAATACGGGATCAGCTTTCTGTCGCCTTCCCAGTTTGAGCCCAGGACCGTCATGCTGGACCAGCTCAGAAATTCGGGGTCATTGCGGTATTTTAAGAATGAGGAATTCCAGAACCTGACCGGGGACCTGACGGTGGCCATCAAGAATATCTACCACCGGCAGGAGCTGGAAGTGGAGAACCGGTTCAGGTATATCAACCCGATCGTTATTAAACATTATGATTATGAATTTGATGCGGCCCTGAAAAAGGAGGGGAAGAATATTTTTGAGGCGTTGCAGGACTTTGAAAAAAGCAATACCCCGATCCCTTTCCGGTTGAATAACCTGGAACAGGTTGACCGGAAGGAACTGGTTAGTTTATTATTTTTTTTCCGGGAAAATGTGGTCACTTCCACCCGCCGGACCCATTTTCAGAAATATATAGAGATCAATACGAAACTGCTGCAGATATTAAGGGATGAGTATAATCTGAAATAGAGTTTATCAGCAAGCCAAAGTCCCTCGCAAACGATCCGAGTTATCGAAGGGTCTCAAAAGCTACCGGAGTGTTTAAAGAACAGCTCAAGATGAGTAATGAGTAATGAGTAATGAGTAGCTCCGGAAAATTCACTACAGCATAGTACCTGTACAAAATCTGTAAAGATTTTTCACAAATACTCATTACTCATTCAGCGTTCAGACTGTTACAAAGCGTAAGAGCTTTTCCCGGGCTACCTGACATTGCCGGCAGGCAGGCTCACCACTCACCATTTCCCGCCCCCGCAGCATATACAAACATTCCAGACATTATACCGTCTCTGCACAAAAGTCCTGCAGTTTACAGCTTGCTTATTGGATTGGGATACTCCGGGCAGCCGCTGATGAAAAAGGCAATATTGAATTTAAAGCTTAACTTGTTCAAAACGGGTATAAAAAACTATTAATGAACTACAAAAATGTATTAGCTCCATTCGTTACCATTTCCTTTTGCCTTTTTTTTCATACAAATACCTGGTGCCAGGTTACTACTGACTGGGAGCGGGTTCGACTCGAACGGGAAGCAAAAGAGGCAAGAAACAGGAATGATGCAAAACTCCAGGAGCAACTGATACGGGATAGGATAAACTCCAGACCTGGTTCAGCAAACAGGGAATCTTCTAATGAAGTGGTTGATTATGACTATATAGATAAAAGCAACGATGTAAATGGAATAAAAATAGCAAGGCGTCACGGACTTTACGGACTCGTTCGTTTTGGTAAAGAGATAGTGCCGCCTGTTTATTATGGGATTTACAAATTATCAGGCCGGTTTTATGCTTTTAAAGGTACAGATCCCGAAAACAGGCTCGTTAAAAGAATTGGCTTTATGGATAAATTTGGTAAGATTATCATCCCTATTCAGTTTGATGATATTATCACCAATTTTAACAATGGCATGGCCACTGTGGTTCTGAATAATGAAAAGTTTCAAATTGATGAATCAGGTAATACAGTTGGTTCGAAAACAGTCTATATTCCAAATACGGAACGTGAAAATCATGCTAAAGAACCTAATCGCATTGAAAAGGAGTATTATAGAAGCGGAGAATTGATGGTATATCGCCCCTTTATTAATGGTCAGCAAAACGGAATAGAATTGCAATACAGTAAAAATGGAAATATTTTATCCGAAATCCCTTTCACGAATGGCAAAAGGGACGGCAATGCAAAGTTCTATCGTGAAAATGGTCAACTTTTGTCTGAATCAGTTTACATCAACGGAATCATGCAAGGGATTTCAAAACAATATCATACAAACGGAAAATTAGCATCGAAATTTCAGTACACGAACGGACTGCCAGCTGGCATTGCAAAGTGGTATTTCGAAAATGGAAAACTACGGGCTGAACAACCCTATATTGATGGTAAGGCAAGTGGTTTTTTTAAAGAATATTACGAAAATGGTAAACTGGAGAAACAAACACTTTTTAAGGATGACAAAATTGTAAAGAAAGAACCAATCCAGTCTGTTAATAAGCAGGGCTCTGCAAAGGTTACTGTTCCCCGCAAAAGCAGCAGTAGTAGTATGGTGCAGATAAAAAACCAGGTATGGATGACCCAAAATCTTGACGTAAGTACTTTCCGTAACGGGGATTCTATACCCGAAGCAAAGACTGCAAAAGAATGGGAAAAAGCAGTACAACAGCGAAAGCCTGCCTGGTGTTATTATAACAATGATCCCAAAAATAAGAAATACGGCAAGCTATATAATTTGTACGCAGTAGAAGATCAACGTGGGCTGGCTCCCCAGGGATGGCATATTGCGGGTGATGCGGACTGGTCTTTATTGACTACTAATTTAGGGACGCCTTCTGTAAATACTCCCTGGAAAACGGAGAATGTTTTTAAGCCGAATGAAAGTGGGTTTAACGACTTGCTTTCGGGCAAACGTTCTTCCGCTGAAACGTTTGTACAATTGGACAGTTTCAGTAATTGGTGGAGTTTATCTAAAGAGGATGAGTTCTCGACGTATATGCGAACTTCTTCAACAGACGGTAGCGTAGTAAAAAACAATGGCAATCTGGTTAGTGGCCTGTCAGTTCGTTGTATCAGAAATTAAGTACATTATATCAGCCATCATCTGGCTTTATACAACGGTGTCAGGACAAACCGTTAATCACGATAATAACTTTCGCGATTCTATAGTTTGGAATGGAATGTCCGAAATCAGCGGGATTTTGCGTGGATTTTGATAATCGTTTGAAAAAGTAATATTTTCAATACGAATACCATTTTTCACCTTAAACCTTAATACAATGTCCTCCAATTCCCGCCGCCAGTTCCTCAGGCAAAGTGCCCTAACAGCCGGACTGGCCGGTTTCAGCAGTTTACCAACTTTTGCTACCAATGAGTATATACCTTCTGATGACCGTCCGAATGTAATCGGTCCCCGCGAGGGTTTTAGTCCGCAAGTGGGCACCATGCTTTCTATGATGACCTGGATGCGAGGAGCGGTGCTGAGTTCGGTCAGGAATATGACCATGGAACAACTGGATTACCTGCACGACGATAAATCCAACACGATCGGGAGTATGCTGTTTCACCTGGCAGCCACCGAACGGTTTTACCAGTTACATACATTTGAAGGAAAGAAATGGGGCGACTGGTCCAAGGCCGATAATGACCGATTCGGTATTGCCATGGAACTGGGAGAGGAAGCCCGGAATGCCATCAAAGGGCATGACCTCAAATTCTACCTGGATACCCTGAAAGAAGTGCGTGACAATACGATCGCTGAATTTAAAAATAGGGATGACCAGTGGCTGATGAGCGTGGATGAGAAATGGTTCTGGGGCCCTACGAATAATTACTGCAAATGGTTTCATGTGTGCGAGCATGAGTCGAATCATAATGGACAGATGAAGTGGATCAAAGGAAGAGTTAAGAAGTAAGTACGAGGTACGAAGTACGAGGTACGAAGTACGGAGCCTGGTTCTTTTAGGTGGGATAATTTGGTCAATAGTATTTAGTCGATAGTCGTTAGTAAACAGCCTGGAGCTGATAGCCAATAGCCAAGGCTCTTTCTAAGTAGATGTCCCTCTAAACACCAAACGACTAAACGTCTAAACACCAAACGACTAAACACTTTATGAGAATTATATTATCAATTAGTTTATTAGTGATCTTGCTAACATGCATTTCCTGTAAACAGGGAACGGGAAGCGGAAAAGCAACCACTGACTCCAGGGCCGGTGGAGTTGTAACTGACCCTTCAAAACTTACCATCGTGATTCATCCTCACTTTGTGGTAACCGGCACCGATACATTTTTCAGTCAGGCGGACAGCTCCCGTTTGCGTTTCATCGGGGAGAAACTGAGTAAAGCGGATTCTGTACGGAAAATTAAACTGAGAGTGCCTTATCCGCCAGATACTGCCGTAGTGATGCCGGTGGTGCGGATACTCAAACCCACCGGGGCTGAGATTTTGATTACACCGTATAAAGTGGAGTAGATAAATACAAAGTACGAGATGCAAGTACGAAGTTAGAAGTACGAAGTACGAACAGAATACGTAAAACGAGATACTGTTTGTTAAGTTAGATTGTGCATTCTTAGAATATTCAATCTAAATCAACAGGTTCAAACACTTTTACGAATGCCTTTCGTACTTCGTATCTCGTACTTTTTACAGCCCTTACTTTGATCATTCAACAAATTCCCTTTCAAGTTGTTAACCACATTATGACAGATTCCTTAATCGCCCTGGTTTCCCTCATCGCCCTGGAAGTTATTCTCGGGATCGATAATATTATTTTTATTTCTATTCTGTCGGATAAACTACCCGAAAAAGAGCGGAATAAACTGCGGTACTGGGGTATCGGTCTGGCCATGGTCATGCGTTTGATCTTACTGGCCGTGATTTCGTGGATTCTCAAACTGGACCAGACCTTGTTTACCCTTTTTGATAAGGCCTTCTCTGGAAAAGGCCTGATCCTGATTTTCGGAGGCCTCTTTCTCATTTACAAAGCCACTAAGGAAATCTATCATAAAACAGAACAGTCAGAAGTAATACCCGGAGCAGGCCAGCAGGCCACTTTCTCCCGGCTCCTGGGCGAGATTATTGTACTTGACCTGGTATTTTCAGTGGATTCCATCATCACCGCCGTAGGTATGGCACAGGACCTCTGGGTGATGTACACCGCCGTGGTGGTAACGGTCATCATCATGCTCATCGCTTCCCGTCCGATCAGCCAGTTTATCCATAAACACCCTTCCTTCAAAATCCTGGCCCTCTGTTTTCTGCTGCTCATCGGCGTTTCCCTGCTCGCTGAAGGCTTCAGCTTCGAGATCCCCAAAGGGTATATTTATTTCTCGATGGCATTTGCGTTTTTAGTGGATATAATCCAGATGAAAACAGTTGGGAAGAAACATTGAACTGGCAGACTTTTCTTATTCGCCCTGCGGGGCAGCAAAGAGATCAAAAGAGAAAAAGAGAGTAAAGTGAACAGGTGTCAGGTGTCGGCTGTCAGTTGCCAGAACCTTCTAAGTAAGTTCAATCTAAATCAACCAATTCAACCTCGTTTTACGTATTCTGTTCGTACTTCGTACTTCTAACTTCGTGCTTCTAACTTCGTACCTTTACACAAACGAATCAACTTGCTACAGGACTACTTCCGTTCCTTCCGGAACAATATCATTGGCATTGATACCACTTTTAATACTCCTTACGGTACCCAGAAAATGATCTATGCCGACTGGACTGCCAGTGGCCGTGCTTACCAGCCAATTGAAGACCGGCTGACCAAAGAGATCATGCCCCTGCTGGGAAATACGCATACGGAGACCACTGTTACCGGTACGGCTATGACCAAGGCCTATGAGCTGGCCAAGCAGATCATTAAAAAGCACGTGCAGGCCGGGCCGGATGATGTGCTCATTTTTGCCGGGAGTGGCATGACGGGAGCCGTGAATAAACTGCAGCGCCTGCTGGGCCTCCGGATTCCTGAACGGATCATGGATTATGTAAAAGATGGCCGGTTGCCAGCCACCCATGAACTGGGAACTACGGTACTTAAGATTCACGAAATATTCAGCATTTACCTGGATGTGGACCCGCATTTAAAACCGGTGATTTTTGTATCGGAAATGGAACACCATTCCAACCAGACATCCTGGCTGGAAACCATTGCGGATGTGGAGATCATACCGAATGATGAAGACGGCAATATCTACCTGCATTCCCTGGTACAATTACTGGAAAAATACAAGGACCGGCAGCATAAGATCGCGGCCATCACCGGTTGTTCCAATGTGACCGGCATCCAAACACCTTTACATGAAGTGGCCAAAAAAGTACACGCGTATAATGGCCTCTGCTTTGTTGACTTTGCCTGCTCTGCTCCTTATGTGTCGATCAATATGCATCCGGAAGAGGAAGGAGCCCACCTGGATGCCATCTTCTTCTCCCCCCATAAATTCCTCGGCGGACAGGGCACACCCGGCGTGCTGATCTTTCATAAAAAACTATATAAGAATATTATTCCCGACCAGCCCGGCGGCGGCACTGTTACCTATACCAATCCCTGGAAACAACACGAATACATCAACGATATCGAACACCGGGAAGATGGTGGTACCCCGCCCTTTTTACAGGGTATCAAAGCGGCCCTGGCCGTTAAACTGAAAGAAGAAATGGGGGTGGAGCAAATGCTGAAACGGGAAGAAGAAATATTAAAAATCATTTTCGACCGCTTACCCCATGTACCGGGTATTGAAATTCTGGAGGGACAAACCACGCATCGCCTCGGGGTGATCTCCTTTATCCTCCGCGGAACACATTTCAACCTGGTGGTGAAATTACTGAATGACCGCTTTGGCATCCAGACCCGTGGTGGCTGTGCCTGTGCCGGCACCTACGGACACATGCTGCTGCATGTGGACCAGCTCCATTCCTTTGCCATCCTGGAAGAAATGCACAAAGGTGATCTTTCCTGTAAACCCGGCTGGATCCGCATGTCTATCCATCCTGTCATGACCAATGAGGAAGTGGAGTATATACTCACCTCCATTGAAGAAGTGGCGAAGCACTATCCTGAATGGAAAAAGGATTATATCTACGAACCGGATACCAACGAATACCATCATGCGAGTTATAAGGATGAAATGACGGAGACGGTGGGGAGGTGGTTTGAGGAAGTACAAGGTAAGTAGTGACAGGAAACAGGAAAGCCTGGATCTAAAATGTGCCAATCAGCCAATGTGCCAATTAGCCAATTGACCTCCTGACTGCTTTTATCTATATTCCTGAGCAACAGTTCACTTATAATTCTTATCTGATTGCCATTTTTAAATGACTTTCATCCTATTGGACACTTTCGCCATTGGCACATTGGCAAATAATAAGTAGCTGCTCTTTACTGGAATATTAAGGGTGTAACTTCTAAAACAATCCCGAAAATTGAAAATTGATTATTGAATATTGAGCATTTGTATTCTTAGAGGATGAAATGCTCAATATTCATTTTTCAATGCTCAATGTTCATTAAAAAATAAGCCCCCCTGTAGAAACAGCGGGACTTAAAGTAATGGTTCTGATTAAGAAGGTATAACTACTATTGGTAGTAAGCCGTGTTGCTGGTATTGATCATAGCAACCGGTTCTGATTTCATTTTGTATTCGATTTTGCCGGTTTCCTTGGGCGGGGCAGGCGGGGTTACAGGAGCCGCTTCTGCTGCTTTATGTGTCCCGAACATCTGCGCCAGGGTAGGAGCAATAACGAGGGATACAATGGACATCAGTTTGATCAGGATGTTCATGGAAGGACCAGATGTGTCTTTAAACGGATCACCGACGGTGTCACCGGTTACGGACGCTTTATGGGGTTCAGATTTTTTATAATAAGTCTCCCCGTTGATCTCTACTCCTTTTTCAAATGATTTCTTGGCATTATCCCAGGCACCACCGGCATTGTTCTGGAACATACCCATCAGTACACCACTTACGGTAGCACCGGCCAGGAATCCGCCAAGAGCTTCAGGACCGAGGGTGAAACCAATCGCCAGAGGCGCTACAATGGTGATGGCACCGGGCAGCAGCATTTTCCGGATAGAAGCCTGCGTGGAGATGGCCACACATTTATCGTATTCCGGTTTGCCGGTACCTTCCATGATACCGGGAATGGTACGGAACTGGCGGCGCACTTCTTCCACCATGCTCATGGCCGCTTCACCCACGGCGCGGATAGCCAGGGAAGAGAAGATCATGGGGATCATTCCACCTATAAAGAGCGAAGCCAGTACATCGGCTTTATAAATATCGATATGCTGATTATCCGGCATAGCCACACCCACAAATGCGGCAAACAGGGCAAGAGCAGTCAGGGCAGCAGAAGCGATGGCAAAACCTTTACCACTCGCTGCAGTCGTGTTACCTACAGCATCCAGCACATCGGTTTTTTCACGTACTTCTTTGGGCAGCTCACTCATTTCGGCAATACCACCGGCGTTGTCTGCAATAGGACCGAACGCATCGATCGCCAACTGCATCGCTGTGGTGGCCATCATACCGGCAGCGGCAATGGCCACGCCATAGAGACCGGCAAATTCGTAGGAACCAATGATACCACCAGCCAGTACCAGGATCGGCAGGAACGTGGATTCCATACCAACTGCCAGGCCACCGATTACGTTGGTGGCATGTCCGGTTGATGACTGACGGATGATCGAATTCACCGGGCGTTTGCCCATCGCTGTATAGTATTCAGTAATGATACTCATTAAAGTTCCCACTGTTAAACCCACACCAATAGCACCCAGTACCCCCCATTTGGTAAATGTGAAACCTCTTAAGGTCATAGTGCCTTCCGGCAGGATAAAATAAACCAGTCCGGCAGCAGCACCTGCAGTCAGCACAATGGAACCCCAGTTACCCATATTCAGGGCTTTCTGTACATTATCGGTATTGATGCCTGCAGAATCGCTGACGCGTACAAACAGCGTACCTACCATCGAGAAGATAATACCCACACCGGCGATCAGCATCGGTAATACGATGGGGGAGTAACCACCCAGAGTATCATTTCCGAAGTCAATCGTGGTCTGCTGACCCAGAACGATGGTCGCCAAAACAGTAGCCACATAGGAACCAAATAAGTCAGCACCCATACCGGCCACGTCACCCACATTATCGCCTACGTTATCGGCAATGGTTGCAGGGTTACGGGGGTCATCTTCCGGAATACCGGCTTCGACTTTACCAACGAGATCACCGCCTACGTCAGCCGCGTTGGTATAAGTACCTCCACCCACAGGTGCGCAGAGCGCAATGAATGCAGCACACCGGGCGAAACCGATCAGGACTTCAATGGTGC
>CAZYTV010000053.1:0-20038 GCA_964650455.1 uncultured Chitinophaga sp. | reverse complement strand
TATATCCTTATCCGAGTTAAAGGAAATCAGGGGCGTCTTTGTATTTCTCGTCCAGCGCTTTGATATGGTCACTGTGTTGAAGTGTCCAGGCCACTTTCTCCGGAATTTCCTGCAATTCTTTCAGCAGGTTCATATAACGTTTTTGCGGGATCGTTCCTTTGATATAACCGATTTTCAGAGCGATCATGGTAAGTACAGCCAGTTGGTCGGTAAAGGCCTTCGTGGAAGCCACTCCGATTTCAGGTCCGGCATGTGTATAGGCACCGGCATGGCTCATTCGGGCAATATACGAGCCTACCACATTCACCACGCCGAGGATAATGGCGCCTTTGTTTTTTGCATTTTCAATCGCCACCAGGGTATCCGCGGTTTCACCACTTTGTGAAATGGCGATAATGACATCTCCTTTATTGATAACCGGGTTACGGTACCTGAATTCAGAAGCATATTCCACTTCCACGTTAATCCGGCAGAGTTCTTCAAAAATATATTCAGCCACCAGGCCGGCATGCCAGCTGGTACCACAGGCCACCATCACTATCCGGTTGGCATTCATGATCTGATCCGCATATTGCTGAATACCGCTCATCGTGATCGTTCCTTCCACCGCATCGAGTCTTCCGCGCAGGCAATCATAGACGGTCTGCGGTTGTTCGAAAATCTCTTTCAGCATAAAGTGGTCATACCCGCCTTTTTCAATCGCAGCGAGTTCTATATCCAGTTTTTGTACATAGGGTGTCAGTTTCTCATTACCAAGGTTTTTGAGAATCAGTTCATCGGGTTTTACGATGGCCAGTTCGTAATCATTTACATATACCACTTCTTTGGTGTACTCGAGCATGGGGGAAGCATCCGAGCCCAGGAAGTGTTCGCCTTTGCCCACTCCGATGACCAGCGGGCTGCCTTTGCGGGCGGCAATGATGGTTTCCGGATCATCGGCAGACATCAGGAGGATCACATAGGCGCCGGTTACCCTTTTCAGAGCCACGCGAACTGCTTCTTCCAGTGAACACTCATTGTTCTTCTTGATTTCTTCGATAAAGTTGAGCAGGACTTCGGTATCGGTATCACTTGAAAAAGTATAGCCTTTATTGAGCAGTTCCTGTTTGAGCTGGTTATAGTTTTCAATGATCCCGTTATGAATCATGGCCAGCTGGCCGGAGGAGGACTGGTGCGGGTGGGCATTGCGGTCACTCGGTTCACCATGGGTGGCCCAGCGGGTATGCCCGATGCCGATATGGGAGTGGAGGTTCTTGCCGACAATGCTTTCTTCCAGCTCGGCTACTTTGCCTTTTTTCTTATAAACATTTAATCCGCCGTTTTGCAAAGCTACCCCGGTACTGTCATAACCGCGGTATTCCAGCCTTTTCAGGCCTTTAATAATAATTGGATAAGCTTCCCTGGGTCCGGTATAGCCAACGATTCCACACATAAGGTTTGATGGTTTTTTGCGTCAAAAGTATCAATTTCTAAACATGCAAACGTTTGACTGCCTGCATATCTGTAAAGGTGCGAATTAAATTGTAGAAGTCAAAGCCTTAGCGCATTAAAGTAGGCTGCCGCTGAGCATTGCATAGGCTACAGAGAAGTAGATAATTAATCCGGTTACGTCCACCAGGGTGGCCACAAAGGGGGCCGAGCTGACGGCAGGGTCCGCTCCCAGTTTTTTGAGCAGGAGGGGCAGCATACTTCCGGATAGGGTGCCCCAGAGGACAACACCCAAAAGAGTGACGGAGACGGTGACCCCGATCTGCCACCAGTAAGCTCCATAGAGTTCAGGGGCAAAAGAATGCCAGGCGAAAATCCGGAAGAAACCAATCAGTCCGAGAACGGTGCCCAGGAGCAGCCCGGAAATGATCTCCCTGCGCATCACCCTCCACCAGTCTTTCAGCGTGATCTCACCGACAGCCATAGCCTGGATGATCAGGGTGGAAGCCTGTGAACCACTGTTCCCCCCGCTGGAAATGATCAGGGGCACAAATAAGGCCAGTACAACCGCCTTTTTAATTTCATCTTCAAAATAAGCCATCGCGGTGGCAGTCAGTAATTCGCCAAGAAAGAGGATGACGAGCCAGACCACTCTTTTTTTAAAGAGTTTCATGATCGGGATTTCCAGGTACGGTTCATTTAAGGCCGCGGTACCCCCCATTTTCTGCATATCCTCGCTGAATTCCTCCTGGGTTACCCACAGGATATCATCAATGGTTACAATGCCCAGGAGTTTATTGCTTTTACTGACCACCGGCAGGGCCACCCGGTTGTTCATTTTAAAGACTTCGGCCGCAGATTCCTGGTCGTTTTCAGGAAGAAGAGCGATAAAGCGTTCGTCCATTAGTTCAGCTACTTTTTTATCGGGCGGATTCAGAATAAATTCACGGATACGGATATCATCCAGCAGTTCTCCCTTATCATTGATCACATAGATCACATTGATTGTTTCACTGTCTTTGCCGAATTTCCGGATGGTACTGAATACTTCTTCAATCGTATTCCAGGGATACACATACACGTAATCAGGGGTCATCAATCTTCCGATACTGTTTTCCGGATAACCCAGGAGGGAGAGGGTCACTTTCCGTTCATCGGGATCCAGCAATTTGATGAGTTCACGTACCACATTACTGGGGAGCTCTTCCAGGAAATCGGTACGGTCATCTGCCGGCAGTTCATTCAGCAGGTTGGCCGTGGTATTGGCGGGTAGGTCACGGATCACTGATTTCTGAATGGACAGATCCAGGATTTTAAACACACTCGCCGCCCGGTGTACGGACATATTGGCGATGATCTGGCTCTGGAAATCAGGAAATTCATGTACAAGGAACGCCACATCACTGATATTCTGGTCATCCAGGAAATCACGGATCATCAAACGGTCTTCCGTCTGAATGACCGACTCAAACTGTTCCAGGAGGGAGGGTTGTTCCAGTTCCAATGACATTGGTCAAAAATACGAACTGGCCTTCATTCCACCCTGGTAAATCCGGTGACTGAAATTACCCGTTTGTTCAGTTTGGAATAATGCCGTACTTCGTACGTATTTAAGCACATACTATGGTTTTACCTGTTTTATTTATTGCCCCGGCGGATCATCGCGGACGGGGTGTATTTACTTCGGAGGATATAGATGAAGGGGTAATGGTGGAGATATCGCCCGTAATTGTAATGAGTATGGATGAACGGAAACTGCTGGATCAAACCCTCCTGCATGATTATATTTTTGAATGGGGTGAAAACAAGGACCAGTGTTGTATGGCGATGGGATATGTACCGGTATATAACCATTCGTATGAAAGCAATTGTGAATACGGGATGGACTATGAACAGCAGCAGATCGGTATCACTACAGTCCGGCCCGTTAAAGCGGGCGAAGAACTGCTGGTCAATTACAACGGGGACTGGAATGACGAGACGCCATTATGGTTTGATGTAAAATAAAAAAAACCGCCTGGTGAATCAGTCGGTTTTTCTATATAAGTATGTTGATAGCTTACTGGAAACGGATCTGGCCACGGATCTCACCACCCGGGTATGCAGCCGTATGAAGATTTACATAATACACACCATTGATCAGGTCTGCTTCTTTGACAATCACATCATCCACCAGCAGTGTTCCTTTATAAGTACCGCAGGAGGTGTTGCTGACTGTAGCGCAACGGGTGATGGCAGAAGTGGAAAACGTCTGTACCACACCGGCGGCATATCCTGTAGGTGCGAGGCCGTGAATATGTGCAGCAGCAACAGCACCTGTTAAACCAGACCAGTTAATGGTATAAGTGAGAATTTTAGAGCTCCGGGTATAAGATACATCCATTGTTCCCAGTGCGGTGGAAGGTACAGCAGGTGTTTCCTGGGCGCCTGTCAGCGCGATACCGGTTTTGGAATAATCTGAAGTTCTTTTCAGTTCAGCGTCAGATTCACAGGAAGAAATTATAAACAGTGAAGCGACCATGAACAGGGGTAAAGCAGTTAGTTTCAGCAATTTCATGATTACGTTATTTGGGGTAAAAATAAGGATTTTTTTGAATGGGCAATATTTTTGCAAAATAAGCTAAATCCTTGTGGGTAAACTGTTTATTTCAGGCGATTTTTTATTTCCTGAAGTTTCAACAAAGCCTCTACCGGGGTCAGACGGTTAATATCGGTTCCTTCCAGCATCCTGCGGATTTCGTCGAAGGTTTCGCTATGGGCATCGAAAATGGACAACTGCATTTTGGGGGCCGTGATTTTTTTCAGGGCCTCACCGGTTTCTTCGTGCACGTGTTTGGTTTCCAGTTGGCCCAGGATCTCATTGGCCCGGTCGAGCAGGGCAGGGGGCATACCGGCCATTTTGGCTACATGTATACCAAAGCTGTGGGTGCTGCCTCCACGCGCCAGTTTGCGGAGGAAGATGATCTTATTTCCGAGTTCTTTATTAGTGACGTGGTAGTTTTTGATCCGCGGACATTTTTCTTCCAGTTCATTCAGTTCATGGTAATGCGTGGCAAACAGGGTAATGGGCTGATGCGGGGAATTATGCAGGTATTCGGCAATACTCCAGGCAATGGAAATGCCATCGTAAGTGGACGTGCCCCGGCCGATCTCATCCAGCAGGATCAGGCTGCGCGAGGTGATATTGTTGATGATGGAGGCCGTTTCATTCATCTCAACCATAAAGGTGGATTCACCACCCGACAGGTTATCGGAAGCACCTACGCGGGTAAAGATCTTATCGGTCAGTGGCAGCCGGGCTTCTTCAGCCGGAACAAAACTGCCGGTATGGGCCATCAGGGTGATCAGGGCTGTTTGCCGGAGTAAGGCGGACTTACCACTCATATTGGGCCCTGTCAGGATAATGATCTGCTGATTGCTTTTATTCAACTCCACATCATTGCTGATATAGGATTCTCCAACGGGCAGATGTCGTTCAATCACCGGGTGCCTTCCTCCTTTCACGATCCATTCGTCGCCGGTATGCAGTACCGGTTTCTTATATTGGTACTGAATGGCATTCTGTGCATGACAGGCCAGGCAATCCATGATGGCCAGCAGGTTGCCATTGGTTTGTACCGGTGCCAGGTAATCAAAGAGTTCCTTCAGCAGGGCTTAATATATTTCCGATTCAATCCTTAGTACTTTTCCCTCAGACCCGTTTATCTTTTCTTCATACTCCTTTAGTTCACGGGTGATACATCTTTCCGCATTGGCGAGTATCTGTTTGCGCATCCATTCCGGCGGCACTTTGTTTTTCTGGGAATTTGTGACTTCGAGGAAATAACCAAATACATTATTAAAACCGATCTTGAGTGAAGCGATGCCGGTACGTTCGGCTTCTTTGACCTGCAGCCGGGTCAGGTATTCTTTACCACTGTATGCGATCTGTCTTAATTCATCCAGTTCAGGATGCACGCCGTCACTGATCACGCCGCCTTTGGCAGCCAGTGCCGGTGGATTTTCGTGAATCTCTTTAAAAATTTTATCAGCGATATAGGGACAGGGATTCAGGGCATCACCCAGCCGTTTCAGGTATTCATTGTGGCCACTGAGGCAGAGTTGTTTGATCGTCTCCACTAATTTTAATCCGCGGGCCAGTTGCATGACTTCACGCGGGTTAATTTTTTTCATGGGGATTTTAGACACCAGACGTTCAATGTCCCCGCACTGCTTTATTGGCAAGGTCAGTTTATTCCGCAGTTCGGTATCCCGGATCAGGAATTCCACGGTATCGAGGCGTTCGTTGATTTTCTGTATATCTTTTAACGGGAAAACAATCCAGCGTTTCAGCAGGCGGGCTCCCATGGGCGACACGGTATTGTCGAGAACCCCAAGCAGGGTATGATTCCCTTCATGACTGCCGTAGACCAGTTCAAGGTTACGGATGGTAAAGCGGTCCATCCATAGAAAATCATCCCGGTCGATCCGTTGCAGCGACACAATATGCTGGAGATTCGGATGCTCGGTGTCTTTCAGATAATGGATGATCGCTCCCGCAGCAGTCAATCCGTTCCTCATGGCATCCACACCAAATCCTTTCAATGAATGGGTCTGGAAATGTTTTAGCAGGGTATCTTCCGCATAACCGGGATCAAAGATCCATTCGTCAAGGGTATAGGTATATACTTTGTTATTGAAATATTCCTTGAATTTTTTTTGCTGGTGACGCTGGAACACGACTTCCGCAGGTTTAAAACTCTGGATCAGTTTATCTGCATACTCGCGGTCTCCTTCTGCAATAAAAAATTCACCGGTGGAAATATCCAGAAAGGCCAGGCCAAATTGCTCATGCTCGGCAAAATGAATGGCGGCCAGGAAATTATTACTGTGGTGTTCGAGCAGTTTATCATTCACCGTGGTGCCCGGGGTAACCATATCGGTTACGCCTCTTTTCACAATTCCCTTGGCCAGTTTGGGATCTTCCAGCTGGTCACAAATGGCCACCCGGTGTCCGGCTTTTACCAGTTTATGCAGGTAGGTATCGAGTGCATGGTGGGGAAAGCCGGCCAGTTCCGAGGAAGAAGCAGCTCCATTATTTCTTTTAGTCAGGGTAATGCCCAGTATCCGGGAAGCCAAAACGGCATCCTGGCCAAAGGTTTCGTAAAAATCCCCGACTCTGAATAAAAGGATGGCATCCGGGTATTTCTGTTTAATAGCCCGGTGCTGCTGCATCATTGGTGTTTCGGAACCTGCTGATTTCGCCATATATAAAGACCCTGCCGGCAGTGGTGAAGCCATCCCCTGCAGGGGGCGACAAAAATAAGGAACTGTTTATGTAAGAATCTGTCTTTCCGCATCTGTTGAAAAAATAAAGCAGTCTTGAATAAACTTATCACCCTGACCGGGTTCCTGATTTCCGGCACCTTTTTGAGCGCCCAGGGCCTCTCCACCGATACCGTACGGGTGGATGCCAGCATCAATAACGCTACGGTTTATTTTGGTTATGGGGCCGAACTGACCCACGAATCCAAAGCGAGGGTGGATGCCTCCACCAAAATTATCGTCATCAGCCAGCTCAGTACCAGTGCTGATATCAACAGCCTTCAGGTCAGTGTACCGGAGGATGTGGCATTGTTGTCGCAACGCTATAGTGTCTTTTATCCGACCCTGCCCCCGGCAGTAAAAACCAGGGAAGTGGAAAGATTGGAAGACAGTATCCTGTTAATGAATAAAGAAATCAGCCGGCTGGACAACCTGGTGCAGGTGGACCAGGAAGTGCTTACAAAAACGGGGTCTATGATTGAGGGCGCCATGAATAATATCGGGGATAAAACCATTTCCGGGGAAGAACTGCTCAAACTTGTCGCGTATTATACCACCCGGATCGAAAAGATCAAGAACAATATGTACACTAACCGGCAACTGATCAACCAGGCTAATATCCGGATTGCAGAGATCCGGAAGAGAATCGCACTGATGTCAGCAGTGATACCGGTTAAGCAGCGTCCTTACGGGCAGGTTATCCTGCAGGTGATGTGCAAAAAAGCTGGGGAGATCCCGGTACAGTTGTCTTATTATTCCAATAATGCCGGATGGGTGGCTGTATACGATGTCCGGGTGAATTCAAAGACCAATAAAGTAAAGATGGTGTATAAGGCCTCACTGACCCAGACTACCGGGGTGGATTGGAAAAAAACAAAACTCACCCTGAGTACCGGCACGCCCAATTTTGGGGTGACAACCCCCGTTCTGACACCCTGGTACCTGCAATTATATGTACCCGGAATTTATACTGACCTTGAAAAAAGGGCAATGCAGGGCAATGCCACCCGGAATATGCTACAGTCGTATGAGAGTGATAAATCAATGGCAGAAGAAGTGGTGGTGAGTGGCTATGGTACGATGAAAGTTAAAAAGCAACTGGCTGACAATGTGGACCCCAGTACCGTACAGCAATATACCAGCCTTACCCAGGGCCAGCTCAATACCAGTTTTGAAATAGACCTGCCTTATGATATTGCCAGTGATGGTCAGTTGAACAGTGTGACCATTAAAGACCAGGAGATCGCCTGTGTACTGAAGAATTATGCCGTGCCCCGCATGGACAAGGATGCCTATCTGCTGGCAGAAGTGGCGGACTGGCAGAACCTTGACCTGTTGCCCGGCGATGCAAATATTATTATGGATGATACTTATATCGGTAAATCCGTGATTGATCCGAACAGTACAGCAGATACACTGAATCTTTCGCTCGGCCGTGACCGCCGAATCGCGGTGAAGCGTTCCCTGGTAAAGGAAATGAGCAGTCTGAAAACCAGTGGTGGCAATACCAAACAGGTTTTTACCTATGAAGTAATTGTAAAGAATAATAAGATCACCGATGTAAACCTCTTATTAAAAGATCAGTATCCGCTGAGCACCATCAAGGAAGTGGAAGTAAAACTGGAAGAGGGTGGAGAAGCCATGGTCAATGCCGAAACAGGTGTACTGACCTGGAAGATTGATCTGAAGCCGGGGGAAAGCAGGAAGGTCCGGTTTAGTTATAGTGTGAAGTACCCGAAGGATAAGAAGATTGTGAATCTGAAATAGTGAGTGGTGAGTGGTGAGTAGTGAGCGGGCAACAACTACTTGTCGGGGATGCCGGTCCGGGTTTTGGCCCGTGCCGGCATCATTAATTAAATGCGGTTAAAAGAGTATCTTTAGTTTTTAGCGTTATATGAAAAGGCTCATCCTTCCCCTGTTTTTTTTATTGGGTACGATTATGTCAGGAGCACAGGTACTGACTTCCTCCAACCTGCCCATTATTGTGATCAATACGAACGGACAGGAAATTCCCAATGATCCGAAAATAACGGCGGATATGGGAATAGTGTACAATGGCGAAGGGGCGCGGAATAATGTGAACGATCCGTTCAATCATTATAATGGAAAGATCGGGATTGAAATCCGCGGGCAGTCTTCCCAGATGTTCCCAATGAAATCCTACAGTATTGAATTATGGGACAATGCCGGTTCCTCATTGGATAAATCCTTGTTCGGATTACCAAAGGAAAGTGACTGGGTATTGTATGCACCGTATACCGACAAGACCCTGATGCGGAATTTCCTGGCATATACATTTTCCAGGGAGATGGGGCATTGGGCTTCCAACTGCAGGTATGTGGAAGTACTGGTCAATGGGGATTACAAGGGTATTTATGTATTCATGGAAAAGATCAAAAGAGGCAGTGGCCGGGTACCGGTATCGAAAATGGCCACTTCGGATGTGAGCGGAGAAGTGGTAACAGGAGGGTATATATTTTCAATTGATAAGGAAGCGGATGGCTGGTATTCTTCGGTGTACCCGCCTTATGGTATCAACGGACAGAATATCCGTTTCTCCTATATCTATCCGAAACTGAGTTCGATCGTTACTGCACAGCAGAACTATATCAAAAGTTATGTGGATAGTTTTGAAGCGGTCCTGAACGGCGTGCAATTCCAGGATAAACAAAATGGCTGGAGGAAGTTTGCAGATGAGGCATCATTTATCGATTATTCCATTGTGAATGAAATCAGCCGCAATGTGGATGGCTACCGGCTGAGTGCGTATTTTAATAAAGACCGGCAAAGCAAAGGCGGGAAAATATTAGCGGGTCCGGCATGGGATTATGACCTGGCTTTCCGGAATGCCAATTATTGCCGGGGCGCTGAAACTACCGGCTGGGCCTACCAGTTCAACCGGGATTGTCCGCAGGATTTTTTTCAGGTTCCCTTCTGGTGGTACCAGTTTGAAAAAGACAGTGCCTACCAATCCAATTTCCGTTGCCGCTGGAAACAGGTCCGCGAAGGAAGTCTGAGTGATACCCGTATACATAAACTGATTGACTCTGTAGTGGCATTAACGGCTGAAGCCCGGTTACGTCATTTTCTGCGTTGGCCGGTATTGGGACAGTATATCTGGCCCAATCCGCAACCCATACCCACCAGTTATACCGGTGAGGTCACTGCTTTAAAAGAATGGCTGGAAGCACGGGTGAACTGGATCAGTTCGGCCATACCCAATGCAGGTCCCTGTTACGACTACCCGGCTACGGAGAAAGCATCAATCATCCCACTTTTCTATCCCAACCCGGTGACGAATCATTTTACCCTGGATATTAAATCTAAAATGGCACAGTCGCTCAGCGTACATATTTCGGATGCAATGGGTCGTTCCCTGTGGAAACAGACCTATAGCCTCCAGTATGGTGAGAACTACTTTACCGTGGAAACAGACCAGTGGGCACCCGGTATTTACCTGTTATCCTACAAAGCTGCCAGCGGCGAAAAAGGGACTAAAAAGCTGCTCAAACAGTAAGCCCCCGGCCCTTAACTTTGCGCCATGCGAAAACTGAGCATGGCCGAACTGGGGCGCAAGTCTGTGGAGGAGTTCAAGGCTTCTGAAAAAACACCCATCATCCTCGTACTGGAGAATATCCGCAGTGCCTACAATGTAGGCAGTGTATTCCGGACTTCTGACGCATTTCTGGTTCAATCGATCTATATCATTGGCTATTCGGCCAAACCACCTCATAAGGAAATTAAGAAGACCGCATTGGGCGCCGAAGAAACGGTGGAATGGAAATACTTTAAAACAACCGCAGAAGCGATTGCCGATTTAAGGGAAGCCGGATTTAATGTTTATGCTGCCGAACAGGCCGAAGGCAGTTATAAACTCAATGCCATCG
Source organism: uncultured Chitinophaga sp. (assembly GCA_964650455.1). GTDB lineage: Bacteria > Bacteroidota > Bacteroidia > Chitinophagales > Chitinophagaceae > JJ008. Next base: position 9,419 of record CAZYTV010000053.1, on the reverse strand, counting down.
GTTTTGAACCGGACGAAAAAATCGCGGTGGTATTTGGCAACGAAGTAACCGGTGTGGAACAGACTACAATTACTTTGTGTGACGGGTGTCTTGAAATTCCGCAGTTGGGTATGAAGCATTCATTGAATATTGCCACCGCGGTTGGGGTTGTGTTGTGGGAATTGGTGAGAGGGAGGGTTTAGCGTTTAGTTGTTTAGGCGTTTAGATGTTTAGGAGGAGATTCCGCCTGTCACGATCTCTTTCCTCTCTTTTTACTCCTTTGATCTCTTTGCTGCCCCGCAGGGCAATACAGTTGAGTGTTTAGAGTTGAGGGCTGAGCGTTAAAAGTTGAGCAGAAACTTGAAATGCTGACAATATTTTACGGATTGTTTTTTTAAGATTACAGGTTACCTATGTCGAAAGTAAAAAGTTATTTAAGTCTTATCAAATTCTCGCATACGATATTTGCGATGCCATTTGCGTTGATTGGCTTTTTTTTAGCAGTTTTTGAAAATACATCGATCGTACCAGGGTGGCACAATCGTGTATTTCCTCCGATGTTTCCATGGAATGATCTTTTACTAAAATTTATAATGGTTGTATTCTGCATGGTCTTCGCCCGCAGTGCCGCCATGGCTTTTAACCGCTACCTCGACCGCCATTTTGATGCAAAGAATCCCCGGACGGCTGTACGGGAAATACCGGCCGGTGTGATTACTCCGAAAAATGCACTGGCATTTACGATAGCCAGTTGTGTATTGTTTATAGCCTGCACCTGGTTCATCAATTCCATTTGTTTTTATCTCTCGCCCGTGGCCCTTGCCGTGGTGCTGGGTTACAGTTATACCAAACGCTTCACCCCGCTTTGTCACCTGATACTCGGACTCGGTTTAGCATTGGCGCCTATCGGGGCTTATCTCGCTGTAACCGGTCAGTTTGCTTTATTACCCATTCTTTTTTCTATTGCGGTTATTTTCTGGGTCAGCGGCTTTGATATTATTTATGCCCTGCAGGATGAGGAATTTGATAAATCCAATCAGCTCTATTCCATTCCCGCCTGGCTGGGCAAGGGCAAGGCCTTGCTGGTTTCTGAGTTTTTTCACCTGCTGAGTGCAGGAGCTGTGGTGTATGCCGGTGTGTACGGGCATTTTAGCTGGTTGTACTGGATCGGGGTGCTGGTGTTTATCGGGATGCTGGCTTATCAACATTCCATTGTAAAGCCCAATAACCTGAAACGGGTCAATCTCGCATTCATGACCGCCAACGGAATTGCTTCCGTGGTATTTGCCATTTTTGTGATCGCCGATCTGTTCATCAATAAATTATAATACCCTTGGCAAGAATCTTATGTATTGATTATGGTGGTAAACGCACCGGAATTGCAGTGACGGATCCTTTGCAGATTATTGCCACAGGACTCACCACCGTGGAATCAAAGACACTTATTCCTTTTCTGAAAGACTATTTTGCCCGGGAACCGGTGGAACTGATTTTGATCGGCGAGCCCAAAAACTGGGACGATACGGATACGCATGCCACTCCATTGGTGGAAAAATGCATTAAGGACCTGCAGAAAAACTTTCCCTTGATGCCGATCAAAAAAGTGGATGAACGCTACACGTCCAAAATGGCCAAAGATGCCATGCTGGAGATGGGCATGAAGAAGAAGGACAGAAGGAATAAGGCTTTGGTGGATGAGATCGCGGCGGCGATCATGCTGCAGGAGTATCTGAGAAGTCAATAGTCGTTTGTATATATTTAGTAGTTTATTTTGGTATACTTACTTAGAAGGTTTTTGGAGTTTGAATTTTGTTGCTTTTTTGAGATTTGCAGCTTGATTTTTATTTGGCTCTTGGTGTCTTCGGTTCTTAGTTCTTTTTTCGTACCTGGCGTCTTCGGTTCTTGGTTCTTTTTAAGTAATTTTGCTTTATGATTTTACCGATCGTAGCATACGGCCACCCGGTACTGCGGAAGATGGCGACTGATATTACTGCTGATTACCCCCAGTTGGACAAATTCATAGAGGATATGTGGGAGACCATGTATGCCAGCAGTGGGGTAGGACTGGCTGCTCCCCAGGTGAACCGGGATATCCGGCTGTTTGTGGTGGATACGGAGCAGATGTTTTCCGGCATGAATGAGGAAGAGCAAAAGGAATACCCGGATGCCCCGGGGTTAAAATCGGTTTTTATCAATGCCCGGATAGTGGAACTGGATGGGGAGGAATGGTCGTATAATGAGGGCTGTCTCAGCATACCTAAGATACGGGAAGATATTTACCGTCACGAGACCGTAACCATGGAGTACCTGGATGCGGATTTTCAGCCGCAAGCCGCTACGTTTTCCGGTCTGACTGCCCGGGTAATCCTGCACGAGTATGATCATATTGAAGGCAAACTTTTTATTGATCATATCTCCCCCCTGAAACGGAAATTAATGAAAGGGAAACTTAATGATATATCCAAGGGCAAGATCAACGTGGATTATAAGATGATGTTTCCCGGTTAATCCATGAACAAACTCTTTACTTTATTTCTTTTACTTACGGCCCTGATCAGCACTGCCCAGGAAAATGAAGATTCCCTGGATAATCAGCGGCTGGCCAAAATGGTCAATCTCACTGAAGTGATCATCCGAAGCGACCTGAATGTGGCCCGGTTTATCAACCAGGTTAAGAATGACACCACTTTTTATAAAGCGTTCCGGAACCTGCATGTACTCGGGTTTACTTCCTGGAATGATATCCGCATCCGGGATAAAAAAGGAAGTATACAGGCTGCTTTGATGAGCAAGACAAAACAGAACCGGGCCAATGGTTGCCGTAGCATGGAAGTACTGTCAGAGAATTCCACCGGAGATTTTTATGACGACAGCCATGGGTACAATTATTATACGGCAGAATTATACGCAGGTATTTTCTTTACCAATGGCACCGTTTGTGGGGAAAATAATATTGTAAAAGGGAAGGATTTTAATCCGCGCTCCGCAAGCGGTATGGCCAAACATAAGCAACAACTTAAAATGCTCTTCTTTAATCCGGGCAAAAAGATTCCGGGTATACCGTTTATCGGGGACAAAATTGACATTTTTGATCCCGACCGTGCTGAATACTATGATTTTATTATTGATTACGGGGATTATGAAGGACAGTCCTGTTATGTTTTTACCATCAAAGCAAAGGAAGAACTTGGCGGAAAGAAAGATAGAATTGTGATCGACAATATGGTCACCTGGTTCAATACCCGTACCATGGAAGTCATGGCCCGCAACTACGATATGAGCTACAATGCCGGCGTATATGATTTTGATGTTCACATGGAAGTCCAGATGACCAAAGTGGGAGAGCTCCTCGTTCCTAAACTCCTACGCTATATCGGCAACTGGGATGTGGCGTTTAAGAAAAGGGAGCGGGGGGTGTTTACGGCGACACTGTTTGATTTTGTTAGAGAATAGGAAATAGGAAGTGGGAGAGCACAATAAAACCAAGAAGTACTAGGTAAGAGTCAAATTTACAGACTCCCGACTCCTGACTACCGACTCGTACTATACTTCCTCCACTTCTCAATCACCCCCTCAATATCCTCAGGTAAATCAGATTCAAAATGCATTTCTTCCCCCGTGGTTGGATGTACAAAGCCGAGTGTTTTTGCATGCAGAGCCTGGCGCGGGCAAAGAGCAAAACAATTCTCGACAAACTGTTTGTACTTGGTATAGATCGTTCCTTTCACGATTTTATCGCCGCCATAAAAATCATCACTGAAAAGCGGGTGGCCGATATATTTCATGTGTACCCTGATCTGGTGGGTGCGTCCGGTTTCCAGGATACATTGTACCAGGGTTACATAGCCAAAGCGTTCCATCACTTTATAATGAGTGGTTGCGTCTTTCCCATGATCTCCATCAGGGTATGCTTCAAACAATTTGCGGAAACGCTGGTGACGGCCCACATGGGCTATAATGGTGCCGCTGTCATTTTCCATGTCACCCCAGACAAGGGCCACATATTGCCTTTTTACGGTATGATCAAAAAATTGTTTGGCGAGGGCCCGCATGGCTTTGTCCGTTTTGGCCAGTACCAGCAAGCCGCTGGTATTTTTATCAATCCGGTGTACGAGTCCGAAACGGGGTAAAACATCTTCTGAAATAGCCGGGTTCTGCTGCTGAAGATAATACGATACACCGTTGAGCAGGGTGCCGGAGTAATTTCCGCTGCCGGGATGTACCACCATACCTGCCGGTTTATTGATCACCATCAGGTCGGCATCTTCGTAAACAATATTGAGGTCCATTTTCTCCGGGACCACATCGGTTTCATCCGGACTCATATCGGAGTAGATCACGATATAATCCAGGGGTTTTACTTTATAATTCGGTTTTACGGGGGCTCCGTTTACCTGCACCATCCCCAGGTTCATGGCCCGTTGCAGTTTATTACGGGTGGCACCTTCGATCCGGTTAGACAGAAATTTGTCAATCCGCAGGGGTTCCTGGCCCTTGTCGATCGTCAGCGTAAATCGTTCGTACAGTTCATCACTGCCTTCATTATTCTCCGGGAGGAGTTGATCCATTTCTTCCTGCATAGCCGGCAAAGGTAAAGGATGGAAATTTGTTGGTAAATTTGCTTTTTACCGATGGAAAAGCAAAAAGTCATATTCAGGGACCTCGGACAGATGAATTACCAGTCAGCCTGGGACCTTCAGGAGTCTCTTTTAAAGGAAAATGTAAGGCGGAAGTCTGTCCCGGAATCCGGTGTGCCGACAGAGCATTACCTGCTTTTTGTGGAGCACCCTCCTGTTTATACACTGGGCAAGAGCGGCAACAAGGAAAATGTGTTACTGAGTGATGAAGAGATGCAGGCCAATCATATTGAGTTTTTCCATACCAACCGGGGCGGGGATATTACTTTTCACGGACCTGACCAGATCGTGGGCTACCCGATCCTGGACCTCGAAAAATTTTATACCGATATTGGTAAGTATCTCCGGCATATCGAAGAAGTGATTATCCTGACCATGGCAGAATACGGGATAAAAGGGGAGCGCTCATCCGGAGAAACCGGTGTCTGGATCGATCCTGATCTTCCCGGCAGGGAGCGTAAAATCTGCGCCATCGGCGTGCGCTGCAGCCGGTGGGTCACCATGCACGGCTTTGCTTTTAATGTTAATACAGATCTTTCCTATTTCAATCATATTATTCCCTGTGGTATCGTGAACAAACAGGTAACGTCCCTGCAGCGGGAACTGGGGATGGTACTGGATATGCAGGAAGTAAAAGATAAAGTAAAACGGAATTTTGAAAAAGTATTTGAGACGGAACTGATGTCAGAAATCCTTCTCTAAGTAAAATTTGTGTTTTTCCAGGAGTTTGCCGTCTTCATAGATTTCAAAACGGAACCATCCGGCATGGAAAAAATTGGCCTTATCAATCCGGAAATTTTTGGTTTTTATATCTTTCAGTTCAAAGAGCAGACTATTGTCTTCCTCAAAAAAGCGGATCATATATTTCTTATTTCCTTCTTCCGGGAGATTCACTTTCACATAACCATCCTTATTCGTATAAACATAAAGGGAGGGCTCAAAGGCGGTGGGCCTGTTTTTAATAGTAGCGGCATTGGGAAGGGAAGCGGAATCGCCTGTCTGGAAATTGCCAATCCGGATTACGGCCGGGCTGGCCCTTAGTAAAGAATCCAGGATCAGCAGTGAATCAAGCAGGGTGGTCTTGCCCATATCAGGCCGGTCGACTTTAGACAGGCCATCTCTCAGCCGGAGAAGACTGTCCCGGGACAGGTTGCGTAACATGGAGGCATCAATGTTCATCCGCTGCAGGTAATTGGTGTCACTGACCGGTCTCTTTGCCACACTGAACAGGTAACGGCCCCCTTCGAGCATGATATATAGACGGTAGAATTGTTGTCCGTTTGGTGCTTTATTATCCACATACCCGTTTTGAGGAGTGGTCGGGTCGGCCATGGTCAGGATCGTTTTATATCCTTTTATACTATCTGAAGATCGTTGAATACTTAACTGGCGTATATCCGGGAAAGAGTTGGTCCAACTGACCACGATCCTGTTCTTCCCGACATTTTTCAAGGAAAATTTTGGCAAGGTATCCTGGGCAAACAGGTTACTGCCGGTACATGCCGTAATCAGGAGGAAAAAATACAGGGTCCCTTTTTTCATATTGTATGAACGGAATAATTACCGGGATCTTTTACCGGTGAAAAACAAAGATAGGGTCCTCCTCCAGAATTTCTAAAATATTAACGATCCATTCGGTAAAGAGCGGTTTCCCTGCAAACCTCCGCTGTGAATCAGCAGGATTTTACTGCCCGGAGGGAAGTAGTTTTTCCCGGCGAGGTCATTCACGGCAAAACAGAGTTTTCCGGTATAAACAATATCAGTGGGGATCCCCGTTTGCCGGTATAATTTATTCATGAAATCGATTAGTTGGGTATTGTGTTTTGCAAAACCGCCAAAATGATAATCGTGCAGGATGACGGGTATTGCCAGGGGGGCTTCCAGCAGTTTTATTACATCGGCTTCCAGCGCGGAGTTGTTCTTCATGGCACTGATCCCGGTCACTACTGCCTGCCCCCGGCTTTTGTTCAGCAGGCCTGCAAGCATGGTACCGGTCCCGACAGCACAGCAGATATGCGTATAGGCATCCGGGTTAATATAATCCAGTATGGAGGAAGCTCCTTTTGCTCCGGTTGATCCATAACCGCCTTCCGGCACAAGCAGGGCCGCAGTAAGGTCAATGCCGTTTGGTATTTTTTTTTGCCGGTAATCTTCCCGGGTGATAAAGTGTAACTGCATCCCCATTTCCGCAGCCTGCAGCAGGGTAGTAGATAAGGACGGTGCAGCTTCTCCCCGGATAATACCCACTGTTTTTAGTCCGTACATCTTTCCGGCAGCTGCCGTGGCATGGATATGATTGGACCATGCACCGCCAAAAGTTACCAGGGTGTCTTTATGATGCTGCCGGGCTTCCTCCGAATAATAACGGAGTTTGAACCATTTGTTACCCGACACTACAGGATGCAGCCGGTCAAGCCGCAGGATGGTTGCGGTCAGTCCTTTTTCACTCAATTCAGGTGTTGAGTAAGGATCAGCACTGATATGTTGCGGATTTATATCCTCCATGTTTCTTAAACTCTTTGCTAAATTAGATTAATTTCGCAGGGCAAAACAATCAGTATGATGAAACCAACATTGGTGATATTAGCAGCCGGGATGGCTTCCCGCTATGGCAGTATGAAACAGGTCCAGGGCTTTGGCCCCAATGGCGAAACCATTATGGACTATTCTATTTATGATGCGATCCGCGCCGGATTCGGCAAAGTGGTCTTTATTATCCGGGAACAATTTGCTGATAACTTTAAAAACATATTTGAACCTAAACTTAAAGGGTAAGTGCAGACAGAATAGGTATTCCAGGAAATGGATTACTATACGGAGGGATATAAAGCGCATGCCGACCGCACCAAACCCTGGGGTACTGCACATGCCGTGCTTTGTGCCAAAGAAGTGGTGAAAGAGCCGTTTGCCGTTATTAATGCGGATGATTTTTACGGGAGCAATGCGTTTGAAAATGCAGCGGCTTTCCTGAATAATGGTTGTAGTGAAAATGTATATGCGATAGTCGGGTATGACCTGCTCCGTACATTATCGGATCATGGTACCGTGAATCGTGGCGTATGCGGACTGGATGCTGATGGCAACCTGGCTACCGTGACTGAACGGATTAATATTGCAAAAAAAGACGGAAAAATTCTTTGTGAGGATGGACTCGAGCCGAAAGAACTTTCCCTCGACACCAGGGTATCCATGAATTTCTGGTGTTTTGATCCTTCCTTTTTCTCCTATACTCAGCAATTGTTTATTGAATTTCTTCATGCATCCGGGCAGGAGCTGAAATCTGAATTTTTTATTCCGATTGTGGCAGATCAGTTCATAAAAGAAGGTGGTAAAGTAGAGATCATTCCGACCACCTCCAGCTGGTTTGGGGTGACGTATAAGGAAGATGCCCCGTTTGTCCAGAACAGCCTGAATACATTAATTGAACAGGGCGAATATCCGTCGAAACTCTGGTAGTATTCACATACCTGCTCTAAATGAAAAAAGCTGTACCAGTTGGTACAGCTTCTTTTTTTCTATAGGGATAATGTCTTAATTATTGACTTTTACCATGAATACGTAGTCTTCAACTTTTTCCACCTGTTGCTGAAACTCCAGCCCGGAAATGGAAGACCGTGAATTCAGTTTGATCCGCTGGAAGCTGGTGTCTTTTTTCAGGTCCTCCAGCACTTGGTAAATATGTTTACCCTGGATGGCGAAGGAAAACCCTTCGGCATTTTTCTGGCGGCCGTTCAGGATGCCGATGACTTCACCTTTCTTATTCAGGATCGGACTGCCGCTGTTACCCTGGTTGGCCGTCAGTTCCAGCTGGCAGCTGAGCGTATCGCCTTTGTAACCGGTTTTGGAACTCAGGTAGCCCTGGCCATATACGACTTCATTGCGGGGATAACCCAGTGTGAAAATAGGTTCAGCCAGTTTTCCTTCAGAACGGCTGATGGCATAGGGAATGGAGGTGTAGGGTTTGAATGATTCGTCATCAATCTTCAGGATGGCGATATCTTTTGCGGCATCAATATAAACCACTTTTGCAGTGTACTCACCCCGGCTGTTCTGAACAGCAATATTTTTAGCTCCATCCACCACGTGTACATTGGTCACCAGGTAGCCCTTGGTATCAATAATGAAACCGGTACCACCCGTGGTATAAACAATGGTATTATCAGCACGGCTGATTTTGTTTTTTACATTATTAATTTCCTTACCCTGTTCTTTGGTGGATTTCTCTAGAATGGTAATCTTGCCTTTCAGTTGTTCCAGTTCACCAGGTGCTGTTTGCGGGGTAATGGTCCAGACCAGCGCACTGATCGTAAGGGTAGTGATTCCCGCGATAGAGGCCGCAATAGCAGCCACTCTCTTATATCTTTTCCAGAGGTAAACCACTTTGGCTTTTCCGGACAGACGGGCTGAATTGATCTTACCCTGTTCAGCGAGGTCAGTATGCACATCATGCAGGGTGCTGCGGAATTTTTTCCATTCCCCGAAACGATTCATTTGCTGGAGGAATAAAGTATGTTCCACCACCAGCTGATCAATCTCCCCGTTAGATTTTCTGAGATTTTCAAAATGCAAACGTTCGTCAGGATTCATCTCCCCACGGATATAGCGTTCCACCGCCTCAAGTACTTTAATATCACCCATTTCCGTTCTCGTTTTTATAGTGAGCAAAAAATATTTTTTTCAATCTCATCAGGCACTTATACTTCTGGTTTTTGGCATTGTCCGAATTGGTATACCCGAAATTAGCCGCAATAACCTGCATATTCTGTTTTTGCAAATAATAGGCTTCCAACAAACTTTTACAGG
>CAZYTV010000052.1:0-20045 GCA_964650455.1 uncultured Chitinophaga sp. | reverse complement strand
AAACAAATGAAATTTCCCGTGACATTTTTAATGCTGATTTAACCATGAGTTATCAGTTAACGACCTGGTTAAAGGCCACTGTTCGTTCTGGTGTTGATTTTTACAAACAATCAGGACAGATAAGGGGTTCATGGGGTTCCTACCTGTCTTCGGGTAATACGGATGTACCTGGTTTACCTTATAGTGGCTGGAATGGTGGCAGAAAAGGACAATATAATATAGGAGTAAGTAATGGATTTAGTAATAACTCCGATTTGATACTGACAGGTGATAAAAAGTTCAACAAATTTACTGTTGAATACCTTGCCGGGGGTACTATTTTCTACAGGAAGGATGATAATATGAATGCAACTACGCAAGGTGGTATTTCTGTTCCCGGGTTTTTCTCCATCAAAGCATCCATTAATCCTGCCCAGGTATCTCAGAGTTCATACGCACAGCAGGTAAATTCTGTATTTGGCCGGGTGGGTGTTTCCTGGAATAAATTGGTCTATATGGATATAACCGGCCGTAATGACTGGAGTTCTACATTAGCCAAAGCTCAACGTTCCTATTTCTACCCGTCTGTTGCAGCAAGTTTTATTGTTTCAGAATTGTTGCCGGATACAAAAAAATGGCTTGATTTTTTGAAACTGAGAGGCTCCTGGACTTTGTCAAAAAGGCCTGCTGATATTTACGAAATTAATAGTAGTTATTCTATCAGTGCGGCAACCTGGGGAACATTGAATGGTGCCGGCGTTCCGAGTAATTTATATTCACCAACCATTGCACCTACAAGTTCTGAAACGTATGAGCAGGGTTTACAGGCTATGTTCCTGAAAAACCGTATCATGCTGGATGTGTCACACTATACAAAAAGAGTTTTCGACCGTATTACAACTGTCGGGTTAACCGGGGCTTCCGGCTATGGCGGGCTCGTTACTAATTTTGGTGAAGAAATCACACGTCGTGGATGGGAAGTGATTTTGAATGGCACTCCGCTTAAAACAAAGGACTGGCAATTAGACCTGGGTCTTAACTGGTCAACCTTTGCCAGTTATTATACAAAACTGGATCCCGTCTATTCAACTAAAAAACCCTGGGTTAAAGTTGGCGAACGGGCAGATCATTTTATCAGCCGTGATTTTCAGCGTGTTCCTGCCGGAAAAGGAGAACAATCAGGCAGCCTGATCCTTAATGGCAGTGGCCGACCCATCGTTCATGGATATGATGTATTATTCGGTTACTACGATCCGAAATTTATCTGGGGTACAACAGCCAGTTTAAGGTATAAAAATATCAGCTTCTATGTCTCTTTTGATGGGGTGAGTGGCGGACTGGCCAACACCAGAACAGAAAGCTATATGTGGCAGGCTGGTGTTCATCCGAATTCACTTTCTGCTGAAAGAGCACTGGACGTTGCGACACCAGGATCCAGTAATTACCTGGGACAGGGTGTGAAAGTGGTATCCGGTTCCGCGACATATGATGCGAATGGAAACATATTAACCGACACCCGTGTTTTTGCGGTTAATGATGTGAAAACCACCTATAAACAATATATGGTTGACCTGCACAACAGCAGTGCATGGGGTGGTAATGGAAGCAAAGCGGATACTTATTCCAGGACTTTTTTCAAAATGCGTGAGATTTCTTTATCCTATAATGTACCGGCAAAGCTGTTGCACAATGTGGCAAAAGGAGCATCTGTCAGCTTAATCGGGCAGAATGTACTGCTGAAAGCAAAACAGTTTAAGTATTCTGATCCTGACGGTGGTAATGAAGATTTCGCAGATCCTTCTACAAGGTATCTTGGCTTCAAAATTAACTTCACTTTCTAAAATTGCAGCAATGAAAAAAATACATTATATACTGCTTGCAGCTATTGCCTTCACGTTTGCAAGTTCATGTAAAAAATTTGATGATTTAAATACGAACCCGGATGTGCCTACATCGGTTTCACCCGATTTGCTGGCCACATCGGTATTGAAAAGTACGTACAGGTTCTGGAATCCAAACCCGACAGACTGGGGTACGGCCCAGTTATGGAGTAAGCATTGTACAAATCTCCAGAACAATCCAAACCCGTACCAGTATTATTCTTCCTACTGGCCTTACGGTGGATTTGGAGGGGCTCAAAACATAACCATACTTAACAGAATGGTTGATTTTGCAGAAGGAAACCCGGCGAAACCTTCCTATGAGGGCTTACGTTTATTTCTGAAGGCCTGGTATGGTTTTTCCACCACATTGGATATGGGAGATATCCCTTATTCTGAGGCCGGGAAAGCAGAAGAAGGAATAACACAACCTGTATACGATAAGCAGGCAGATGTTTTTGTTGCGGTATTAAATGATTTAAAAGCGGCAGAAGCAAAATTTGCCCTCGGGGTTAATTTTACCGGTGATATCATGCTCGGTGGTAATGCAGCTAAGTGGCGCAAACTTTGTAATGCCATGCAGTTACGGGTATTACAGACCATCAGTAAGAAAATCACCCCTGCTCAAAAAGCACGGTTTGCAGAAATTGTAACTGCGGGTAATTTAATGACCGTCAATGCTGATAATTTTCAATTGGCATATCTTGATAATACGAATGCAACCTATCCGTTTTACAATGGCGAAGGCATGCGGGTGAATCTGGCCATGTCGAAACTGATGGTTGATGCTTTAAAGAATGTCAACGACCGCCGGTTATTTTATTTCGGCGAACCGGCAGCATATAAAATTTCCGGTGGGTTACTGGAAAATGATTTTGCCGCTTATGAAGGAGCCCCCTCCGAATTATCTCCCAACCTGCTGGATCTGAACAGGGCAGCCGGTAAGTATTCTTTGGTGAACAAGCGTTATGCTTCATCTGCATCCAGGATTGGGGATCCTTATTTATATTTCACGTATGCTGAGCAGTGCTTCATTATTGCGGAAGCTATTGAAGAAGGCTGGGTAACCGGCAATGCACAGACCTTTTATGAGAACGGGGTGAAAGCCCAGCTTGATTATTACAGAACCTTACCGACTGTGATACAGGCAAACCTCCACGGAATGGCTATAACCCAATCCTATATTGACAATTATTTTACCGGTGAAGCAGCCTATAAAACCGGGGGGACAAAACTGGACCGCGAACAGCAGATCTGGATGCAACGGTATTTTTTAGATTTCTTCCAGGGTGGTGGAATGTCTTTCAGAACTTTTCAACGTACAGGTTATCCTGTCTTTCCACTGGATCCGGCAACTTCTTTAAATTCCGGAGCACCCACACAGGTTCCTAAGCGCAACATGTATCCTACAGACGAGCTGACCAAAAACCCTGTTAACTACAGAAAGGCCATTGATGAACAGTTTGGTGGTACAGATGATGTTAATAAAACCCCATGGTGGTTGCAATAAGAGTTACACTTTATATCAATTATTACATATGTGGTTTTAAGACGATATACGAATGGAGGAGACACGGGGTGGCTCCTCCATTCATTTTTCAGAACTGACTCCCGGTATTATAATAGCGGCAAATCATGAATTCACTTTAAAATATATTCTTCCCGGTGCAGGTATCAGCCTGGCAACTAAGGTTAATGTTATACCAGGTTCGGACTCTGATAAACTTTCTCATACAGCGAGCAGTTCATAAGCAATAAACAAAAAGTGGAACGTATTTTCTTTTCTAAGTTTTTACCTCCACTTTTTACTTTAAGGTTCTGATTTTTTACATTTTACTTTACAATCTTACCTAAATGACAAAAAGCGTTAAAAAGGTTTCCCGGATATTGCTTTTACTGGGTGCTTTATGTGCCCAGGCAGATAGCTTTGCCCAGTCTGATAACCAAAAACCGGACTGGTCAGATGAGTTTAATTATACCGGATTGCCGGACAGCAGCAAGTGGAAATCTGATGTAGGCGGACATGGCTGGGGCAATAATGAATTACAGTTTTATACCAATAAGGATACCCAGAATGCCGTTGTTCGAAATGGCGTACTGGTCATCACAGCCCGAAAGCAGGATAAGGAAAACAGAAACTACACATCAGCTAAAATCCTGACAAAAGGTATTAAAGAATTTAAATATGGCCGGATTGAAGTCCGCGCCAAACTTCCTGCAGGTGTTGGTACCTGGCCGGCAATCTGGATGCTGGGAACTAATATAAAGGAGGCCGGCTGGCCGGGTTGCGGGGAAATTGATATTATGGAGCATGTGGGGTATAATAAAGACAGCCTGTTTGGTACCATACATTCCGCAGCTTACAATCACACAAAAGGTACACAGAAAGGGAAAGGTATATTTATTATCAATCCGTATTCACAATTTCACACCTATGCCATTGACTGGACTGCTGAAAAAATTGATTTCCTGATGGACGGGAAAATTTATTATACGGTGAACAATGAGCACCTGACACAAAAGGAATGGCCTTTTGAACAGCCATTTTACCTGATCCTGAACCTGGCCATCGGTGGTGGCTGGGGTGGTAAAATGGGCGTTGACAATTCAATCTTCCCCGCGGTCATGGAAGTGGATTATGTCCGGTACTATAAGAGCAGATAAAAATTATTTTTGAAAAACCTGAACCCGGCCCGACCGGTTTTGTATGTAACGATTGAATGCTTAATGAATATGCGTACTATTTCTAAACTACTCCCTTTCATCCTGCTGATGGCAGGGCCAATCCTGACCCATGCCCAGTTTGTCAACCTGCCCAAGGAAGCCCGGTTCAGCTTTGGGGACAACCCGGAATGGGCCACTCAGCAGTTTAATGATGATAGCTGGAGCATGCAACAGCTTGCAAAAAGTTATACAAAGGATTCGTCTTATGCATGGTACCGAATCAGGGTTGTCATTCCATCCGGACTGAAAACGAAGGATGGCCGTGGGCTGAAACTGATGCTGGGTAAAATTGATGATGCCGATCAGACCTGGTTCAACGGGAAACTGATTGGTAAAACAGGTTCTTTTCCGCCAGCCTATGAAACACAATGGGAGAAACAACGGCTTTATATTATCCCGGAGACGGAGGTAAAATGGGATCAGGAAAACCTGATTGCCGTCAGGATTTATAACCTGGTTGGTGGCATGGGCATGTGGGAAGGACCTTACCGGGTAGAGCCCCTTGGCTGGACGGATGAGGTGGATATAAGCAGGGAAATTACGGATGCTGCTGATAACGGGGTACAATTAAAACTGACTTTTACCAATAAGACAAATAATTCCTTTGCAGGTACCATTCATTACTGGGTGGCTGGTAAAGACGAAAAGAATGTCTTTTTTTCTGAAGTAAAGCCGGTTCGTTTACCGGCGGGTAAGGATGCAAAGACGATAGTGGATTTTACCCCTTTCCGGAAAACCGGTGAGCAGGTGTTTAACGTAGGTTACCGGGTAAACGATGACAGCAGTGCTCTTTTTACAGTGTATGACCAGTTATTTATTGCCACGACCAATCTGAATATACCGGTAAACGGACCGGTGACGCCTGTGGTTACCGATAAAGTACCGGAGAAATTTAAAGCACTCCCTTTTCAGCAACAGGAGCTGAACGGTTATCTGAATACGCGGTTGATACAAAACATGGAGCAACGTTTATTACAGGTGGATGAGGAAGGGTTGATGGGATCTTATTTCCGGAGGCCGGGTATTCATCCCTGGGCTGGTGAACATGTGGGAAAATACCTGGAAGCAGCCTGTAATGCCTGGAAACTTTCCAGGGATCCCCGCCTGAAAAAACAAATGGATCGTATCATGTTCGGGTTAATCTATTCTCAAAAGGAAGATGGGTACCTGGGCACTTACACGCCCGACCAGTACTGGACCAGTTGGGATGTATGGAGCCATAAGTATAATTTATATGGATTGCTGGCTTATTATACAATGACCGGTTATCAACCCGCTTTGGATGCCTGCAGGAAAATGGGGGATTTGCTCTGCAAAACATTTGGTGAGTTGCCCGGGCAACTGGATATTATAGCCGCGGGAACACATATCGGAATGGCATCCACCAGTGTACTGGATCCCATGGTGGAATTGTATAAATATACAGGGGATAAAAAATACCTTGATTTCTGTTATTATATCCTGCGGGCCTGGGAACAGGATAACGGACCGAAATTAATCAGTGCTTTACTTGCAACGGGTAAGGTAACCAAAGTGGGGAATGGGAAAACGTATGAGATGTTATCCGATTTTGTCGGGTTGGCTAACTTGTACAGGGTAACCGGTGATACTAAGCTGCTGCATCCATTGCTGATTGCCTGGAAGGATATTGTAACCAACCGGCTATATATTACCGGCACAGCCAGTGCCCATGAATATTTCCAGGAACCAGGCCATTTGCCTGCGGGCATTGATGCCAGCATGGGCGAAGGCTGTGTGACCACCACCTGGATGCAGTTCAACCAGCAATTACTGTTGATTACCGGCGAGAACAAATACCTGGAGCAGATTGAAAAAACAATTTACAACCACCTGCTGGGCGCTGAAAATCCGCAAACAGGCTGTGTCAGTTATTATACCCCACTGATGGGTAAGAAACCATATACCTGCTTTATTACCTGCTGTATGTCAAGTATACCCAGGGGCATTGCCATGCTTCCGTATTTCACATTCGGTAAAATGGGGAATAATCCAATCCTTCACTTGTACGAATCCGGCACCTATAAGGATACCCTGATATCTGCGGATCATAAAAAGGTTGGGATGATATTGCAGGTGAAGAACCGTTTCCCGGAAATGGCTTCCACATTGCTAACCCTTCAATTAACCGAAAGGGCCAGGTTTCCGTTGCTGCTGAGAGTGCCGGCCTGGTGCCGCGGATTTACTGCATCAGTCGGATCATCAATATACAAAGGGATACCCGGAAAGAACCTGGTGATTGACCGGAACTGGAATCCAACCGAACAGGTTAAGATCAGTTTTCAGATGCCGGTGAGTGAACTGGATGGTGGGAAATCGTACCCTGGTTTGTTTGCCTTTCAGCGGGGTCCGCAGGTGATGGCGGTGGATAGTTTGCTGAATGCAGTTTGGCAAAAGACACAACCTGTTGCGAAGGTTATTCCGATACAGAACGGAAGTTCATTGGAAAATAATACAAACGCTGTCCTGCCGGCCAACTGGATCGGGAAGCAGGCTTATCCCGTGAATTATTCAGGTAAGAAAATGAATGGTCAGAAACAGCAATTCCTGCTGGTGCCTTTTGCGGATGCCGGACAGTCAGGGGGAAGTATTAAAGTCTGGCTACCCGCTGTACAAAAGCCATAGCATCCGTAGTAATGATTTTATGTATCTAATATTCCAGGTAAAATGAAAAAGATCACTTTAACGATCGCATGCATCTTATTCCTGTTTTACTTACCAGCACAACAGGTAGGGAAATCTGCATTGAGTTTTTTGCATACTTCCGGCCAGGACATGGTGAATGAAGCCGGGAAGAAAGTTTTTCTGAAAGGGGTCGGGTTGGGTAACTGGCTTTTGCCGGAAGGTTATATGTGGAAATTTGGTGCCGGCGGTGACAGGCCCCGCAAGATTGAGAAGCTGGTGGCCTATCTGATCGGGCAGGAGAAAGCCAACCATTTCTGGAAGGCATTCCGTCAGCAATATATAACGGAAGCGGATATAAAGCGTATAGCGGAGTTGGGGTTCAATTCTGTCCGCCCGGCACTCAATTCAAGACTTTTTCTGACAGAAGGGGAGCATCCCGTCTATGTGGAAGAAGGATTTCAATTGCTTGATTCACTCATTAACTGGTGCAGGAAATACCGGCTTTATGTTATTATAGATATGCATGGGGCACCCGGCGGACAAACCGGGCAGAATATTGATGATAGTCCACGTGACCTGCCGGAATTATTTATAGAAAAAAAGTACCAGGATCAGTTGACGGATCTATGGGTGAAAATTGCCACGAAATATAAAGATGAGCCCGTGGTGGCCGCTTATGATTTATTGAATGAACCCCTGCCCATCGGAACCGGCGCAGCAGAAAAATATAAACATTTACTGGTTCCTTTATACATGCGGATCACGAAGGAGATCCGTAAAGTGGATACCCGGCACATGATTACGCTGGAAGGTTTTGACTGGTCCAATGACTGGTCCTTGTTTGATAAGCCATTTGATGATAATGTATTTTACCAGTTCCATTACTACTGCTGGGCCAGGCCGGATCTGTTGGGTGGTATCGATAAGTTTATTAAGAAAAGAACGGAACTGAATACCCCCATCTGGGTGGGAGAGACCGGCGAGAAAGGCAATACGATCTACTGGAGCACCACCCAATTATTTGAAGCGAACAACATCGGGTTTTCTTTCTGGCCCTGGAAAAAAATGGATACGCAGAACACGCCCTATTCCATCAAAAAGCCGGCGAACTGGGAACAGATAGAAGCATTTTCAAAAGGAGGGGCTAAGCCGGAAACGGCATTGGCCATACAGGCATTTAACGAATTACTGGAAAATATCAAGCTGGCTAATTGTGATTATTATGAAGATGTTTGTAACGCGATATTGACGCGTATCCCCGGAAAGATTGAAGCGGAAAATTACGGGCATAAAGGTTTTTCAAACTCATATTATGTGACTGACACTGTTACAAAGTCTGCTAACTACAGAAAACAGGAGCCGGTAAAAATTTTACTGGATAGTAAAGATGAAAAGCAGTTTTGGTCAGAACAATCTGTGGAATTGAAACAAAATGAATGGCTGAATTATGAATTTGGCAGCCTGTCCGGTACTAAGCGAAAACTGGTGATCCGTGCTTCAGCTATCCGGGGGCCAATCGTGCTGCAGCTCCGGATCAATAATAAGAAAAAGGAAATTACCGTGACAGAGGCCGCATTAACAGCAATCGATCTGGGTACTGTAAATATCAGGAAGGGGGACAATAAGATAAGGGTCCTTGTAAAATCAGGTGTATTAAAACTGGACTGGTTAAATATTGAATAAACGAAAGATAATGGCTAAAAAAAGAATCCTTGTAATTGGCAGTTCAAATACTGACATGGTGGTGAAATCCGCCAAACTTCCTTTACCTGGAGAAACCATGCTGGGAGGGCATTTTTTAATGAATGCCGGGGGCAAGGGGGCTAACCAGGCCGTGGCAGCAGCCAGGCTGGGAGGGGATGTAACTCTGGTGGCCAAAGTGGGGAATGATATTTTCGGTGCACAGAGTATTGAGGGGTTTAAACAGGAAGGTATTCAAACAAAGTATGTGTTTGTGGATGACGCCAATCCTTCAGGTGTTGCTTTAATCATGGTCAATGAAGAGGGCGAGAATTGTATTGTGGTGGCTCCCGGGGCCAATGCCCGTTTATTACCCGCCGATCTGGACAAGGTGAAGGAACTGCAGGAGGCAGATATCATACTGATGCAACTGGAAATACCGGTTGAAACGATTGAAGCGGTGATGCAAAAGGCAGCAGGTCTTCAGCAGAAAGTGATCATTAATCCGGCTCCCGCACAAATACTCGCTGCCGGAATACTCAATGGTTTATACCTGATCACCCCGAATGAAACAGAGGCGGAATTACTGACGGGTATTCCGGTAACTGATACCGGTTCGGCTTCACGGGCTGCGGACTATTTTCTGAATATGGGTGTACAGCATGTGGTCATTACCATGGGAAAGCAGGGGGCGTTTTTTAAAAATCAAGAAATGGAGTTCATCGTCCCGGCACCGGTTGTAAAAGCCTTGGATACAACGGCTGCGGGAGATACTTTCAGCGGGGCACTCACGGTGGCACTGACAGAGGAAATGGATTGGAGAGCCGCCATACAGTTTGCTGTTAAGGCCGCTTCCATATCCGTTACCAGGATGGGCGCGCAGGCTTCTGTACCGTACCGTTCAGAAATGAGTTAATCAACCAATTAAATAGGGCTATATGTTTATTGTAGAAAATTACGGTCTGGCTATACTGTTATGCGTGGTCACCATGCTCTGCTGGGGATCATGGGCCAATACAACAAAACTTACTTCAGCGTCCTGGCGGTTTGAGCTTTTGTACTGGGATTATGGAGTGGGGATTTTACTGACAACCCTGCTGCTGGCGTTTACGCTGGGCAGTAACGGGGATGCAGGACGATCATTTATGACGGATATAAGCCAGGCAGGAAATAAAAACCTGCTCTCCGCATTTGCCGGAGGGGTCATATTTAACCTGGCAAATATTCTATTAGTGGCGGCTATTGCCATTGCTGGTATGTCGGTTGCCTTCCCGGTTGGGATTGGCATTGCCCTGGTGCTGGGTGTGCTGGTGAATTATATTGATAACCCTCAGGGAAACCCGGTACTGATATTCGGGGGTGTTGCCCTGATCGCATTGGCCATCGTTTTGAATGCAAGGGCGTATCAGAAACTGCAATCCGGTACAGTGGGTGGTGTATCCGGGAAAGGATTGGTTTTATCTGTTGTGAGTGGTTGCCTGATGGGCTTGTTTTATAAATATGTGGCTGCATCCATGGTCACTAATTTTTCCGTACCTGAAGCCGGTAAGCTGACCCCGTATACGGCCCTGGTCATCTTTGCTGCCGGGGTAGTGCTCAGTAGTTTTTTATTCAATTCGATCCAGATGAAACGTCCATTTGCCGGCACCCCCATACGTTTTGGAGATTATTTTAAAGGCAAATTCAGGGATCATGGGATTGGTATCCTGGGAGGAGCTATCTGGTCTGTGGGTATGTCGCTGAGTATCCTGGCCTCTGAAAAAGCCGGGCCGGCAGTATCGTATGGGCTCGGACAAGGAGCCACCGTAGTAGCCGCTTTGTGGGGAATTTATATCTGGAAGGAATTTGACAAAGCGCCTGCAGGTACAAAATCAATATTGAATTTTATGCTCTTGTTATATGTATCAGGACTGGCAATGATCATTCTTTCTAAATAGCAATTGTGTCCTGTTGCTAATAATCTGTAAAAAAAGACTGTCATTGGACCGACAGTCTTTTTTAGTGCCTTTTCAGGTCTTTGTTCGAAAGATTTACAGGCTGATCTTTATTTGATTGTTCGTTATAAAGGACGGTGAAGTTTGAGAAGCTGCTTTGTAGTAAATTTGGAAGAGTGTATAATGAATTATAAAGACTGACAGTGAATGAAGTAGTCATATATAAAACAAAGGACAAGAAGACGCAGATCGACGTAAGGTTTGAGAATGACACTGTTTGGCTAACCCAGCAGCAAATGGCAAATCTCTTCGGGCAAACCAAACAAAACATTAGCCTCCATATCAATAACTGTTTCAAAGAGAAGGAGTTAAAGGCGAATTCAGTTGTCAAGGATTCCTTGACAACTGCCGCCGATGGTAAACGATATAAAACCAGGCATTACAATCTTGATGTGATAATATCGGTAGGTTATAGGGTCAAATCAATCAGAGGAACTCAATTCCGGCAATGGGCCACCCAACACCTGAAAGATTACCTGATAGATGGTGTGGCAATTAACGAAAAACGACTCGAACAGAAAAACAAGGAGATTCAGGTCTTACACGACGGCATCAGGATCCTTAGCCGGGCAATAGGAGAAAAGGCTGCCATCTCGGAAGATTTTGCATGGCTTCATGAGTTCAGTATGGGCTTACAGCTTCTGGATGATTATGATCATGAATCGCTGGATACTACCGGCAATCACAGCAAAACGGCACGGTATCCGCCTATGGCTGAATACAAAGAGTTGGTAGAGCAAATGCGTTCCGAATTTAATTCTGATGTATTTGGTAAAGAAAAGGACAAAGGTTTTGATAGTGCCATAAATCAGATCAAACAAAGTTTTGGGAAGAATGATGTTTATCCATCCGTTGAGGAGAAAGCAGCAATGTTGCTTTACCTGATAGTAAAAAATCATGCTTTTGCTGATGGCAACAAACGAATAGCGGCGGCCTGCTTTTTATTGTTTCTGGAGAAAAATGGATTGTTGTACAATTCAAATCAACAACCCATTATCAGCAATGAGGCACTGGCAAGTTTAACATTGTTTGTAGCGGTAAGTAAGGCTGACGAAATGGGAACAGTCAAGAAATTACTGGTCAGTGTCTTAAATAGAAATCTGAAATAACAAGATGATGGGAGGAAAAAGCCAATCCCCCCAAAGCAGATATGTTACAGTACTGGCTTAAAGAATAATGGTTGCCAGATATTATTTCCGGCAACCATTATTGTTTTCAAAAAAGTGCCCGGGATCGGAATCGAACCGATACACCATTGCTGGCGGCAGATTTTGAGTCTGCTGCGTCTACCAATTTCGCCACCCGGGCAATCTTTTATACCTTAAAGAACTTTTTTTCGGAATCGAACCGATACACCATTGCTGGCGGCAGACCTGCCTGCCGGTAGGCAGGTTTTGAGTCTGCTGTGTCTACCTCCCGACTCATTCGGGATCGCCACCCGGGCAAACGCGGCTGCAATATTACTGCATTCCGGCCAATTGCCGCCGGATACGATCGAGGTATTTTTTCTTATAGTAATACTCTTTTACCTGCAACAACTCTTTTTCGGAAGTAATACCTTCCTGATAATGTTCCACCATTTTCTGAACAGGTGCATAGATTTCTGTTTGAAGTGAATCAATCCTTTTTCCAAGGGCAGCGGTGTCGGATTCTTCCGGTTCCATCAGGGCTTCATTGATTTCCATTACTTCCATCAGGAACTCCGGAGGAAGCTGGAACTTTTCTTCTTCTTCAATCAGGCCTTTGAGCTGCAAAACATATTTTATCGTTTCGTCCGGTGATTGAAAAGTCTTCCAGGCTTTATTCAACAAGGCCGATTTCTCCAGCATTTCCGCCCTCGTGGCCTCGTCGGCCTGAGCATGAAAATCGGGGTGAAACTCCCGGCTCAGGGCAAAAAAGCGGGTAGAGAGGCGGGACGGGGTAATTTTAAGCTGGACTGGAATACCGAATATTTCGAAATAAGTCATTGCTTGTTAATGGTTTTTGTATTATTTCTGCAAAAAAAATGGGTAGATTCGGTTACAAAACAGGATTCCACAAACACAAATTTATGTATAAAGCATGGAGCTGATCAGAAACTTCCCGGATTCGGAACTGGTGGCGAATATACGTTCCGGACAAAAGATGGAAGAAACGATAAAAGCCATTTATCGCGGCCATTTCGAAGGCTTGTGCTGGTATATTATGCATAATAATGGCAGCCGGCAGGACGCGGAAGATATTTTCCAGGAAGTGCTGGTCAGTTTTATTGAACTGGTGCAGTTGGATAAGTTCAGGGGTGAATCCACGGTGAAGACTTTTTTATATTCCCTGAACCGGTATTCCTGGCTGAATGAATTAAAAAAAAGGGGCAGGGCCCTGGCGAGGGAAGAAAAATATGAGAAAGGGCAGGAGCGGGTGGAAATGGATGCCGGGCATTATGTAGCTGACAGGGAAGGAAAAGCAGAAGTGCTGAGGGTGGTGGGAGAACTCGGGGATACCTGTAAAAAAATCCTGTTGCTTTTTTATTATGAAAATCTTTCGATGAAAGAAATCCTGGATCAGACTGATTATGAATCTGAACAGGTAGTGCGGAATAAAAAATACAAATGTCTTAAACAGCTGGAACAAATGGTGAATGCCAATCCGGCTTTGCGGGAAACCTTAAAAAATCTGATACATGGATAATTCTACACCTGAAATGGATGATATACTGGTTCGCTACCTGGACGGGGAACTCTCCGGTGGGGAAAAAATAAGTATGGAAAACCAGTTGGCCAATAATGCCCTGCTTCAGCAGGAGTATGACAGCCTGCTGGCTACCAAAGCTGCCGTACGTCATTTTGGGCTCAGGCAACAGGTGGAAGCCATTCATCATCAGATGATGGAAGAATTCAATACACCTGTTCAAAAAGTAAGCCAGGTGCGTGCCATGATTCGCTACACGACGGCCATTGCAGCGGGTATCTTATTATTAATCGGTGGTTTTTTTGCTTACCAGTATTTCAGCCTGACTCCTGAAAAAGTATTCAGCGCCAATTACCAGGCCTATGAACTCAGTACCGCCAGGGGAGGCAGTGAATCCACCGCTATTGAAGAGGCCTACCGGCAAAAAAAATACGAACAGGTAATTCAGTTGCATGAAGCAGCCGGCGAGCAAAATATTAAAAGCGATTTCCTTTCCGGGGCGGCTGCTCTTGAGCTGAATAACTTATCGCTGGCGAATACCCGTTTTCGCCAGGTGATTGAGCGGAATATGAAGGCCAGCACAACCCTGCTGAAGGATGAGGCGGAATATTACCTTGCTCTTACCCTGGTCCGCCAGAAAAATTATACAACCGCACTGACACTGCTGGAGAAAATCCAGGAAGATACGGGACATACCTATCATGCTAAAGTGAAAAGCGGATTGTTGAGTGATGTCCGCAAACTCAGCAGGCGGTAAAATTGATTTTAGTAGCACGAGAACCTCTCCCTGGTGGAGAGGTTTTTTTTTGCCCGGAGGTTACAAACAGGTTGCCGGTGTTGACTATTTTAAGTGAGTGTGCATGTACAACAAGTAGTAAATTTTTTAATTGCAATACTATCAACTAAAAAAACAACCATGAAAAACAGGTTTTTAATCACGGCCTTTGCCCTCTTTATCGCTTCCCTGGTATTTTATTCCTGCCAGAAAGAAGTATCCGGTAATGCTACAGATCCGGATAAACCGCACCCGGTAACCATCTACCTGACCGATCATCAGACTCCTGTATTTGACAGTGTGTTTATTGATATCCAGGGATTACATCTGAAGCTGGAAGACGACACCCTGCCCAATGGTGGCTGGGTGAGCCTGGCCATCAACCCCGGAGTATACAATATCCTCCGTTTCCGGAACGGGCTTGATACATTATTCGGCACCGGGACCCTTCCGAATGCCCGGGTAAAGAAAGTGAAACTCGTACTTGGCACACAGAACAGTGTGATGAAAGATGGACAGTCAACCCCTCTCCGCATCAAAGATGAAGACCGTCAAGTGATCGCGAATCTCGATGCCAGTAATTTTGAGATCAGCAACGGGCAGGTTTTATTCTGGATCGATTTTGATGCAGGTAATTCCATCCAGGTGGATAACAGTGGTTCCGGCAATAACTATGGTTACCGTCTGAAGTCCCATATCAGGATATTCACCAGAAGCCGGTCTGGCAGTATTGAAGGAAGGGTATTACCCCGTGCGGCTGATGCCATTGTAAAAGCTGTGATAGGTTCAGATACGGCCACCGCTATTCCATTTGATGATAATGGAGAATTTAAAATTGTGGGACTCAATGCGGGTACATACATCCTGCTGATTGATGGCCAGAACGGATATCGTGACACCACGATCAGCAATGTCATAGTCCGCAACCGGGAAGACACACATATTCCTGTTATAACACTACATCAGTAAAATATTATATTCTTAAGAAAAACCAGGAATAATGTGCCAATTAGCCAATGTGCCAATGAAATGATTCTCAGATTTCCGATCGTTGGTTTACTAAGAAATAACTCTTTTCCAATTCGAAACGACCTTGAATCTGTCATTCTCTCCTCCATTGGCTAATTGGCTTCCATCATTCCCCAGAATGACAATAATTTATGAAAGTAATGAAAGGGATCTTGTCACCCTGAGCCTGTCGAAGGGGGCATATTGGCAAATTTTAAGTGGTGGTTGTAAAAGAGATAAAATTTCTTAAGCATAGCCCGCATACTAAGAAAATTAATTGGCACATTATTTTTTCCTCCCGATCATCTTATACAGAAAAGCCCCCCCGATAATTGATATTGCAATCCACCACCAGGCTTTTGAACCGCGGTCTTCCTCATAGTTGCCGATATAGATCAGGTGCGCCCAGTAATCAGGGGCTTTATAGCGGGGGTCGATATCATTGCTTTTCAGTAAATCAATTTTTGCCTGTTGCAGTGCTTTATCCTTGCTGTATCTTTTTTCAAGATAATAATGGAGACGTTGGGTGATAAAGGAGGTTGTCCTGTCCTCCGCTTTCCAGAGTGATGTAATAATATCCGGGCAGCCGGCATAGGCAAATGCACGGGAGAGACTCATCAGCCCTTCTCCTTTTACCAGTTTGCCGGTACCGGTTTCACAGGCACTCAGGATGACCAGTTGTACCGAGTCAAGACGCAGGGAGGCTATCTCCCCGGCATAGAGTTTAAAGTCCTTGTTATGCGGATAAAACGCAATAAATGAATGGGAGGGCGTGTCATTATTCACACTGGCATGGGTAGCCAGGTGCAGTAGCGGGTAACTATTGGAATACAGGAGAAAATTTTTCTTGGTAGCGGAGGTATCGGTGAATACTTTTCCGTTCAGATTAGCTACTTCATCGGAGGAAGCAGGTAAATGGCTGAAAAATGAACCGGCTGAATCACCAGGAAAATGGTCATTGGTAAAAGGAGCAAAGGCGAGACTTTTTGACAGATAGCCGGCCTGCGGATTCTCACCAAACAGGGCTGTGCTAAACTGGTATTGAATAGAAAAATTTTCGAGCAGGTATTTTTTGTGTTCATCCTGCAGTGCTTCAAAAGGCAGGTAGTTCAGTTCGTCATCCGGTATAATGACCAGCCGGGAACTTTGTTTCAATGAGGCATATACGGGTTTTATGAGCACCTGGTAAAGGGCCTGTGCTGCTGTACTTCCTTCATAACGATGATCAGTGGTACCGGATTGCAGGATCGTTTTGAAATGTTCCAGTCGCTGGAAAAAACCAGGATCGATATCTGTTCTGTAGTATTCAAACTTCCGGTTACTGATCAGCAGGACCAGCAATTCACGTTCGGATAAATGATAGGAAAGCAGGGTGGTGTTATTATCCAGTTTCCGCTGCAGCCGGGTAACGCTGGGAATCTCTGTAGCCGACTCCCTGATTTTCCAGACCGGGTCGGAGTTGATTTTTTCCTGCACCCTGCCCAGTTCGATCTCATGATCCCGCAGTCCGGCTATGATGGTTTTCAGTGTGGCACTGTCTTTTTCCCGCGTGGCACTGAAGGAAAGCCGGGTGATATTTTGTTGAAGCTGCGCTTCTTTTGTCAGTAATTCAGTATTGACCCCGTTTAATTTACGGAGTTCATTCTCCTTTACATTCAGTGCCAGGATGGAGGCTTTATTCAACTGGTCAAAGTGATACACTTCTTCGAGGTAGTTGATTTTGCCGGTAAGTTCATACAGCAGGATGCTGATATCTATTGGTTTGCTATGTACATGATGTTTGATTTTCCCCAGGAATAAACGGGCCTCATCTGAGTCATAAGTGCGTTCCACATAACTGGCCAGCCGGAATGCAGACCGGTAGGCATCCAGTGCAGATTCCAACGCCGGTAATTCCTTATTTTGTTCATAAAGCTGAGTCAGGGCATCTGCTTTTTCACTGAGTGCATTAAATAACTGTATGTAGGAGAAGGCACCGCTGAATTTATCGGGGTTATGGAGGATGGCGGTATCTGAGAACTCATTGTGAAACTGTATAACCGATTGTTGAAATAAGCGGACCGCTTTTTGAATCTGATTGACAGAAAGAGCTAATTCAGCCTCGTAAAAGTAAGTCAGACCATTCGCCACATTTTTTGTACTGCCATTCCACTTCTGATTTTCCAACCGGGCCATTTCAAGATATTTTCCGGCGGAATCCGGTTTTTTTAATTCCAGGTAGGCTTTGGCAATTTTGTTATACAGGAAAACAGTGTTTCCATCCTTTATATCTGTCTTTTTAAACCAACGGATAGCAGATGCAGGATCCCCCAGGCTAAGATCGATGAGCCCCAGGTTCTGGGTCACTTCATTTTTATAGATGTCCAGTGGCAATAGTTGGAGATAAATGGTTCTGGCGGTATCAAATTTCTCCAGGTTGAGCAGGGCTGAGGCAATATTGTTCTGATAATTAGCTTTATATTCTTTGTACAGGGGATCTGTAACAGGCAGCAGGGAGAGCGCTTTTTCAAAATAATTTTTTGCCTGTTTATAATTCCCGGTTTCATAATGAATCACTCCCAGCCGGTTATACATCCGCTGCTCTTCAGCAAGCGGCTTTGTGTACTTTTCTGTTATGGTTTCGGCCTTTTTGTAATAAATAACTGCTGAGTCGAAGGAATGCTGGCTGTAAAACACACTACCGGTAAACAGGAGTGGTTTAAAAAGGACTGAATCGGGCAGTGATGTGACCCGTTCTTTCGCCCGGATCGATCCGATATAATGGACTTTTGCCAGGTCGAGGCTGTCAAAATAATGATACAGCGAAGCGATCATATAATGACAATGAAAAGCCAGAGAATCCAGTCGCTTTGCTTCGATGACCGGAAGTACCTGGAGAAATTTCTTCAGGGCGGAACGGTTCATCCCGGCTTCTTTTTCTTCGGAATAGTTTTTAAGGAGTGGAAGTTTTTCAGCATCCAGGTATTCCTTTTCCGCTGACTGATAGACCGGCCAGAATGCATCTGTTGGAGCAGGTTGCTGCTGCGAGAATGAAAGGACCAGGGCTACCAGTAACAGAAAAACAGAAAGAAAATATTTCATGATAAGCGATAAAGCTTATCAAAAATAATACTACAGCCGCATTAATGCGCAACTATTACCACACAAGGGGGGCGGGGTTTGGCAATCTGGCCGATACGGCCGGTTACCGTTGGATCGGCACCGGTATTCCCGTTACGAAGAAACACCCCCTGGGTTGTCCGGTCATTGAGGATATCCCAGACATACTGGGGAACATCAGCCATAGTCTCATACCAGTACAACAGTACTTTCAGTTTATTCTGTGATTTGCCGCTGGCATCGTTGATCCGGTATTTAATTTCAATCTCTTTTTTGTCATCATTCCGAGGGTTGCTGCCAAAAACACCTTTACGGATTGACTCCGCAAGATTGATCTTTCCATTATCAGTTTTAACGGCACAGCCGCCGGTATTGGCTGTGTTGCCTTCATCAAACAACGAGCCGGTGACAGGCAGTACCCTGCTTTCGTTTGCATTATAGACCGGGTGTGCTACAGAATCGCCGTTAGCCAGGTTATAGAAATGATCACGGAAGGTAATACCGGACAAGACCACCATCGTCGTGGTGGTATCTCCTGCAGGTGAAATATGGGTGATGCGGTACCGTAAGCCGGTCTCACTGTTCGATACATTGATAGCACCGGTTGTTTCATCTATTTCAATACCATCCGGAAAACCGGAGTACACACCCGGCTTTGCTGTTACCGGGTTTACGATATAATCACCTGTACCGGGCTTCATATAAAGAATGGAGTCGCCATAATTCAGCTTATAAGGCCCGGAGGGATTTTCCGGTACATCATTCCCGGGCTTATCACAGGAAACCAGACCTGCTGAAATAAGCGCCAGTATAACCATTCTGAAAACGAGACGATGATGCATCATGAGGCCTTTTTTGTTGGTAACCTCCGGATATGAACCCGTAACCGGTTTGGTAAAATAAATTCAGAGACTATTTAAAGTTACAACATTTATTATGCCAGAATATTGACCTAAATCAGTTTGTCTGGCATTGTTCAAAAGGGCACCTTTGCTGAACTATTAACGAAGGCTATATGACAAGGATCGGATTGATACGAGAAGGTAAAATACCCGCTGACAACCGGGTTGCATTGACCCCTGCCCAATGTAAGTGGTTGTTGAAAAACAGCCCTGATATTCAGATTGTTGTGCAAAATTCGGCCGAACGCTGTTTCAGCGACCGGGAATACATTTCGGCTGGCGCTGAACTGAAGGAAGACCTGGGTGATTGTGATATCCTCTTTGGGATAAAAGAAGTGCCCATCAGCCAACTGATTCCGGGAAAAACCTATCTCTTTTTCTCGCATACCAAGAAAAAACAACCCCATAACCGGCCTTTATTTCAAGCCATCATCGACAAAAAGATCACCCTGATCGATTATGAATGCCTGGAGCATGATGATGGTCAGCGTATCATCGGCTTTGGATTTTTTGCCGGGGTTGTCGGGGCGCATAACGGGATGATGGCGTATGGTCTGCGGTCAGGTTTATACAAACTGGACCGGGTACATCAGCAACGCAGTTTCCGGGAGCTGATCCATAATTATTTTGGACTGAGATTACCCAGTGTCAAGATTGCTATTACCGGTTCTGGCCGTGTGGCACATGGTATTCT
>CAZYTV010000051.1:0-20187 GCA_964650455.1 uncultured Chitinophaga sp. | reverse complement strand
AGGCATTCTTATTGTTCTGGTCCTGTTGATTTCATCTGTCCTCATGCAGGCGCAAAAGGCGGACCTGTATGTAAAGCCAGGTGAACAATATCTTTGCCTGGAGCATAAAGTGTCACCGAAAGAGAGTTTTTTTTCAATTGGCCGCCTGTACAATGTACACCCACGTCATATCGCGTCATATAATAAGCTTGATATTAATAAAGGCCTCTTGATTGATCAGCGCATTCGTGTCCCGCTTACCGATACCAATTTTACACAAAAAGGAAACAGTGGTACCCCTGTCTATTTTAAACCGGCTGCCGCCATTTCCCTGGCTGAAGTAAGCCGGGAGAATAATAATGTGTCGGTATCCAGTCTTAAATCCTGGAATGGAATATCCGGTGACCAGGTAAAAAAAGACAGTAAACTGATTATTGGTTTTCTGCAGAGCAAGGAATTTCCTTCCGTAACAATCAAGGTGAAACCGGTGGAGCCGGCAGCAGTGAGTGAAGAAAAAACAACGGTCATCATGCCCATTGTTACTGAGGAAAAGAAAGATCCTGTACAACCTGAGCTTAAACCGGAACCAAAACAGGAAGCAAGGCAGCCGGAAGTGAAACAACCGGAGATCCGTCAACCGGAAAGGAAAGAAGAAAAACCGGCCACCCTGCCAGCCAATAATGCGGGCAATAACGGGCAGGGGTATTTCAAAAATTCTTTTAATCAGCAATTGAGGAAACTACCGGTGTCAAAAGAAGAAACAGTGACTGCGGGTATATTTAAAACAGCCAGTGGCTGGCAGGATGAAAAATATTATATGCTGATTGACGGGGTGCCCCCGGGTTCCATCATCAAAATCAGTAACCCCGCTAATACCCGGGTCATTTTTGCTAAAGTGCTTGGAGAAATGAACGGGATACGTCAGAATGAAGGGTACAATATACGCATCAGCAATGCGGCTGCATCTGCACTGGCGATTACGGAAACAGATAAGTTTATTGTAAAGATTACTTACTGATTTTATTCCGCTTGTACTTTTTGCTGAGGTCAATGATCTCCACTTTCCTGAATTCAATAGGGGAGCTTTCACTCTGCAGGGCAATATAACCTCCTGTTAGGGGTTGGCCGTCCGGTTTGGCCAACGGATCATAGTTGTTCACCACACCGCCGCCAATACTGGGTTTTTGATACACCAGCACGGTATCACCGTTTACGATATGTTTAATAATGGAATCGCCCAGGACCAGCATTTCGGCCCGTATCCATTCCCCGTTGCGGAAAGTGGGAGAAGAGGATTTAATGCAATGGTCAGCCGGTTTTACCCCATTGATCAGTACATCTGTGCCGGGTGTACACAGGTTGCAGGTGGGCCTGGTACCGGTGGCATCCCCTTCCAGGAACTGATTTTCCAGGGAGATAGGGAAGTCCTGGTCGTTGGTCATCGTGGCGGGTGGCTGGCAATGCAGCATTACCCCGCTGTTTTTGTAAGCCCAGGAAGGACCGCCGGTTACCTGGGTGCCGGTAAAACGGTATTCAACCGCCAGCAGGTAATGGGTGAAAGACTTTTTATAGAAAAGGTGACCAAAACGGTTGTTAAACGCCTCATACTGATCATAGGAAACAACGATTTTTCCATCTTTTACACGGAACGTATTCCCATAATTATTCCCGAAGGGATAACCGGTGATTTTAGCTTTCCAGCCCCTGAGGTTGCGGCCGTTGAATAGTTGTTTCCACCTGGTATCCGATTGGGAGAAAATGGTCAGGCTGCAGGTCAGGGCGATCAGGAGAAACAGTAATCGTTTATTCATGTACGTTATTTTTTTATGAAAAACGGTAACCGCGCAGGAATTCGGTTATTTCCATTTTCTTTTTTCCTTCAAGCTGAATTTCCAGCAGGTGGATATATCCGTCATCGCAGGCGATTTTAAGAAAAGTTTTCCCGTCTGTCTCATAATCACCTTCTGTGCTTTTTGGGAATATGATCTCTTTTTTACATTGGAAGATTTTCAGCATTTTTTCATTCAGAATAGTGAAGGCGGCCGGGTAAGGACTGAGTCCGCGTACCAGGTTGTAAATTTCTTCAGCAGGAAGACTCCAGTTTATCCTGCATGTATCAGTATGGATTTTAGGGGCATGTTTTAATGTATCTGGGTTGCCTGCCTGTGGTTTTTCAGTCAGGGTTCCGTCGGCCAGTCCTTTTACAGTTCTTACCAGTATGGCTGCACCGATGTCTTTCATCCGGTCATGTACAGATCCTGCCGTATCTTCTTCTGAAATGGGAAATGATTCCTGGAGGAGTATATCTCCGGTATCAATTTCATGTTTCAGCTTAAAGGTGGTTACCCCGGTTTCTTTTTCCCCGTTGATCACTGCCCAGTTGATGGGGGCTGCACCACGGTATTGGGGCAGGAGACTTCCATGCAGATTGACCGAGCCCATGGGCGGCATATTCCAGACGATCTCGGGCAGCATCCGGAAAGCCACTACGATCTGCAGGTCGGCTTTCAATGCTGCTAAGTCACTAATAAACACAGGATCTTTTAGCTTTACCGGCTGAAGGACTTTGAGCTGATGCTCAACAGCATATTTTTTTACAGCACTTTGCTGTAATTGCATGCCACGGCCGGCGGGTTTATCCGGTACAGTAACCACACCCACCACCTGGCATCCCGCTTTTACAAGCGCTTCCAGGCTGGCAACGGCAAATTCCGGGGTTCCCATAAAGACGATCCTGATATTGCTTATCGGGTCCATACCACGAAGGTAAGTAAAGCCGGATGATACCCGGATCAGCAATTATATATTCTTCCGGCGGTGGGTCAGATGCACGGACAACCGGAACCGGGTTACCATTAATAATTAGTAGTGATATTTTTAAGGTAGAACACATCATTTTTATTATCACTGTTGTTACCCTTATACCGGCTGAACGTGTAAAGGTTGTATTTTACTGAAGGAATAAACAGATCAGCAATTGCTGCTGCTATTTTGTTATTGATAGTGATGACCAGGGATTGCCCCTCACGTTGAATTTTCAGTTGATGTACATTTTTTGTAAGATAGAAATCCGGGAGGGTGATGCGTTTGTTTACGATAATATTTTCGTTTTTATCATACGAGTAAACAGTCAGTAATCCACCGCCATTCCAGTAGGGGTCAAACCAGAGCATTACCCTGTTGAATTTGCCAACGTAATTATCATATAGACTCCAAAACATATTCTGGTTATCATCCAGCCGGTAACGTTCAGCGGTATTGTCATAATCCACTTCTGCGAGGGTTACCGTAAAGGATCCGCTATTATAAGCAATATCTTTATTCCAGGCCAGGTCAAAGGCCAGGCTGAATCGGTCTTTAATTTCTTTATTGAATTGCTGCGGATACCAGTAGCCGTCCCTGTTTAGTGCCAGCCAGTTATTATTTTCAAATGGTTGCACCAGGCAGTTTTTCATGCCGTTCCATCCTTCCGGAAACTGGTTTACGATACTTTGGTCAAAACTGTAGAGGTAACTGTTAATGGAGGATTGGTTTACTTTTGATGATGCTTTTATGCCACCCAAAGAAGCGTTTATTGCATTGATGCCACCTGGTTTTTTGGCGGGTTCCCCCACCATCCTGGCAAGAATATCCAGATTGAATTGATTGAAAAACAGATCCATGAATTCTTTTTTAGGACGATCTTTATCCTGCCTTCTTGGGTATAGTGCAATACATTGTGGCTCATCTTTTGGTTTTGTTTTGTCAAAAAAATCAAGATTATCGACCCATGCATGGTAGCCGTTACCCGGGGAGGCTGTTAATTTTTCAGGATAAAAGTGGGATTCATTGATGCTGCTAACATAGGCAATTGAAAGAATGCCAGGCTGCTGGACAGCTTCCATATACCAGTTGACAATTTTTTTATGTTCGCTTTTTAAATGCTGCAGTATTTCTTTATTTTTCCGGATGATTTCCGGCCAGTAGTTTTGTTTTTGCTTTTCTGTGACAGAAAGGCTGTTGTATTTTTTCTCATCAACTGTTACCAGCTTTTCAAACCTCGCAATTTCCTGCAGCACCCTTTTTTCATGATGGTCTTTATAAGCGGTGAATAATTCGTTATTATTCAGCTTTCTCCAGGGCAGATTTTTCCTTGACGAAAAAGAGTAACAATGCCTGATCGTTTCTTCCGGTCTGTAGTTACTGTAAATCACTCTGTTTCCTGATGCATCTGTCTGTACCTCTATGTTTGTAACCCTGATTTTTGATTGGTTATAAATTACGCCTGTTCCCTGCTCGGGCAAGGGAAATTTTTCTCCATCCAGCTGGTTTACTGAAAAATGAACCCAGCAGCCGGTTACTCCTTCCTGTTGGAGCGTATTATATCCTTTAAGGCACTCATACTTTTTCAGCATCAGGTAATTTTCATAAGCAACCGGGCCTTTAGTATACCAGAAGGCTGCCTGGTCGCCATACGCGATGCTGTATGTGGCATGTAATCCTTCCATGGCCAGGGGCATGATGCGTTGCATCTCCTTTCTTATGGGGTCACCATATTGCCATTGTGCGCCAAAACCTGCTTTCTGCCAGACCCATTTGCCCGGTACTTTATTTATATCCATTGTGGCGCAGTTGACTTGTGCCTCTGTTATTGTGCAGGAAGATAACAACAGGAAAAAGAAAATTATTTTCATATCAAATTATTTTATTTCAGATGACTGGGAATAGTTGACATTTCTTAAGTCCTTAAAAACACTTTTGCCTTTCAGGGAAGGGCCCGCTTTCACACTCCACCTGGCTTCAGCTCCCACCAGGTTTACTGAGCTGGCGCCCCCCTGTCCGTCGCCACTGGTTGCAACCGGAACCTGTGAAGTGCCTCCAGACAGGCCAACACCCATTTTTACGCCCACATCTGTAATCCCTGATTTATCTACTTCAATAATTACCCCCGCTTCCGCTTTTACGCCTGCTTTCAGCTCATCTTTGGAGGCACCCAGTTCCCATTCTTTTCCACCCAGTTTCACGCCGATTTCAATAGTAGCACCAATGATCTGTGTGGGTAAGATAGTTGGATTTTTCCTGTTAATGTCTTCCGTAAAACCTATTTCCAGTTTAACATCCTTCAATGCAGGTATACCGGTCAGTTTACCGTCAATTTTTACAGTGGTGGTCATTTTGTTACAACGGGTAACCATTTTGGTAAAGAGTATTTCCAGTGTGCTGATATAGTTGCATTTAATATCATCATAATCCGGGAGTCCTTTAAAACGTGTTATACTGTTTCCCTGCTCCGGATCACAGGCATTGGGAAAAGAGCCGGCGGGTAAAATACCCATCCATGGAAAACGGAACAGGGACATTTCTTCCAGGAACCGTATTTGTGTATGGGCTTTATAAATTTCAAAGTCTCCATTTTCCATACTGTATTGGCTCAGGTATACATCCGCATTATAAGATTTTCTAAGGAGATCAAAGTATCTTATTGTGACAGGTTGGAGCAGGCTGTTCGCCTTATTAATAAACTGATCATGTACAAGCCGGTAGTCATTGCAGATGTCTTTTTCCGGGCAGTCAGTGCCTTCTCCGCATTTATCTTCGTATTTTTTTCCTACTTTATCAATTTCTGTACCGGCTGCTTTTTTGAGTTTTTCTATCGTATTATAAGTTTCTTCCAATTCATCTTCAAGCTGTTCACGTTTGCGGCTCCAGGCACCATCTCCGTCTCCATACAGGGAAAGCAGTTTTTTGTACTTTCCATCTGCAATAATGGTATGTCTCTTATCAATAGGGTATTGCTGTTTTTGCAGGTAAGCTACTTTTTGCTTTATCTTATTTGCCTCATCTGCGCATGATTTACTGAACTTTGCCCAGTCTCCACTAAGCAGGACTGCTTGTTGATAGCTTTTTGGAAATTCGGGAAAAATGTATTTTTCAAGACCCATTGGATCTGCGGGTACAGTTACTTTAATATCACCCGGTGTTAGCCGGTAACCCATTCTTTCCAGTTGCTGCCTTTTAGTTTCACTCCACCCTTCCTCCAGGCTTTTTTTTGCGGATTCAATAGCGCCTTCTTTGTTGCCTTTCACTTCTTCAATAAGTGATTTGGTCAGGTTGGCCTGGCTGTGTTTTGGAAATTTCGTGATGGTACTGTCAATATACTTATAAGCCTGATTTAATTCCCCCAGCCCAAACCAGGCCTGGGCAATATTGTTTAGAATGGTTGCATTTCCGGGGTGCTGCTGGTTCAGGTGTTGTAATACAGGAAGCGCAATTTCTTCTGCTCCATACATGGTCAGGTATGCAGCATAATTATTCAGGTTGTTTATGTTTGTTAAATCTTCCTGGCAGGTCTTGCTCATCAGGCAGATGGCCAGGAAGTTGGCATCTGCCAGCCATAACGAATTGGCGATATTGCCTGTCTGCATCGATCCGGTGCCGGCTGATTTCAGCTTTCCAAAAATTTCATCAGCTTTACTGCGGTCGGCCCCGGGAAGCAGTTCCAGTGTGTTTTTATGGAAGGAAGCAAGTAATGCCTTCAATTCCGGCCTGGTAAGTATGTTTTGGGGTAAGGCATTAATCCGGCCAAAGTCTTTTTCCGGAATTATCCGGTCAAAGTCATCCACCCTTTTTTTTACATATTCCTTTGACAGGCCGGTTTCTTTGCTGATCTTATCTGATTGTTGTTCAGTTACTGTTTTTTTCATGGCAGCTATTTCCTCTTTGTTCATCTTTCCGGCTGCCTTTTTTTGTATAGATTCATCTATTCCCGCGTTTTTCATCATATCCTGCTGCATCCTTTTTTTAGCTTCTTTTTTTTCAGATGAATTCAGCTTTAGTGCTTCCATCTCAGTAAGAATAGCCGTCATCTGGTCAGGATTATTCATCATCTTTTTCATTAAGCCGGAAGCTTTTTTTACCTTTTCTTCATTGATTACTGGTTGTGCTGAAACAACAGTTGAAGATTGGAATAAGATTAATATCAGCGACAAAAATATTTTCATTGAAAATGTTTAATAAAGGATAACAAATGGAGTTCTGATGGTCCTGATAATTTCAGTACCTGCTTCAGACAATCCGCAGTATTGCAGTTTGATGGATTGCAGTGCCGGCAGTTGCAGAATCAGATTTTTCAACCGGGGCATATCGGCATCCGAAATGGTACAGCCCGACAGATCAAGATTGATCAGTAGTTTAAGTGGGTATAGCTGTTCAATACCGGTAATGGTGACTGCGGGAGCTCTTCCCACGCTAAGACTTTTCAATTGTGTCATGTTGGCGAGGTAAGCCAGGCCCGTATTGGTAACACCTGGTATGTCCGTTGCAAGTAATTGAAGGTTTTCAATGGATTTAGATAGGGATAATCGTTGCATTCCGGCATCTGAAAGTGGAATTGCCATTCCCTGGCTCACCGCATCAACAAATCGGAGTGAAGGGTGGGTGCCAATATGTAGGGCTGCTTTATCAGAAAACTGACTTTGCCCTACAGAAAGACTCTGTAATACGGTAAGTATCCTGAGATGTATTAAGCTGTCGCCTAAAGCTAGTAAATATGTTGGGTAAGGGCAATAGAATCCCGTGAAATTCAGATTGGTAAGCGATTGGTAGGCTGAAAGGGTGAGCGCACCGGGAGCAACTCCCCTGATTTTTGTATACCAGTTGTATGATTGTTCAAGTGGCGATATGACTGCTGGCACAACCACCGGTTCTGTTTTTATTGATTTCAGGATGTCATCCACCTGACGGGCTGTTTCCGGGTTACTGGTAAAACCCATATAAGCGTTATAGGTACTGCCGGATTTATATATGCAGGCGTGTATGGTAATCCTGAATCCTTCATGCTCGGTTTCTGCACGTCCCTGTATGCATGAATACCCGTTTTCCCCAAAACTATTCAGACCCGGCAATTCAGTTATGAGATAGTGAGGAAACCGGAAATCGGATTTCCACCAGGAGGTAAAATTCTCTTTTTCTGTTCCTTTCCCGTTATTTCCTGTACTGAATACTAGACATAATTCTTTTTGTGCATCACTGATTAATGCAAGGTTTTTTTCTTTTATCAAACTGAATCCCTCAGGCAATACGAAGCGGAAAGGGCCAAAACTGCCTGGTTGTGCCTGTGCAAGCAGCATACT
Source organism: uncultured Chitinophaga sp. (assembly GCA_964650455.1). Taxonomy (GTDB): domain Bacteria; phylum Bacteroidota; class Bacteroidia; order Chitinophagales; family Chitinophagaceae; genus JJ008. The sequence goes on along the minus strand of CAZYTV010000051.1, from coordinate 12,097 downwards.
GCAGATGATGTAAATCAAAAGAAAACATTTTTTCATACCAGTATATTTAGTTGTTTATTTATTCAGTTTAATGAGCGTATAGTTCATGGCCGGGTATTCACTGTCTTCCATATACAGCAGAAATCCATTTTTTACAGCTATCAATTGGGCCCTGAATAAAGTTGTTTTTCCCTCATGCCGGTTCCCTGCACTGATCGTCCAATCGGTTATACTGTATTTCCCTTTGTAGTCAACCGCACTGAAACGGGTAGTGCTGAAATTAGTGCTGGCAGAACGGTAAGCGCTCGTGTATGTACCGTCTGCATTGAACTGGAAATCATCTGAGGTGGAGATCGTACTCATTCCGGCATAATCCCCGGTGTAGGCATTATAGTATTGTAAACCTGCCCCCGATCCGCCGGTCCATTTGCCGGTGATGTCCGTTTCACTAAGTGCGAACTTATTATAATTCAGCATCCGGTCGATTGAATTCGGGTGTGGGTATTGCTGCTGGTATTGTTGTTGATCCGGGGTGATCACCAGGATGGGACGTGCTCCATTAATGTATACTATTTTCAATGCAATATGACAGGGTTTCCCGGTAGCCAGTTCAGTACCACTGCCCTGCATGAAGTAGATAACCGGGTATTCCACTCCGCTCCATTTTTCAGTTTGTGTGATATTGTAGTAAGGACTGACATACTGCATCCAGTAGTATTCAGGAGCATCTATGGTATTAGGCCTGGCATTATCGAGTGCAATATTTGTATAAATCAATCGAACTTCGGTTTTTTCTTTGGTCAGTTTTACATAATCGTTGGCAGGGTTACCTATCCAGCCATCATCAAAGCGTGTGGTGGATTTTGTAATATTAGTATTGCCTGCAGCACCAGTGGACTGGTTGACCGGCTTTTCGGCTTGTGGCGGGGCTGTTTGCCTGCTTACATAAAGACTGATTTCCGGCTGTATGCTGCCAATGAATTCCTGAACAGGGAGCATGTACTTCTTATCTGTAAATACAGATGCTGTATAAAAACTCACATCCCCTTTAGTGAAAGTGGTTAAAGTGATCACAAATGGTTGATTACTGAAACTTCCCCGGGCTGCGCCCATTACTACCTGCCAGCCATTTGTGCTGTCCATATCCTTTGTTTCCGGATCAACTACCCCTTGCTCGCTGTTCCTGGCAAAGTTGTTCCAGTTTGCCTCAAAATCGGATTCAACGGAACCTTTGGATACCGTTGCCGGGTAAAGGAAAATCTGGCAATAATTGTTACGCTCAGTTTTCTTATAGAACAGGGCTGCATCCATTTTTTGCAGACTGAAGCCTTTCGGGGCATGGTAGCTGAATATATCATACTTCTTACCGGTCTGGCCGGATAATGCATTTCCTGCCAGCAGCAGAACAGCAAACAACAGGTAGGGGATTGATTTCATAATTTTATCTTTTCAGGTACAAATTTTCATTTTATCAGGTATCCCGGCAATCCCGGGAAAACCTGTTTTTTGTTATCCCCTGAACAGGGGATTTTTGTATAAAACTTGGAATTGTGACACAGGTATATGAATTTTAATATACGAATACCAGTTATGCTTAAACGAACCGGAATCCTTCTATTGTTTTTTCCCTGCCTGTTGGTGACCAAGGGGTTACAGGCTCAAATTGCTGGGGCTGATAGTCTCAGGGCCATTTTACAGGCATCGGAAGAGGACAGTTTAAAAGTGTTCCGGTATTACAGTTATGGCGAATTGTTTGAACAAACTAATCCGGACTCAGCGGATTATTATTTTAAAAAGGGACTGGAGCTGGCAAAGAAGTTAAACTATCAGAAAGGTGTTTTTTCCTATACGAGTTATGCTATTGTATTATTAAACAATAAGGGAAAATACCTGGAAGGACTGGCATTGACACAGGAATCAGTAGTACAAGCCACAAAGTCTGGTAATAAACGTGACCTGACCATTTCTTATATTAATGTGGCCAATGAGTGGCAGTATCTTGGCGATCTGGAGTCTGCTGCGGCTTATTATCTGAAAGCGGCAGAAATGGCGGTGTCTTTAACGGAGAAGAGGTTTGAGCGGGTGGCGTTGAATAACCTGGCTTCCGTTTTTATTGAGTTGAAAGCCTGGGACAAAGTGATTGACTATTCCTCAAAAGCCCTCGATATTGCCCGCCAGATGAAAGATGATTATTCCATCGCTTCATGCCTCATCAACCTGGCTGTAGGGAAAACAAATAAGGGAAATTTTGATGAAGCGATCGGTCATTATCAACAGGTGTATTCAATCGGGCTGGAATCAGGTGATTATATTTTGCAACTCGATGGCTTGAACGGTCTTGGAGAGGTGAATATTGCCCGGAAAGATTTTTTAGCGGGTATTCAGTATTTCCGTTCGACCCTTAACCTGTCTGAAAAAAATGAAGACCCGGTATATGCCATGTACGCTAATGGTGGTCTTGCTACGGCTTTTTCCAGTATTGGCCAGCAGGATAGTGCTGTGTTTTATGTGCTGAGAGCAATCCGGATTGCCCGGGAAAACAATGCATCCCTTGAATTAAAGAACTACTACCTCGAGGCTTCAGGGCTGTATGAGCAAACAGGTAATGATAAGGCAGCCCTTGATTACCGGAAACAATTTCAGTTGCTCAATGACTCGTTACTGGGAGAGAAAAATAATTCAGCTATTTTACTGGCAGAAGCAAAATTCCAGGGTCAGAAAAAAGAGCAGCAGCTCTTATTACAGCAATCAGCACTTAGGCAAAAAAATATCCTGAATTATGTTTTTATCGGCAGTACGGCTGCATTACTCCTGATCTCATTACTGACGTACAGGAATTACCGGCAGAAAAGGAAGCTGGCAAATCAGCGTATTGCGGATCTGGAAAGGGAGAAACAATTATCTGCCACACAATCTTTATTAAGGGGTCAGGAGGAAGAGCGGAACAGGCTGGCCCGGGATCTTCATGACGGGCTCGGGGGACTGCTGAGTGGTGTTAAACTTCAATTAGGTGCTATGAAAGGAAACCTTATCTTATCTGAAGAAATGGGCAGAACATTTAATAATGCCCTGAACAAACTGGACGAGTCTATTCATGAAATGCGAAGGGTGGCGCATAATATGATGCCGGAAGCGCTGTTAAAACTGGGTTTACGCCAGGCCTTGCAGGATTATTGTGATGGTTTGTCTGAATCGCAGCAATTCCATATTGCCGGCGAATTTCATGGCCTGGAAAGGCGAATGGAAGCATCTACTGAAGTGGTGGTATACCGGATTGTACAGGAGTTACTGAATAATGCTGTCAAACATTCCGGGGCTAACCAGGTACTTGCACAGGTCATGCGGCAGGATAACAATTTAACGATTACGGTTGAAGATAATGGTAAAGGATTTAATATGGCTGATCCGTTGTTTCATCAGGGTGCCGGTCTGCGGAATATACGCTCCAGGGTGGATTACCTTAAAGGGCATCTGGATATCCAGTCGGCTCCGGGAAAAGGCACCTCCATTCATATTGATTGTATAATTGAGAATCATGAATAAAATCAGAATCGCCGTGGTGGATGACCACCCTATGGTACTTGAAGGAATGCGATCGATGCTCTCACTGATCACTTTTGTGGAGATCAGCGGGATGGCCAATAATGCATTCGGGGCAGTTGAAATACTGAAAGCAGGTGCAATAGATATTCTGATTACGGATATTAATATGCCCGAAGTGAGTGGAATTGAACTGACACTAAAAGTACGCAAAGAATTTCCGGCTGTTAAAGTGGTTGCAATGAGTACGTTTAAGGAACGTAGTTATATTTCACAAATGATTCAGAATGGCGCTTCAGGCTATCTTGTAAAAAGTGCTTCCCGGGAAGAGATTGAGGAGGCTATTCTCTCTGTGTATGAAGGAAAATTATATATGAGCCTGGATATCAATATGTCAGCCATTGAAAAGCAGGAACTGAATAACGCCCCGGTGCTGAGCAGCCGTGAAAAGGAAGTACTGCAGTTGATTGGTGACGGCCACACAAATCCTCAAATTGCGGAAAAACTATTTATAAGCCTTCATACTGTTGACAGTCACCGGAAAAACCTGCTGACTAAGTTTGGTGTAAATAACACAGCGGGTCTGATAAAGCAGGCCGCCAAACATAATCTGTTATGACGGGGGGGAACAAATGCCTGAATACCCGGTTCTTTGCAATCTTTATAACCCCTGACTGGGAGAAAAACTCCGGAGCACGGGCTATAGTATAAGCATAATATGACAGATCAGGGTTTGTACCAGGCTGATTTAATTTCGGGGATCAATTCTGTCAGTTTTTTTATTCTTGTTTCATCACTTGGATGAGTTGATAGAAATTGCGGCAACCTGCTTTTGTTCAAAGCTGCCATTCGTTGCCAGAAAGGAACTGCTTCCGACGGATCATAGCCGGCCATACTCATAAAAATTAGTCCGAGTTTATCTGCCTCAGACTCCTGCATCCGGCTGTTGGGAAGTGAAAGGGCCAGGTTGGATCCGATCATATAAAGTCCGAGGAAAAGAAACTGGGTCTCCTGTTTCTTGTTTTTTAGTGCTTCTTCGAGTACAAGGCCACCCAGGTTGATCAGCAGGCTTTCACTCATCCGTTCATTCCCATGCCGCGCAATCGCATGTGCAATTTCATGGCCCATGACTACAGCGAGACCTGTTTCGTTTTGTGTAACAGGCAATAGCCCGGTATATACTACGACTTTTCCACCCGGCATACACCAGGCATTTATAATGTTCTCATTGATGGTGTTGAATTCCCATTTGAAATTACGCAAGTCTCTGCTCATATTGTTTTGTTGCATGTATCGTTCAACCGCCAGCTGGATTCCGGTGCCAACCCGGGTAACCAACTGTGCTCTTTGATCATTAGCAGCCAGTGTGGGACTGATTTTTACCACAGAATCATAGGCTGAAAAAGACATGGTGGTGATCAGGCTGTTCGGGACAAGGTTCAGTTGCTTGCGCCCGGTGACCGGTACTCTTTTGCAGGCGGATAATAGAAGTATAAGACTAATTAACGGGATAAGGCGGGTGATAAGCATACAGAATTTTTTATACGGTAAATGTAATCAGCCGGGGAGGGTAATTTGCTCCCTTAAACAGGGGAAATTGGCGGGGTTTAGTGACATTTATTTTTCTTTAAAGTGAATATTGCGGGACTCAAACCATTCTGCATAGGTTATACCCTGTTCCCCTGAATAATTAATGGAGATTTCTTTTCCCGCCGGGATATCTTCCAGTGCATAATAGATCATGTTTCGGCTTTCCCGGTCAAGCTGGTAAGCGGCATTAGAATGAATCGCATGGTTATATAAGGAACCAAACCCCAGGACCAGCGTGAGTGTTTGTTCTTCTTTTACGAAATTGAAAAAGTAATCAGCCAGCCGGGATGAAACAGCAGTTTCATAGTCTGCTGCCGGTAATACGATGAGCTGGCAGATTTCGATGACTTCATCCTGTAATATTTTCTCCCGGCAGAAAACACCTCTGCCTTTACCTTTTATATTTTTTATATATAGCTGATGACTCATGCAGTTGCTGGCGGAAAATATACCGGTGAAGGATCATCAGGCAGGCCATTATAGTTCAATGTAATCTCTTCTCCAGCCGTAATTTTGCGACAGGCGATGATTTCGAGAATCCCCTTTTTTACAGAAATCTGGTATCGGGCATTTGCCCGGGCCGAATGATTGTAAAGGGAACTATATCCAAGTCACAGGGCTGCCGGTGTTTTAAGGCTGTCCACAACGAAATAGTATTGGTAGAGCCGGGTACTCTGGAGCAGTTCTTTATCCGCTGCCTGAAGCAGAATGACAGGTGCTTTTTCAATCGTCTCCTCTTTGTTAAACGATTTTTCAGCAAAAACGCCAAGCCCGTGCAACGGGCTTGGTTTTGCCGTAATACCTGTTGGCTGTGGGATAGTCGGACTGAGGAACAAAGCTTTATTTTTTTAAAATGGTTTTTTTAATTGCAGGTGTTTCTTTCATACCCTTTGTACTGGTTATTTTTATGGCTTTAGAGGCTGTGTCATTAGTCAGTTTTATATCTTTGACTGTCACCACATTATTCCCTTTAACGGGAGATCCGGTTTGCTTGATATTTGTATTGGTTTGTTTAAAATTGCTGTTCGTTTCTTTGTGTGTGTTGACGGAATTTTTGATGTGGGTATCAACCGCACTTTTATCTCCTTTGATAATGTTAGTACCTGTAGCAGGAACCTGGCTGTTTGTTACGGGAGGAGCGGTTTCTTTTCTTACTGCCGGAGCGGTTTGGGCTTTGAGCCCTGCGGCAATCAGCAATGAACCAAGGATAGCAAATGTTTTTTTCATCTGAAATTTATTTTTAGGTTAAAAATTTGTCCAGGCTCGGCCTGATTCGCTGTCAAATCCATATTTATTGGATATGGACTGTACACCGGATTTATCCTGCTGGTAATAGGTCCAGCCAATCCGGGTGGCCGTCAGGGTGACGGTAGTTCCCATCACATTATTGCAGCCAAGTGTTTCACTGCAGCTATTTACCTTTATTTTTTCCATGCTTATTTTATAAATCAGCGTCATACCGGAAAGACCGGATTTGACGACAGATACCTGGCCATTGAGCAGGAATTCTCCCTGCAGCATTGCTTTTTTAAGTTCTGCTGAGGCACCGGTTATACCGGTTGTAAATGAAAGCTGGACATTGTTTTTCCCCCCTGGGGTCAGGCTGGAGGCCTGTATCCATTTTTCAAATCCCTTCATGGTTGCGTTTCCGTTGATTTGCTTGCCATTAACATCCGTCAGGCGGATATAAGTGTCCTGGGTTTGTGAAAATCCGATCAGGGGAAGCATACATAGAAAAAGAAATACTGATTTCATGTGTTATATGATTAATAGTTATTTTTCTTTTGCAAAACCCGTAAAAATTCCACTGCCGGGATATTTTGCATCATTCATCCATAGGATTCTGCCTCCTTTGGTTGCTGTAAAATATACATCGAAAAGTTTAGGTTTCCCTTCCAGTTCAGAGAAATGCATCTGCCAGTTATTAATAACTTTAAATGTACCGTCACCTTTGGCAGAAGCAAAGCTGGAGGCCCCGCCGTATGAGTTCGCCATCACCAGTTGCCATCTATAGTTTTGTTTTGACCCGAATTCAAACCATTGGGAGGATGAATAAGTGCTCATGCCGGCACTCATGCCTGTAATGGCATTGGTATAATAGGTATTACTGGCAAAATGATCATTCCATTTTCCGCTGAAATCCGTCGGGGCAACAGCAAACTTATTGTAATTTTTCAGCACAACCAGTTTATCCCAGATTTTGTTGTCCGCATAATAATCAATTTTTGAAATATCCGGTCCGAATGTCTGTAGGAAAGACTGTTTATCCGGGCTGATAATTTCAATCCAGCCGGTCTGTCCTTTCCTGAAAAGGGATACGAAAACCCGTTTTCCTGTGGCATTTTCCGTCAGATTAGCTTGCGCATAATAGGGGCGCAAATAGTCAAGTACACCGGGAGTGATTTCATAGTTCTCAATGTTACTGTAACGGGGAGCTACCAGGGTATTCCAGGCGGCGGCACACATTACATTTACATCACTGTTTACACCTTCGGCTTTTGCATTCGGGTAGTGCAGGAGCACTTTGAAATTACCTTTAATAACTTCCACCCAGTCTTCTTTTATATTGCTCACCCAGCCATCATCAAAGTTGGTAGTGGTGAATTTATATCCTGAACTACCAGCAACGGTGACAGGGGTATGCGTTTTGTCCGGGTTAACGGTTTCGGGTTTAACTGGTATTATTTTTACCGGAGCCGGTTTTTTCAGGGTGATCGATTCAAGAAAGCCAGATACTTTTTCCTGGTAAGCATCTGTATTAGTCAGTATCAGAATATTTATCATTTTCTGAAAGCCGCTCATCGTGACCAGCAAGGCGATTCCACTGGTGCCATCTGCTTCAAAAGGGGAGAAGCCGCTCTGGGCCACCCATCCGTTCTCAGTAGCCGTGTCCTGCATGGAGGGGAGCGCCGTTACGGTGACCATCTCTTTTACAATAGATTCCCAGGCTGCATCAAAATCTGATTTTGAAATACCTGTTCCGGGTACTGATTTGAATAAGGTGATGATACAGAAAGTGCCTTTTGTTTTATCTTCCCGGGTAAACTGAACTGATTTGTCTCCGGCCTGTTTTTTCCAGCCGCCAGGTGCTGTGTACGTAGCGAGATCAAAAACCTGTTTCTGGGCTGAAAGGGTGGCCATCCAGCTAAGGGCCACTATTAATAAAGTTGTTTTTTTCATCTTTACTGCTTTTTTACTAAGGTTAATACCGTACCCAGCCGGTCGGTCATAATCAGAATCCGGCCACCTTTGATCGCTTCAAATTTTGCTTCATATTTCTCAGTCGCACCCTGGAACCGGTTGGTGAGAATAATATTCCAGTCTGTTACGGTGGATTTACCTGAAAACGACTGTGTGGAGAACTTCATATTTCCAACCTGTCCGCTGGCACCGGCATATTCACTGGTATACTTGTTACCGGCCAGGAAGGTAAACTGGTGACTGTTACTGGTGGCGGTGGTACTGGCGGTGGCTCCGGTGCTTACGTAGTAATAGGTCAGTGATGCGTAATCATTTGCACTCCAGGTGCCCAGCAGATCACCGGGTGCTACAGCGAATTTGTTCCGGTACTGGATATTGGCATAATTATCCCAGTCATAAGAAGTTTCATGGTATGCGCCGAATTCATTTTCCAGATCAGCTTTATTATCTGCTACAATCTCGAGGTAGCGGCCATTACCATTGGTATAGTGTTTTTTGAAAAGGACGATATGTTTCATTCGGCCGCTGGATGTTTCCACGGCATCAGCTTCCATAAAGCTGATGGATTCATAACTCTGGATGCTTCTCCAGTTGAAATTTCTAACCTGACTGTAATACGGTCCAACCAGTATTTCCCAGGCATTCAGATCCTCTGTTTTAAGAACTGAATTATATGCATCCGCTTTTTTGTTTGGATAATGTATTTTAACTGTGATTTTTCCCCTGGATGTTTCAACCCAGTTTTCCCTGGTGGTACTTTGCCATCCATCGTCAAATTTTGTATTGGTGAAAACATAACCGGATGATGGTATTGCTCCCGGTAATTCCGTGGAAGGGTTATTTGCTGATAGGTTATCTGTCTTAAGTTTCATTGAACTGAGTAGTTTTTCCAGTTCAGGAATATATTGCTGGCTGGTGGTATTACATACGATACTGGCCCGTACACCAAAGCCGGTAAAAGTGGTCAGCACAGTAGCCACTTCTTTTTTGTTGTATATCCATTTTCCGGCACCAGCCTGCATTTTCCATCCATCCGCTTCTTCTGCACCGGATTTTTCAGGAGTACTGGCACCTTTATAATTCTTAACCACCAGTTCATTCCATTCTTCTATGAAGTCTGCTTCTATGGATCCGGTGCTTTTCATTTTTTTGCAGAGGATGAGCTGGCACCAGTTTTTGCTCCTGGTGTCAATGATCGAATAGGTGATAGAACCACTGGTAACTGTTTTTTTCCAACCCTTGGGCGGGCTATAGCTGAAAATGTCATATTCAGCCTGCTGGCTCATTAAGCCGGTCAGGGGAATAAGGCACAGGGTAAATAATATCCAATTTTTCATATTACTTTTTATGTATTAAAAATAATGACTGTCCGGTTGCGGAAAGTCCCTTAAAACAGGGATTTTTGGATGGGGTCAGTAGGAACTTTTTTTTGGAAGGGAAGGATAGTGAAGTAGTTATAAAGCAATTTTAGAGCAGAAATAGGGGTTTTTCACTTTATTATTTGAATAAATGCCATTTTCTGCAATTTCCGCCAAACTATCCGTTTTTTAGTTGCTTGTAATTTTGAAATTTGACAGATAAATTCCATTGAGTTCTGCCTCGTTGGTCGTATTCCGGAAAGACAGGGTGTTAAATCTTGTACCGGCCGGCCATTTACAACCTGAACAGTCCTTGCCATATGTCATCCTGAAATCCGCCTGGGAGCATATCATTTTGTTATCCTGGTATAAACTGATTTCCCCGTTTTTTAATTCCAGTCTCAGGTGCAACTCATTTTTCTTATTGGTAAACAGACGTGAATCCTTTTTAATGAATAATCCTTCGGAATAGTTTTCTTTATAAATGGCCGGAGTAGTGTGTACCTCAACGCGGGTTTCCCCCATATAATTATTATTATTAAAATCAGTTTCATTGCCGGCAATAATATGAAGGTCAATACTGACACCAGGCTGACCGCTTTTTTCACGGCCATCTTCCGCCAGGGGAAATGAACTCAGATGTACGCGCAACGCTCCGCCTGTCCGGCTTGTGAATTCATCGGTTACGAGATCGAATTCAAGCACAAAATTTTCCGGTAGTGGTTTTTTTAACCATACCGGATGAATATCTGAAGCATAACCAGGTTTCAGCCATTTGCCAGGGTGCTTTTTCAGACTGGCAATAACCGCATGTTTTCCATAAGTGGAAAAGTACCAGCCCAATGGTTTTCCGCCTTCAGTACAGGACGAAAAGTCATCATTGAACAGTAAACCGGTGGGCAGGGATTGCTGGGATAATGGCTTTGCATGATGTACTTTCCTCCGGTAAGTTTCCAGCCGCGTGGTTAATTCTTTTTCATTCGACGGTATGTAGAACAGACCTTTGTTTTTCTCCGGTTCAAAGAAATAGTTATATACGAACTCATAATTAAAATGCCGGGTCACGGACCTGTACATTTCCAGTAGTTGGTTGCCATCTTCCCTTGTTTTATAGGGGACCCATACAGCGATCCATTGCGGCTGGCTGGTTTTACATTTCTCCAGCATATCTTTTGTCAGTTTATAAACGGGATAATAGGAGTTTACTGTTTTTTCCCTCTCCGTTATCGCAAATGGATCCGGATCCAGCCCAAAGCTCCGGAATGTGGGTTGCATATTCCGGGTAACAGCGGGTTCATTCAGCGAATTTTTATACCGGAGCTTCAACTGCTGAATATTACTGCGGTATTTTTCGATTTCAGTTTTGCGGTAAGCAAATGCTTCCTGCTGGGCTTTGGGATTGCCTGGCCATTTTTGCTCCACTTCTCTTTTTTCAGTTTCAGTTTGCCGGTCCAGTGCATTTTCAGCAAGGTTAAGGTATTCTCCCCGGGTCACCGGTATAAATGGCAGTTTATTGCCAGGGGCGAGATAAACAGTTATAACATCATTGATATGGGTAATGAAAGGATAGGCATTCGGATCAATTTTAGGATCCAGCTGACTTCTTTTTCGATTCGTCTGATCATTGGAACCATAGCCATCCGGTTGCCAGGTAAACAGATATTGTTCCGGTGTGTTGATAAAGGAGATAGGGAAACTGCCGGGAATGCCATTGACCTGTACTCCAAATTTGGTTAGTTCTTCCGGGATAGGCCGGAAGTTCCCTCTGGGATCCAGCCATTCTTTTTTAAAACTGACATTCCAGACTGCAAATTGCACTCCCCAGTTGGTCGCATTTATAAACCGGGAATACGTGCCTAAACCTCCAACGGGGATGTACGATTTTTTCATCCATTCCACCAGCTTGTCCAGTGATGCAATCTTTTTTTTACGTTCCGGATTATTATCAGGGGTTAGTTTACTATCATATTTCTGGTTGTCCCACCAGCCGATCACACTATCCTCGATCCGTTGCTCAGGAGTAAGTTGTGCAAAAACGGATGCTGATAAGGTAATAGTGAAAAGGCAGGTAAGAATTTTATTAAGTGCCATAATTTGTGCTTGATAGTGTCTCCAGCTTATTTTCAGGAGATGTCTCAGTAAATTATAGGTTTACCGGTCAGGTATACCCTACTGCAAAAACAGGTTTCCTGCCGGACTGTATTTAATCTTTCGCGACTTTAATATTGGTTATATAGTATTTTTCGCTATCGCTGTCACTGCGGGAATGGGAGAATTCTAATCCCCGGATCAATACCCCGCTGTTTGAAAATACCATGGTGTTGGAGAATACAGATTTTTGATTTACCAGTAATTCCAGTGACTGCCCTTTTTTTCTTACCTGCAGGTGAAACTGGTTCATCGGGTTATTGTGGGAGAAACCCGGGATG
>CAZYTV010000050.1:0-20319 GCA_964650455.1 uncultured Chitinophaga sp. | reverse complement strand
CTTTATAAGCGGATGCCCTGCGGGCTGCATCGATCATGAGCAGCAGTTCCATCAGGTTTTCTGCGGGGGAAAAAGTGCTTTGAACGAGGAAGACATAGTCCCCCCGGACACTTTCGAGGAAGATCGGGCTGATTTCGCCGTCGCTGAACCGCTGGATATTGACTTTACCCAGTTTGGTCCCATAACGTTTACAGATTTGTTCAGCCAGGAGTTGTGAGCCGGTTCCGGCAAATATTTTAGCGTAATGCATGACGGGGATAAATGTGCGGCGAAGATATTACTCTCACCGCAATCACCGCATGACGTCGCCAAAAATATTGACCTCAAACAGGATCAGCGCTGCAGGCTCACCGTACTGGCAGCCACCACCGTGTTTCCGGAAGGCGCTACCTCTTCCACTGGCTGAATTTTGCCGGTAGAACGGGATGAGGAACTGCTAAACGTGTAAAACAGGGAAGAGCAGATAAAGATAGACAGCATTAATGCCACTACATAAACTACTACAAAGAAAATGATAGGATGCAAAGATCCCATGGGGGTAAAGGTCTTGGTTTTCATGTTCATCAGATTTTAATGATCTTCATAGAGTGGATGTCGAACGGGCCTGTATCATTACCTGAAAGTGGTATTGACTGATGTAAAAATATTGACTATCGTTGTTGCATGCAAGAGCACAAGTACCCGATTAATCAATGGGCAAAAGACGATAGGCCACGCGAAAAATTACTATACGCAGGTGCAGAAAACCTCAGCCATTCCGAGCTCCTGGCCATCCTCATCCATAACGGCACGAGACAGAAATCGGCTATTGACCTGGCAAAAGAAGTGATGAAACTGGGCAAAGACAACCTGGTGGAACTGGGTAAACTGTCGGTAAAGGAACTGATGAAAATAAAAGGCATTGGAGAGGCCAAAGCCATCAGTATTGTTGCTGCTTTAGAACTCGGCCGCCGCCAGCAGGCTGCCACTCCCCTGCCCCGCGACCTGGTCCGAAGCAGTCAGGATATTGCCGCTCTGCTCCAGGCCCGCTTCAGGGATTTACGGCATGAAGTATTTGCAGTTCTTTACCTCAACCGGGCCAATAAGATCAAACACCTGGAAGTTGTCAGCGAAGGTGGAATCACCGGTACGGTTGCTGATCCCCGTATCATACTCCGCAAAGCTCTGGAGCAGGATGCAGTCAGCCTGGTCCTCTGTCACAATCATCCTTCCGGCAGCCTCCGGCCCAGCCGTGCCGATGAACAACTCACCCTCAAGATCAAAGAAGCCGCCGCCTTCCTCGACATCACCGTTCTGGACCATATCATCGTGAGCGAAGAGGGGTATTTTAGTTTTGCGGACGAAGGACTTATCTAGTTAGTAGTTAACAGATAGCAGTTAGTAGTCGGCGTGTTATGCGGAAAGATTGAAAGCAGGGAAGAAATAGAATAATTGAATAGAACAATACCATCAGCATGGGATATTATAAGGACTTATTGGCGTATAAAAAAAGTTACGAGCTGGCTATGAAAATATTTCAGATCTCCAAGCGATTCCCAACTGAGGAAAAATATTCACTTACGGATCAGATAAGAAGATCATCCAGGTCTGTTTGTACAAATATTGCTGAAGGCTACCGCCGTAGAAGGTATAAAGATTATTTTATCAGTAAACTGAATGATGCAGAAACTGAAAATACTGAAACGCAAGTCTGGCTTGACTTCTGTTTAGATTGCGAATATATCAGTGAAGAAGAACACAAGGTGCTCTCATTATTAAATGAAGAAACAGGCAAACTGAATAATTATATGATAAACAACCCTGATAAATTCCGATAAATGCTTTTATTTTTAAGATAATCTCCTAAGAAAGGGCTGTTGACTACTAACTACCGACTACAAACTACTAACTAGTTAAGCTTGAGCCGTAGGTCCCCCGAAATTCAACGGTAACTGAATCTCCTCCAGGTCCTTGATCGGGCCGTTTACTGCTTCGTATTTGAGAATATTTTCTGTCAGTGCCTTCATCAGTCTTTTAGCGTGCTGGGGGGTCAGAATGATCCTGGATTTTACTTTGCTTTTGGGTGTGCCGGGCATTACATTGACAAAATCCACAACAAACTCAGCGTGTGAATGGGTGATAATGGCCAGGTTGGCATAGGTACCTTCAGCGACCTCTTCGGAGATCTCGATATTGAGCTGGTTTTCGGGCTGATTGACTTCCATAAAAGAATAATTACAACAGTTAAATATTGTAAAACTAACAAAAAAAAGGGCTGCATGGTTGCAGCCCTTATGAATCAGAAAATTTAAGTACTTACCTGCTTCTCAGGAAAGACCATTGCTCATTAAAATATACACGGATACTGGGCGGTGTGGGTATCACACTTGGCTGTATCATATAGTATTTGATATCAATTGTCTTAGAAGAAGCACTGTAACGGTTGAGACCACTGGGATCCAGGGCAGCAGAACGGGTGTTGCTTGCAGGTTGACCATAGTAGTTTACAACACTTGAAATGGCATCAGTGGTAAGGTCGAAATTAACCACCAGGCCATAAGAACCATAATAAGTGTTGGGGGCACCACCGCCGGCAGAGTTAAACACGTGACCGGGAATACCGAGCTGAACATTATCCACCACTACACAACTGCTGGCACCTGTTGTTTGTAACTCCCACTCCAGGGGGAAACTTCCAACAAACAGGGGATTGCTCACATCAACCATTGTACCGGTTACTTTGTAAACACCATCATACTTGTTTTTTACAGAGATGAGGGCTACAACTGTATCTCTTCCGCTGGATTTGGTAGCGTTAGACCCTACACTGGTCAGGGCAAAGCCTAAGGCGTATTTTTTTGACAAATCCCATTTGGAACCGTTAAGGTTAACAGCGAACTCCTTGGCAAAATCACCAGCTAACATGTCAAAAGTGTAGGTATTGCCACTTTTAGCAATATAGGAAGCCAGGGTGTAAAGACTGTCCGGTAATTGTTCATAATCAGTACCGTTATCTGCATTATAACGGTCCACCAGGGCATCAATGCGGGTGAGCGTTATAGGGGCAGTTGATTGCAGGCTTGCATTCGAATTTGCATCCCTTCTTACGCTGAACAGGGGAACCGGTTTCACGCCTGTAAAGGGAGAAAGGAATGTTTTATTCTCCGGCCCTTCCAGGATTTTAATAAAAGTCTTACCCTCATCTGCCAAGGGCGTTACCTCTTTCTTGATGCAGGAAGAGAAAGCCAGTGCCAGGAAGAGCAGGTGGTATATTGAAAACTTCTTTTGCATTGTTATTAATTTTATTTGATGATTAATTACTGATCCCACCAGATTTTAGAATCCTGGGTATCCCCACCAGGCAGGAGTCCTGCAGCAGCCGTAGTAGCCGCTGTATTGGATCCGTATGTGGTTTGACCGTAGGTATACCTGCGGGGAATTTGCTTGGAACTGTTGGTGGCATCAAGAGCAGGAGTCAGAACCGGGAATCCTGTTCTTCTCCAGATATTCCAGCCACGCATACCATCAGGATAACCGGCAATATATTGTTGAATAGCCAGGTTTCTGATATTGGCAGCCGTACCGGCAGGATTGGCTAAAGCCACACCTGATTGGGTAAAATATGCAGCAGCAGGTGCAGCAACACCCCATTGTGCAAATGAAGCATTGATTCCAGCCTGATAAACGGTATTCATATTCTCAGAAGTCCAGCCACGGTCTGCAGCTTCTGCACGGGCCAAAAAGGTTTCGGCAGCAGCTAAAATCACTACTGAACCTGTTTCAGGGCGTAAAGACTCCTTCAGGATTCTTGACCAGTTAGGGTTAGCACTTGTCCAGGGATCTACATAAGAACGGAGACGTCCGTAAGGAACACCGGTTGTGGATGTACCATAAGAAGTCTGACGTCCATCCCCCAGGGAAGCCAAAACGCCTACCATTACATCACTCTGGCCAAAGTCTTTACGGCCATCATACAGGTTATACCAGGGTGATTTGAAATTACCACCGGGGTGAACCACCACCATATTATCAGCATTATCAGTAATATATCCGCCAGCATCATTCAACGCAGCGTTGAACTGCTGGGCTGCATAACCACTGGAAGCCGGGAATTTCTTCGTCAGCTGCAGGGCCAGGCGCATACGCAGGGAATTGGCAAACTTCTTCCATTTAGCTGCATTTCCGCCATAAATGATATCACCACTGATCGCAGAAGATGTATTAAAAGAAGCAACAGCCTGGGTCAGTTCCTGAATCATCGCGGGGTAGATATCAGCCTGCTTGTCAAAAATAGGTGAGCTGTTACCCTGAAGCGCCTGTGAATAAGGAACATCACCCCAACGGTCAGTAATCGTACTGTAGAAGTAGGCTTTCAGAATCCTGGCCACCTGGGTCATATTATTGCTGCTGTTGGTATTGATGATATTCTGAAGATCATACAGGATACCGGAATATTCACCCTCAAAATTGATCTGGGGAAGTGAATACAGGGAAACGTCTGTATACTGAGTTTCAGAAAAATACTGGCAATACAAACCAGCACGTGTATTGGAGGAGTAGCCGGCAACTGCTGACTCTACGTTTGTCAGCAGGGCTGCAAGGATCGGGCTACCCGTTACCCCTGGGTTTACGTTGGTATCCCCGAAATCGGAGGAATACCTTTTACAACTGGTAAAAAACAAACCCAAGGCAAGAGGAAGCACCACCAACCTTTGAATGCTTATTTTTCTCATATTAATCATTTTAGGTTTTTTAAACATTAGTCAAATTAGAATCCGAATTTCAGGTTGAAACCCCAGCCTCTTGTACCAGGCATATTACCTCTTTCACCACTCACATCACTGATCTCTGAAGGATCAAAGTCATTAGTCTTGGCATAGATCAGCACCGGGTTACGGGCTGTCAGAGAAAGTGTTGCTTTGGTAGCCCATTTCAGGAAACTCCATTTGTTCACCGGCAGGTTATATCCTACAGATACTTCACGGAGTTTGATGAAAGTCAGGTCATATACAAAGAAGTCCATTGCCCTGTTATTATAAAGACCGTGGAAATAATCCTGTGCTTCCACATAATAATCAACCGGGCGACCGTTGGCATCCACACCAAACACATGCACACCACCACCATCGGACACTGCATCTCTGATCGGATTTCCTTTGTCATTGGTTGTCGCTGTACGTGCAGTCAGACCAGAATAACTTCCCCACATATCAGACAGGGAGAAGAATTTACCACCAATCTGTCCATCAGCGTTGGCAGTCAGTACAAATCCTTTGTACTCAACAGTGGTTTGTGCACCGAATGTATGCTTAGGCAGTACGCTGCCATAGTTTACAGAAGGATCGTTTACATATAAACCGTTGGCATCCAGGATTGGCTGTCCATTGATACGCTTGATACCGTTACCAAAGAGCAGACCCCAATCGTAACCAACTTTATGCAGCATGTAAGGGCCTGTTGTTCCCCATCCACCATCAATACCAGTAGTCTGGTTGATGCCAGGTCCGAGGTCTTTAACTTTATTTTCAGCCAGGATACCCCAGTTGGCATTGATCTCCCATTTAACAGCACTGTTCCAAACAGGACGGCCCATTAATTTGAAGTTCATACCACGCTTGGTGATCAGACCGGCATTGGTCAGGTAACCCGTAAATCCACTGGCACCATTGATAGCCAGTGTAGTGGCGAAGTCTTTATCATCACCATTCCAGTACGTAAATGATACACCGGCTCTTCTTTTCAGGAATTCCAAGTCAATACCAATTTCTTTCTGGGTGGTTACAAAACCACGGATATTCGGATCCACCAGGGTATTCGGCGTACCCATCAGGATATTACCATTCCACTGGAACTGGCCTACACCATAGGCAAATCCAGGGTAAGCATAGGTGCCTACACCACCGGGAATCTGACCAATAGAAGCACGCAGTTTACCAAATGAAAGCCATTTAACATCAGGCAGCAATTTGCTGAAGATGAAAGAGAAACCAGCCGCTTTTGAAGCCACAAAAGGCTTGGAAGGAGGTAAGTCAGACATCCAGTCCTGGCGTAAAGTAATATCCAGGTTCAGCATATCGTTATATGAAACCGCTCCGGTAAAGAACAGTGCACTATAACGATAATCAGAACGGCTGTTACCAACATTAGGCTGATCCTTTGAGTTATTGATCGCATAGAAGTTAGGAACACTCAGACCATTTACGGTATTGGCGTTATTCCCCTTGATCAGTTGACGGAAGATATCTGTACCGGCATTGGCGTTAACGGAGAATTTATTGAATGTCTTCGTATAGTTCACCTGTAACTCCATGTTAGTTCTGTTGGCATTGGAAGTAGATGTTCCATAATAACCACGGCACTCACCGCAGTTACCGGTAGTCTGTGTACCGCTCTCCAGCAGGTCAGAAGAATACTTGGTTTCGCTCCATACCATATTACTTTGCTTACGGTAAGTACCTCTTATACGCAGACTCTTGGAGAGCTGGTAGTTCAGGGTGATATCACCGAAGAAACGGTCAGTCTGGGTCAGGGGCTTCACAAGATCAAACCATTTGTAGAAGTTATACCAGTAGTTACCGGCATAAAAGGCTTTCTCGTTACCGGGATCGTAAACTGTCGGATTGTTATGGTTCCAGCTGGACCAGATGCCAGAAGGAGTACGCAGATCTTTCAGTTCTTTAATAATACCCATATCCAGGTTCCTGTGGAACCACTGGTTGAATGAACCGGTAGTCTGGTTAGAATACTGGTCATCAAATTCACCATTCAGGATCTGGGTGGCGTAGTTGAAGTTGATTGAAGCTGTCAGTTTCTTAGTCAGTTCAATAGAACCGCTCATATTAAATACGTTCTTTTTCAATCTTGTGGTGGGTACGAGACCTTTAGCATCCACATTATTGAAACCTAAACGCAGTGATACGTTATCAGTTGCTTTAGAGAAACTCACTGAGTTGTTCAGCACCACACCCGTATTATAATAATCACGGGCATTGTTCGGCTGGGCAACCAGGGAAGTGGTGGTACCGGCATAACGGTGACCATCATACCAGGAATACCAGGGAATATATTCCTGACCTACCATGCGGGGACCCCAACTGGCGTCATCCGAATAATCATGGTAATATTTACCATCCAGGCGTTTCCACAGTTCAGGATCGCCGGCTTTCCAGGTGTACTTCATCATGTCGGCAGTGTTACCACCGGCATAAGAGTTCTGGTAGTTGGGGAGGATATATACTTTATCCAGTTGTGCACCCAGGTTAACCTCGATACCAACACCTTTGGCATTCTTTTTAGCTTTTTTCAGGGTAATTACAATCGCACCACGTGCACCCTGCGGTCCGAAGATCGCAGCAGCAGCAGGTCCCTGTAATACAGTAAGATCTTCCACATCATCCATATTCACATCGTTGATGTTGGGAAGGATCGTACCATCTACTACATAGATAGGCTCTCCACCACCACCAAAACCAGTTTCACCACGAAGCCGGAGTGAACCTGTACCGGCGTTACCCAGCTTGGCAGAAGACTGGCTTCTAACCTGCAAACCTGAAACTTTACCAGCAAGGGCATTGTTCAGGTTGGTCTGACGGATGGTGTTCAGTTGCTCACCAGTTACTACCTGCGTGTTGGTAGAAACGTTCCGTAAGGACTTTTTCATACCATAAGCACTCGTAACAATTACCTCAGTACCGGTAGTTGCTTTTGATTTCGCCTGAATGGCTACAGAGTTACCAGCACCAACCGTTACTTCAATGGTCTCAATGTTGGTACCAGACACCACCAGCACGTCGCCGGTATTGGCTAAAATGCTGAACTTGCCGGAGTTATCGGCAGCAACACCAGTACGAATTCCTTTAATTCTTACAGATGCGCCGGGCACAGCGTCGCCCTTTTCATCGGTCACAGTACCGGTAATTGTCCGGTTTTGACCGAATGCTAATACAGAAAAAAGCATTAGCATCGTGAACAGTGATGCAATTTTTCTCATGTTAACGTTAATTTTTAAAATTAAAAAGCATTGATTATCAGGGAAATCCGATAAATTTTCGAAGGTAAGGATGCTAAACAACGACAGAAATGCCTTAGAATATGCTGCGGCAAGTTAATTTTTTTTTTAACAAATAGTTAAAAATGGACAAAAATTATTGATCTCCAATAGTATTGATAATTATTGAAATATATACCGCAACTGGATTTTAAGGTCTGATTTGGAAGTCCCCGCCAGTAGCTCCGGCTCAGCACCGACATACTTTTTTCCTAAAAAATGCGTTTGGGCCCATTTTACCCAAACCGAACAACTTTTTCCCAGGTCAAATTGCATATTTATATAGTATCGGTAGCCTTTCCCTGAAAAGACGGGTATGGAATAACTATACATCACATCATTCTCATAAGCATAAATTCTTGAATTATAATCGTCTGTATCTCCATACTGCAGGCGTAATCCCCCAGACCATGGCTTTAACCGGGGTTTATAAAGCAAATCCATAAAAGTCAGAAACCCATTTCCCTTATCTGACCCCTTTCGGTTATACCAGGACAATTCAACCCGGCTGCGTAAAGTCCAATGCACCGATAATTTGTAATTCAGTTGAGTCCGCCAGCTTTCGCGCAAAATAAAGCCTGTCGCTTGCATAACAGACGTATCACCTGAACCATTACCCAACCTGAACTCCTGCCGGAACCTGGTATAAAGTAAAGTCTCCTTGGTGGGCGTATAACTCAACTGTACCACCCGGTCCTGCCCTCTTCCGGGTGCATCCACCCGGTACTTCAGCCAGGGAAACCGGTAAAAATCAAAATAGCCGTCCAGTTTCCAGCCATTAACCGGACGGATACTGATACCGGCAAAAAAACCGGTTTCATTGGACGGAAGGGTATTCTCAGTAAAAGCATTTCCCTGCACAGACTGGTAAGCAGCCGGCAACTTCCGGTGCACAAAAGACAGATCCACTTTCGGATCAGCACTGACCAAAAATCCATTTATAAATCCAGTATGACCACCCTGGTCAAAAGCCGCTTCACCAAAAAAATGAATGTTGCGGAATGTATAACTGTAATCAACAGACGCATTTTTCCAAACGCGGCCCCGCCATGCAAAATAGTTATAGGGCTCCTCCCTTTTCTGTAATGGAATTGAAAAGCGGTAATACACCCCGTTCAACCCGATATGCCCCGGCCTTTTCCGGTATTGAATATTTCCGCCGGCAGCAAACTGTGAAAGATTATTGCGGTCTTCCAGTTCACTGTTGTTGCGGTGATACCCCCCGTTCAGCAATGAACTCACATAATCATCCCCCTGCAGGGTATCCCGGTTAATGTTGGAACTGATCTTTCGCAGGGAAACAAATACCGTGGTCTCGACAGCTCCTTTTTGAAGGGTAATACCCAGCCCCCGGTGAAAATTATATTCACCGGCAGAATGATAAGGCCGGAGTACGGCTGATTGTCTTTTTACCGCAGTAATTGTTGTGCTTTTTCTGAATGCCAGGCTTTGCCAGTGAATCAGTCCCTGTCCCAGGTTCACTGTAAAATCGCCGATTGCCAGTGACTGTATCAAACCCAGCCGCTTTGCAAAAAGATGAACCGAATAAAAATCAAATCCCCTTTTTTGCCCTTGCCTGAAAAAGGATTCCCCTGCATCTTTATCGCCCAGCCAACCGTATTGCAAACTGTTTTTGAACCGGTAGGTATACCGGAACAATACCCGTAACGGACTTCCCTGGTACCCATTTTCTGCAATGGATGTTTTAAAGGGATCCGTTTTTTCCAGCGACTGTGACAACCTTAGTAACAACTGGTGTTCTCCCTGTCTGAACCGCTGTCCTGTTTCTGTAGCTATGGTCATTACCGCCCCAGTGCGGACATAGGGCAACACCTGGTGAATGGTAGCCAGATCCCATCCGGGTATGGATTGCAGTTCGAGTACATGAAGCAATTTTCCCAACAACCGGCGATAGGTTAAAAAAGACTCCACCTGCAGGTCGCTGAGCATGGGCAACTGTTTTAAATCCCCGGCCTCCGCCTGATTGAGGTTCACCGGGTTGGCCCTTATATGTTCAAGTTCCTGTAGTGCATTATCATCTTCTGATTCCGTTTCTGTTTCTGCCGCCAGGTTTTCCAGTTCTTGTTCTGGTACAGCCTGTGCCAGTGCTGTAAAATAAATACCGGTGAAAAAAACAACGGCAGCTATTTGTTTTAATTTGCCCATAATTCCTTTTTTTTAATCTGAAACAATAACCCGGCACCCGGTGTAATACCGAGTTGAGGATGAAAGGAAACAAAGAGATCGAAACGGCAATGGCTAAACAGAAAACCAGCACCGGCCCAGGTAACCGAAGCTCCGGTACCCATACCGGCTCTCAGCAATAAACGGGGCACCGGTTTATATTGAAAAGTAAGGGATACATATCCCGGCTGATCTTCTTCTTTGATGATTTCGGAACTGCAATAAAAAACAGATGAGGCTTCATATCCCAGTCCGAAAACATATACGGCCGGAAGTCTTTCCTTTTTTTCAATACCCCATTTACCACCTGCCGGGTTGAAAAGTTGCAGCCCGGCATGTACCTGGCCGCTAATATGGAGTATTACACCCGCTTCCACTCCAGGAGTTCCTGTCTGACCATACCCGGCAATCCGGATACTGTTGTAGGTAAACCGGAGCCCGGCCGCCAGTTTTGTTCCCAGGTTCCGGGAATAGGATAGTCCAAACTGACGCTCCGCATACATTCCGTGGCCCCGCAGGTCAGCATTTAAACCAATTGTTCCGGAATGTACGGGCAGCACCGCCTGTAACCGGTACCTGCTTAATTCGGACATCAAATAGGGCCGTACCCCACCTGCGCCAATACCCGGGTCTTTAAGAGTGGAGAGTGACGCAATGTTCTGGATACCGGAATAAATATCCGTATGTAACTGACTGTATGCCCCTGTACCGGCAAAAGGGATAACCGGCACGGGGGATTGTTGTGCCTTTGCCGTGCATGGCAGGCAGGCGCTGACCCACAGCGCAGATAGGATTCGTCTGATCATGAGATAAGGTTTTAGCCCGAATTTATTTCGGATAAAATGTGAGAAAATAACCGTCGCCGATTATTTATCAACAGTCCGGCTTACCCGGGCAAAACCTACCTTTGCGCCATGCAAATTTTAGACGGCAAAAAAGCCTCCCAGGCGATCAGGGATGAACTCAAGATAGAAGTGGCCCAGCTGAATGCAGAGGGTAAAAAAATACCCCACCTGGCGGCGATCCTGGTGGGAAACAATGGAGCCAGTTCCACCTATGTGGCAGCCAAGGTAAAAGCCTGTGAAGAAGTGGGCTTTAAATCCACCCTGATCCACTTTGAAGAAACAATCAGTGAAACAAAACTGCTGGATAAGATCCGCGATCTGAATACGGATCCGGATATTGATGGCATCCTGGTGCAGTTACCCCTGCCCAAACATATTTCCGATGAAGAAGTGATCAATTGTATTGACCCTGATAAAGACGTGGATGGTTTCCACCCGATCAATATCGGATATATGGTACAGGGACTTCCCAGCTTTGTACCAGCCACCCCGCATGGTATCATGTTACTACTTGAGCATTTTAAAATTGATACAAAAGGTAAGCATGCCGTGGTGGTGGGCCGCAGTAATATCGTGGGCCGCCCGATGAGCATCTTATTAAGCGGCAACAGTAACCCGGGCAACTGCACGGTTACGATTTGTCATTCCCGGACAAATGATATCAAATCCTTTTGCCTGCAGGCGGACATTATTGTTGCTGCACTAGGTAAACCTGGTTTCATCACCGCGGATATGGTAAAAGAAGGAGCGATTGTGATTGATGTGGGTATCACCCGTGTGGAAGATGCCACTAAAAAAAGCGGCTTTAAATTAAAAGGGGATGTGGACTTCGACCATGTAGCCCCCAGGTGTTCCTGGATCACCCCCGTACCCGGTGGCGTGGGCCCTATGACCATTGCCGCCCTGATGAAAAATACGTATCGCTCCTGCAGTCAGAAGAACTAAGCCAGTAAAAAATGAATGAAGTGAAGAATGATAAGGTGCTGCTTCCGGTAATGGAACATTTTTATACCCTGCAGGGCGAAGGCTTTCACCAGGGAAGGGCTGCCTATTTTATCCGGCTGGGTGGTTGTGATGTGGGTTGTGTGTGGTGTGATGTGAAAGATAGCTGGGACGCAGATAAGCATCCGAAATACAGTATTGAACAACTGGTGCAGGAAGTAAAAAAAACAGCCACAGAGCTGGTAGTTATCACCGGCGGTGAACCGCTGATGCATAACCTGAACGCATTAACTGCTTCCTTAAAAGCTGCGGGCATACAAACCAATATCGAAACCTCCGGCGCCCATCCGCTCAGTGGTTATTGGGACTGGATCTGTCTCTCTCCCAAAAAATTCAAGGAACCACTGCCCGGAATTTTACCACATGCCCATGAACTGAAAGTAGTGGTTTTTAATAAAAGCGATTTTGAATGGGCAGAAAAATATGCGGCACTGGTCTCCCCCACTTGTAAGTTATACCTCCAGCCCGAATGGGATAAAGCCGCACAGGTCACTCCCCTGATTATTGAGTACATCAAAGCCCATCCCCAATGGGAACTGAGTCTGCAGGTACATAAGTACATCAACGTCCCCTGATCCCTTTTCATGCTGAGCCGGTGCTCTTGTCATGCTGAGCCGGTGCTCTTGTCATGCTGAGCTTGTCGAAGCATTGTCGAAACATTGCCGAAGCACCCTCCTTCATTTAACATTTTCCGCTAAAATGAGGAATAATTTTAGCTTAGCTTCGTTATTGTATTTCCAATTTCCCTGCATGAAGCAAACACTCCTATTATTCCTCTGTTTTCTTTCCCTCCAGACCGGATTTTCACAACCCTACGATCCGGGGAAAGTGAATAAAAAAGCGCAGCAATATTTTGATCAGGCTTATGAACGGGCAGCGGATGGATATTATGTCAATGCGCTTGGTTTGTTGCAGCAGGCGGTAAAAACAGATCCACGGTTTGTGGATGCCTACCTGGCCATGGGCAATCTCTATGGCAAAATGAAAAACTACCGGACCAGTATCGAAAATTACGAGAAGGCTTTTGCCATCGACTCCAGCTACACATTGCCCGAACGGTTACCCTATAGTGTGAACCTCGCCGGAATCGGTGAATTTGAAAAAGCCCTGACCGCGGTGAATGAACTCCTGGAAAAAAAGAAACCGAATAACCCGATCACACTGGAGAACCTGGGCAAGCGGAAACGATCTTACGAATTTGCCTTGGAGTACGCCAGAAATAACCCGGAGAAAAATTATGTATTTGCCCCGCGGAATATGGGAGACAGTATTAACTCCGGTGAATCAGAATATTTTCCCTGTTTAACGGTCGATGGGAACGAATTCGCTTTTACCCGCAAACTCAACGGCACCAACGAAGATTTTTTTTACAGTCAGAAAAACAAAGACAGCAGCTGGAGCAGCGCCAGGCCGATGGAGGGCAATGTAAATACGGAGAACAGTGAAGGTGCCCAGAATATTTCGCAGGACGGGCAGTGGCTGGTCTTTACCGGTTGTTATCGCAAAGATGGTATGGGCGGCTGCGATCTTTATATCTCCTATAAAACAGAAAAGGGGTGGAGTGAGGCCATCAACCTGGGGCCGGGTATCAATACAGATCAGTGGGATGCGCAGCCCTGCTTATCGCCGGATAAACGCGAACTCTATTTTGTCAGCCGCCGCTTTGGTGGCTATGGCGGCAGTGATATTTATGTATGCCGGGTACAACCCAATGGCAAATGGGGTGAGCCCGAGAATCTTGGCGGAGGGATCAATACACCCGGAGATGAACAATGTCCCTTTATCCATGCCGACAACCAGACTTTATATTTTACTTCTTCGTTCTGGCAGGGCTATGGTGACGAGGATTTATTTTTTGTCCGCCGTCAGCCCAACAATAACTGGACCCGGCCTGTTAACCTCGGTTACCCGATCAACACCATTGACCGGGAAGGCACTTTGTTTATTGCGTCTGATGGTAAGACCGCATATTATGCCAGCGATCGCCATGATTCAAAAGGCGGACTGGATATTTACAGTTTTGAATTAAGGGAAAATATCAGGCCCTTTAAAACCCTCTGGGTAAAAGGAAAAGTCTTTGATAAAAAAACAAATGCCGGATTGCTCTCCACGGTGGAACTGATCGATCTTGATTCCAAACAACCCATGACCCGGGTCGAAACCAATGAAAAAGGGGAATACCTGATCACTTTGCCGGTAGGAAAAGATTATGCCTTTAATGTAAACCGGAAAGGGTATTTGTTTTACTCCGATAATTTTTCACTGAAACTGAGTAATCCGGATACCACCTATGAAAAAAATATCGGGCTTCAGCCTTTTGAAGTCAATGCCAATATTGTACTGAAGAATATATTCTTTGATGTCAACAGATTTGAACTCAAACCTGAATCCCAGACCGAACTGGACCTCCTGGTTCAGTTACTGCTTGATAATCCTGCTGTTAAAATCGAAATCGGCGGGCATACGGATAATGTTGGCAAACCGGCTGATAACCTGGCCCTGAGTAATAACCGCGCCAAAGCCGTGGTCAGCTACCTGGTCAGCAAACAGGTATCCCTGCAACGGCTGACCGCCAGAGGGTATGGGGAAACCAAACCGGTTGCGGATAATAAAACCGAAGCCGGACGATCTATTAACAGGAGAACAGAGCTAAGGGTGGTCGGTAAATAATTTTTGCATCCATCCCCCTATATTTGGGTCTGACCTTATACCTATGCGTTCAGACCTTATTTACCAGCTTGCGCTGACGATGGTGCCCCATATCGGCACTGTACAGGCGAAGATTTTACTTCAGCATTGCGAGGCGGAAGAAATCTTTCACGCCAAAAAATCATTTTTGGAAAAAATCGAAGGGATCGGTCCCGTTCGGGCAGATTCGATTGTGCGTTTCCGTGACTTTTACCTGGCAGAGGAAGAAATCCGTCTCATGGAAAAAAACAGGATCAGTTCCGTTTTTCTTTCTGATCCCGCTTATCCCAAACGTTTATTGAACTGTTATGATTCCCCCACCCTTCTTTTCAGGAAGGGTGAAGCGGATCTGAATGTGTCCCGTATGGTGGCCATCATCGGTACCCGCAGCAATACCGAATATGGCAGGCAGCAGACAGAAAAAATGGTGGAAGCCCTGGCTGCTGTAAAAGCGACCATCGTCAGCGGACTGGCCTATGGCGTTGATGCCATTGCCCATAAAGCGACTTTAAAAAATGAATTATCCACCATTGGGGTGCTGGCCCATGGACTCGACCAGGTGTATCCTCCCGCACATAGCGGCATAGCGAAAGATATTATAAATACGGGGGGTGGGTTATTAAGTGAATTCCGTTGCGGGACAAAGCCGGATAAACATAATTTTCCCAGCCGTAACCGCATCGTGGCGGGTATGACCGATGCGACGATTGTGATCGAAACCGGCGAGAAAGGCGGAAGTATGATCACCGCCGAACTGGCTAATAGTTATAATAAAGATGTGTTTGCCGTTCCGGGTAAAGTAACAGATCATAAAAGTGCCGGCTGCAACCAGTTAATCCGGTCCAATAAAGCGATGCTGCTCACTGAACCCAACCAACTGATCGAGATGCTGGGCTGGCAGGAAAATACTAAAAAACAGGGACGGATCCCTCAGCGGGAATTGTTTATTGAACTGAGTCCGGAAGAAAAAATCATCGTTGATTTACTAAAAGAAAAGGAAACAGTCCCCATTGATGAACTCCATCTCCGCAGCGGACTCAGCAGCAGCGGGGTGGCCGGGGCTCTCCTTAACTTAGAATTACAATCTGTGGTATTATCTTTGCCCGGTAAGCAATACCGGCTGGCCTGAAAAGCAACGTTTAAAGCCTGTTGATTGTCTGATTTTCACCTTTTGTACATTCCATGAACCGAAACTTACTGAAATATCTATTCCTGATTCTGTTTATCCTGTTTTTTTCGGCCGGATTGAAGGCCCAGCCCTGTTCCAATCTGGGGCAAACCCCATCGACTGCCTTTCCTGTTTGTGGTACAACGGTTTTCACGCAGAACAGTGTTCCCATTTGTTCCACCTTTGACATATTTGTACCGGGATGCCCGGGCTCAACAGCAGGCGGGGCGGCTTACCAGAATAAAAACCCGTATTACTACCGCTTTACCTGTTATGTAGCCGGCACCCTGGGATTTACCATCACTCCGTTGGCCGCCAACGAGGATTATGACTGGCAGCTCTACGATATTTCAGGGAAAAACCCGGACCAGATCTTTACAGACAACTCAACGATTGTGACCGGTAACTGGGCCGGTACTTATGGACCTACCGGAGCATCAGCCACTGGTACTACCGGGATTCAATGTGCATCCGTTCCGGCGGACAATGCGCCCACATTTGCTAAAATGCCCACTCTGATTGTTGGTCATGAATATATCCTGATGGTCAGCCATTTTACAGATACGCAAAGCGGCTACTCCCTTTCTTTTACCGGTGGCACCGCTGTTATAACCGACCCACTTGAGCCGCACCTGCTGAGTGCCAGGGCAGATTGTGACGGTACAAGGATCACCGTAAAACTGAATAAAAAAGTACGATGCAACAGTTATACAGCCTCCGGATCTGAATTCAGCATATTGCCGGCAGTGTCAACCGTAATTTCCGCTTCCCCGGACTCCTGTGCTTTCGGTTTTGACTTCGATGAAATAGTACTGACCCTTTCTGCCCCGCTTACCAATAACAATTACCAATTGGTGATCCGGAACGGAACGGATGCCAATACTTTACGGGATAACTGTGGCAGAAATATTCCCGTGGATGAACAGGTGCCCTTTCTCTATGCGATCCCTCAACCCATTTTTGCCGACAGTGTGGGCAAAGCCGGTTGCGCCACCGATTCAGTGATCGTCTATTTCCCCAAGAAGATCGCCTGTAATACGATCAGTCCGGATGGCAGTGATTTTGTTGTAAACGGTCCGGCCCCGCTTACCGTGGCTACGGCCTATGGCAATTGCGTCAATGGGAAATCGGATTATGCGATTGTTAAATTCACCACCCCCGTGTATGTGGGCGGCACGTACCAGCTCACCCTGAAAGCAGGCAATGATGGTTCGGTGATCCTGGATGAGTGCGGCCAGGAGATGCCCCAGCATACCCGCACGTTTATTGCCGCCGATACCGTGAATGCCGGCTTTACCTTTGCATCAACACTCAGTTGTTTACAGAATACATATACATTCACCCATAATGGTGCGCATCAGGTCAATAACTGGAACTGGACGTTCAATAATACTATTCAGGCCAGCACCCCTTCACATAGTATCATATTCCCCTCCACCAGTACGAATGATATTCAACTGATCGTGAGCAATGGCACCTGTTCGGATACATCCGGCCTGCAGCTTGTTCTCAACAATGAAGTAAGGGCTTCGTTTACCATGCCCGATATCATTTGTCCGGAAGACCCGCTCGAAGTGGTCAATACCAGTACCGGCATCGTCACTTCCTGGTTATGGAAATATGATGTGACCGGCAGCAGTACGCTGAAGGATCCGCCCCCATATCTTTTCCCAGCGCGGAATGTGGAGGCTTATTATACCGTGAAACTGATGGCTTATAACAGTACCCTGGGTTGTGTGGACAGTGCCCGCAAAGTGGTACGAGTACTGGATTATTGCCTGATAGATGTACCAACAGCCTTTACCCCCAACAATGACGGGCTGAATGATTATTTCCACCCGCATACCGCATTCAAGGCAGACAATTATGATTTCCGTGTCTATAACCGCTGGGGACAACTGATCTTCCAGTCACGCAACTGGCAGGAAAAATGGGACGGCCGTTTCGGCGGACTGCTGCAGAACCCCGGTGTATTTGTCTGGATGTTAAGTTATAAGCACCGGGATACCGGAAAGGATGTTTTCCGCAAAGGAACCGTGACCCTGATCCGCTGAGAATTTTCATTTGGGGGATTTTTTCGCTTGCGCTATCTTTGCACATGGCAACAAGAAAATCCCCCTCCAAACCCAATTACGCAAAATTTTTTGGTGAAGGTCTGACCTTCGACGATGTACTGCTGATGCCCGGCTACAGCCAGGTATTGCCCCGTGATGTGGAAATAAAGAGCCGCCTGACCAAAAACATAACCCTCAATGTGCCCCTGCTCTCTGCCGCCATGGATACGGTAACGGAAGCAGCCCTGGCCACCGCCCTGGCCCGCGAAGGCGGACTCGGTATCCTGCACAAAAACATGGCGATCGACAAACAGGCTGAGCAGGTACGTAAAGTAAAAAGAAGTGAAAGCGGACTGATTATCGATCCGGTAACCCTGCATGCGGATGCCACCATCGGTGACGCGTTACGGCTGATGAGGGAAAATAAGATCGGAGGTATTCCCATTATAGATAAAAGCGGAAAACTGGTGGGTATCCTTACCAACCGCGACCTGCGTTTTGAAGATGATCCAAAACGGAAAGTGAGTGAAGTGATGACCAAAGAAAATCTTTACACCGCCCCGGAAGGAACCGATCTGAAAAAAGCGGAACAATTATTCAAAATGACCAAGGTGGAGAAATTACCTATTATCAACAAGCAGGGTAAACTCACCGGTCTTTTTACCTATAGTGATATACTAAAACTCAAGAGTCATCCCAATGCGGTGAAAGATGGCTTTGGCCGCTTACTCGTGGGTGCCGGTGTGGGTATCACCAGAGATATGCTGGACCGCGTGGCAGCCCTGCAGACCGTGGGTGTGGATGTGATCGCCCTGGATAGCGCACATGGACATAGCAAAGGCGTGATTGATGCGTTGAAAAGTGTAAAGAAGAATTTCAAAAACATGAATGTGATCGCCGGCAATGTGGGTACAGCCGCCGGTGCCAAAGCCCTGGCAGAAGCCGGAGCGGATGCCGTGAAAGTGGGTATCGGTCCGGGGTCAATCTGTACCACCCGTATTGTGGCTGGTGCCGGTGTACCGCAACTGACCGCTATTATGGAAGCCGCTTCCGTTTTAAAAGCCAGAAATATACCGCTGATTGCCGATGGTGGTATCCGCTATACGGGGGATATGGTGAAGGCGCTTGCCGCCGGAGCCAATTGTGTGATGATGGGCAGCATCTTTGCCGGTACAGAAGAAAGTCCGGGTGAGACCATCATTTATGAGGGAAGAAAATTCAAAGAATACCGGGGTATGGGTTCATTGGGTGCCATGGCTACCGGCAGCAGTGACCGCTATTTCCAGGACCCGGAAGCTGATATAAAAAAATATGTACCCGAAGGTATCGAAGGACGTGTGGCGTACAAAGGCTTACTCCGTGAAGTGGTTTATCAGTACACCGGCGGACTACGCGCCGGTATGGGTTATTGCGGTGCAAAAAATATCAATGACCTGCAGGGTGCCACTTTTGTCAAGATCACCAATGCCGGTATGCATGAAAGCCACGCACACGATATTGATATCACCAAAGAAGCTCCTAACTACAGCCGTCGCTGACATTGAAACAAACAATAAACAAGGAAGGGTCCGATATGACGGACCCTTCCTTGTTTATAAAAACTTTCATTAAATACTGAACTTCCGCTAAACGACTAAACAACAAACGACCAACCTCTCTCAATCCACCGCATACTCAATCTTAATCGTAATCGACGCTGTCTTATTTTTAGAACTGGTATTAAACGCACCGCCATAACTGTAATCCTCATCACTGTTCTGCCCGGTAATCTGGAATACGCCCATATTCGCTTTCTTAATTGACCCCAGTCCGCTGCCTGAGTTTTTGGCAATGGTCTCTGCCCGTTGTTTGGCGTCGGCACTAGCCTTGGCCAGCAGGTCGATCTTCAGTTCGGATAGTTTGGTATAATAATACGAGGGAGAGGACGAATTGAATTCAATCCCGCTCTCGATCAGTTCCGTGACTTCGCGGGAAATCTTTTCCACTTTCTCAATATCCTTAGAGTCCACGGTTACATTCTGCCTCAGGTTATACCCGGTAAACTCGCTGCCCGTGATCCGGCCATTGTCATCATAACGGCTGGTAAATTCCTTGTCAATTGAAATTGCAGAAAAAACCATTTCAGCATCCGCAACTCCTTTCCCTTTCAGATAACTCCTGATCTTTCTTTCATCTTCTTTTAATTGAGAATAGGCCGATTTCAGATCCATCGTTTTGCGGCTGTAATTTCCGGTCCATACGATCTGATCACTGATAAAATTGGTTTCCGCCAGGCCGGTCCAGACATATTTTTCGGTGACTTTCAATGTGTACTGTTAGGAATTGCTTAAAGTACAAGCACCCGTCACCACC